>CAYNMW010000136.1:0-11435 GCA_964398295.1 uncultured Saprospiraceae bacterium | reverse complement strand
GTGTTGGCACTTTGGTAAAATGCTTGACAGTGCCTGTTCCATTAACTACACCATAGGCTAAATATGATTCTGTCAATTCATAGTCAAAAAACATCATTTCATTTGCTTGTTCATCTACTTTGACATGCGCCATCGCTTTTGAATTGAGCGTCCCATTGTAATTCTGAATGCCTTTTGTTTCTAAGCTGATCGGGTCTATTTCATAGAGATCACCACACATGTACCAACCAGCGAGCAATTTTCCATCATGATAAGCAACAGCTGTATTAGCGGTGTCTTTGAGTGGTACACCTCTATTGGTTAGGTGATCTTTATTTTCTGACAATTTACCCATCAATCCCTGCCACAACGATTTTCCTGCAGCTTCTTCTGTTTTGAAATTTTCAGTACGAATCCATCTGTTTCGATAGGTTGCTTTGCCATTTTCGATTTGAATGGCGTGCAACATTGCATCTCCATCAAACCAATGATAATGACCTTTTGGTTCAAATCTAGGATTAGGACCATTTCGTACATATACACCATTGATGTCTTTGGGAATTTCACCAATTACATTCAAATCTTTAGCAACGATCTCCTCGAATATTGGAGCATACGGACCAAGCAAATATGGATTGGCAGCTTCCAACGCATAATTCATGATGTCATTTTTCATCTTTCTTTATTTGTAACTGTGAATTCAGTAATAGTGTTATTAGTTGCCTACTACAAAACTAGCAATGGTTGTCAAACTACCACCTATATTTAATGTGCCGACATTTTTAGCATTTCGTACCTGGTATTCTTCTGCAGAATTACTTACTTGTTTGTATGCATCTAATAACATTCTGACACCAGTCGCACCAACAGGATGACCACAACCAATCAAGCCGCCACTTGGGTTGATCGGAATAGAACCTGACATGGAAATGGCATCTGATTCAATCATTTTCCAAGCCTCACCAGGTTTCGATAATCCAAAATGCTCGATTGCAACATACTCAGAAATCGTAAAACAATCATGTGTCTCAATTGCATCCAATTCAGTAGCCGATGACAGTTGTGCCCTTGCTAAAGCATCTCCAATCGCTCGACTAACTTGTGGAAAAGGATATTCATTATTATCTGCCCGCTTCAATTTATATTGGAGGTCAATAGGGGAGGTGCGATGTCCCCAACCTTTAATTCTTGGAATGTCATCAAAGGACAAGTTTCGTTGTTGCGCATATTGACGTGCATATCTCTCTGATGCCAGAAAAATAGTCGCCGAACCATCTGTAATTCTACCGCAATCAGACTTGCGCAAACTGCCTTCGATAATTGGGTTCAATTCTGGAGAAGTAGAAAATTGTTCTGATGTCATTTCCCAATTTCTAGTCTGGGCATTCTTGTTTTTATGCGCATTGGTATAGTTCAACTCTGCAATATATGCAAGGTGTTCATCTTTGATTCCAAAGCGCTCTTGATAGTAGTTTTTAATTGTAGAAAATTGATCCACCCAGGGAAATTGAGCGGTGTCCAATTCTGTTTCCACATGTGCGGCAGCACCCAAATGTTTGGCGGCAGTCTGACCGTCAGTGTTTCTCATCATTTCTACACCACTTACTGCAACGAGATCATAGATGCCTGCTTCAATTTCTCTCATTCCGGCAAGACATGCCATACTTCCAGAGGCGCAGGCTGCTTCGTGTCGAGAGGAAGGTGTGCCATCTAATTCAGGAAAATGATATTGCAACAAACCGCCAAGATGACCTTGACCTGTAAATAATTCTCCGACAAAATTGCCTATATGAATAGAATCAAGATCAGATAAATCGACATTACATTGGTCTACAGCTAACCCAAATCCTCCAGCTAGTACATCACCAATTGTTTGCTGTTGTTTACTGTAATTTTTGGAAAAATCTGTTTGTGCGCCGCCTAGTATCCAGACTATAGATTCCTTCATATTACTCTAAGTTATGAAATTAAATATGAGTTGAAATCTATTTCGTAATCCTAAATCTCAATAATTCTTCATCATCGCCTGGCAGATTCACCATTCCTGCCACAGACATTCCGAGCTTTTTTAATAGCCTTTGCGAAGCATGATTTTCTTTAGACGTGATCGCATCAATTATTGTTATCCCAAATTGATTAAAGGCTGCTTCCTTTAATACTTGAGCAGATTCGTAACCATATCCTTGTCCTTCGTATTGTGGAAGAAATGCAAAGCCGATATCAATACCTTCAAGACCTTCTCGGTCGTACAATCCACAGGTACCAATTTTTTGGTTGTCAGATTTTCTAATCACCGTATTATTTGAAAATCCAAGTCTTTCCAACTGAGGCAACATTTTCAGTTCAATATATTCCAGCGCTTTCTGTTCAGAAGTGATTTTCCGATCTCCTATGAATTGATGCCATTTTGGGGTATTCATTAATTCATAGATGAATGGAGCGTCAGACACATTTGTTGGTCTCAATACAAGTCTTTCCGTTTCAAATGTTTGCACCTTTTTCATGTTATGTAAATAGTTTGATGAATGAGATCTCAACTTCTAAAACCGTTCAGCTGAGTCATCCAATTTCCAAATTTGGTGATCAAGACCAAACTCCTGAAATAATGCTTTGGCTTCTGAAACTGTCCATTTTTCCCAATTTGGGTTCAAATGATTACCATACCATTTTTGAGAAAAATGCCATATTTTTTCAATTGGTTGAATATCTCCAACTGGCATATCGTGCTGTTTAGACCAGTCAAATACTTGCTGTTTGTTTTCGAAAATCAACATGTTGCTACAGGTGTAAATGACATTATCCCAGGCACGAGACATCGGTATAGGAAAATGAATCACATAGTCTTTATCTTGAATAATGTTATCAATAATGTTGATTTCTATTTGCTTTTTTTCTGCTCCGATAGTCGTTGTGATTTTTATATCACCCTCTATTAATGCTGCAATACCTAGAGAACACCAAGCACAATTCCCCCACCATTGCCCTGCGGAAGACTCGACATAAAAAGTTGTTGGTGCCAGCGAAAATGGATGTATGACCCAGATTTTATAATTATGCGGATGTAATACTACGCCATGGTACTCTTGTAGTTGTCGAAGGCCACTAATAATCTTCTCTTCAGAGACATGTAGTTGGATGGACAGAGAGTTAACATCAGGAGCAAATCCGTGATCAATAATGGTACGAAGAATAGTATAATGAAGATTGGCTTTGCTTACCATGAAGCGAATTGTTATTTAATTATAGTATTCCAATTTACGTTTGCGAACGGTCAATGGCGTATCATTATCTAAACTCCATCGCTCAAGCCAACGCTTGTCAACGTCAAGATCTAAAATTCTGAATTCTTCCGTTAATAAAATTCGATTGTCAGCATCTCTTATTGTTACTTGGGTTTCATTTCCATGATCATCATAGCCAAATGCCATGGTTCGATTGATGTTACCGGTTGCATCTTTGATGTACTGTTTGATTAATTGCCCCTTTGCATTATAGTCATATTCATCAATGCGCAAGAGCTCATCAGTTGCGGCTTCATGAGCTAATCTTTTAGTGATGAGACTATTAGCATATTCATAAATGTAATAACTCAGCAGACTGTCATTTGCATCGTAATAGTTAGATTTTTTAAGTTGACCCTTGTCATATATATAAGCTTCTCTGTGCAGAGAATTATCTTTTTGGCGAATGAGGTGTTTTAGTTTGTTCCCATCTTCATCATAGACATAGCTTTCTGCAAAAGTGAGATTCCCTTGACTATACTCACCGTTGGATTCGACCATGTCGTATATTTCGGTACTCTCCGTTTTCACTTGTTTTGTTTGCCCAGATTCAGCACAACCATTACAACATATAAAACTGATGAGTAGTAAAATATAGCCGTTTACAATTGCTGAATAAATTCTATTGATTTTTCTAACATCCATGATTTTCGATTTCCTGTCTGGTGGAAGCCCACGTGTCCTCCAAACTTACAAGGATATAAATAGATGAGTGAATTCTGTTGGGCTTCTTTTACAGGAATTGCCTCTTTTGATAAAAATGGATCATCGATTGATGTCAGGATTAGGCTTGGATATTTAATGTTTGGTAAGAATTGTTTGCTGGAGCATTTTTGATAATAGTCTTTTGCATCTTTAAAGCCATGCATCGGCGCTACAAACATATCATCGAATGAATACAGTCTTTTAGCTTTACTCAATTTTGAGATAGGAATCTTTCCAGGAAATTGTTCAGCTTTCTGCTTCACCTTATCCACAAGACTGGTTAAAAAACGTTTCTCGTAAATCCAATTCTGAAGTTTCATGATTTGCAGGCTACACGTCTCTAGATGCGTTGGGGGAGAGATAGCAATACAGCCTTGAATGTTTGATGGAATTTCAAATATTTGTTCTCCCAAATATTTGAGACACATATTGCCACCTAAACTAAAACCAATTAAGTACACTTGATCATAGCCTTGTGCAATCTGTGTCAAAACAGTATGAATATCATCTGTTGAGCCACTATGATATAAACGTAATTGTCGATTCATTTCTCCGCTACAGCCTCTATAGTTCATGGCTGCAACGTCATATCCTAAAGGACTAAACCCATTTGCAAATTCCTTGATATAAGTTGAATCAGAACTACCTTCCAGACCATGGAACAAAACAATTAATTTGGTCGAACCAGAATGTATGCAATCAATATCTATAAAATCATCATCAGGTGTTTGAATACGTTTTCTGTGAAACGAACAGGTTTCTTTGCTTCGTGAAACATGCGAATAAATGCTGTTGAAATGACCGGATTTAAAAAGAAAACCGGGATGGTATTCTGAATCGTCTAAAACAGGCATCGTCTATCTGACCTTAATGTTGAGTCGCTGACATAAATCTACCAAACGGTCAGGATAATCTGTAATAATGCCATCTACGCCAAGTGCCAATTGTTGTTTCATATCCTCTACTTCATTTACTGTCCATGGAATAAGTTGCATCTTTTCCTTTCGACAATATGCAATGACACTTTTATCTATTAATTTAAAATAAGGGCTGTATACATCTGGAGTAAAACCAAGCGCATCTATGTTTTCCTGGATGGAATTTTGATTTTCAATTAAATAGACTAGCTGAATGTTATCCGTCAATTTTTTGGTCTCAATCAGTGATTGTATATCGAAGGATTGAATAAATGTGCGGTCCTCAATCCCAAGAGATCCAACAACATCCACAACCAGTTGAGCAAATTCTTGAGCTTCAGGATGATATTGATTGTCAAATTTCGGCTTGCGTTTAATTTCAATATTATACAAGGGCTTTTTAACACCGAGCTTGGTAACGTAAGCCTCAATTTCTGTCACCATATCTCTGAATGATGGTTTGTGAATATTTAATTTTTCTTGCTCAGGAAATCTATGGTGCGGCTTCATTCCCACATCATAAGCCTTTATTTCTTCGTATGTTAATTCGTACAAATTGTGTCTAAGTTCAGTCGCTTCAATGATGTCTTCATTATCTGGAGTTGTTGCAATTTCATGAGAAAAAAATGGCTCGTGTGAAATGATGACTTCCTTGTCCTTTGAAATGACAAGATCTAATTCTAATGTCGTTACACCAAGATCAATTGCTTTGATAAATGCAGGAATCGTGTTTTCAGGCAGCAAGCCGCGACAGCCACGATGTCCTTGTACGTCTAATGATTGTGTTGTAGTCATTGTATCAGTTTTTAATATTCCTTGAGTAGAGCAAGAGGTGAGCAACAAAAAGGATATAAAAGACAAGTATTTCATTATGCTAATATACATTGCTAAATCCTGATTTTATTGACCATACATAATGCATAAAAAAAGAGTATTGATTTTGTAAACCAATACCCTTTCAGTCAAATTGCCTGCTTGTTTCTGTTTGTTTTCTAAAATAAGATGCCTCCAGATATGGTAATACCAGAAAAACCACCTATAGTAACTTTCGGTTGAGCATAAATATTGAAAGATTGTATAGGTATTATAAAATTACCTCCAAGATTTAACCCCACATCTGTTGCTGAAACGAAGTCAGTACTAGCACGTGCCAATTGTAAACCAGACAACACTGAAAACTTAATGTCTTCTCCGATTATAAGTAATCTGTATTGACCATCAATATCAATGCTCCAATCTAAAATATCTCCCAAATAAAAAGTAAAAGTACCTACTCCATCGATTGGCTGACCAACCTTTTCTTCTAAATCTAGGAGTACCTTTCCTTGAATACCAAAAGCATCAAAGTCTTGTAATGAAGCTCCTGCACCAAACTTAAGTTGTCCAAAGGATAAAGTGCTAAATGTAAGTACTACTAATAAACTGAACGTTATGCGTTTCATCATAATATAATTGTTTTCATGGTTAAGCAAGCGAATTTAATTTCTTTATAGAGAATGTCAAAGATTAACAAATGATAATTGTGCTTAAGTGTATAAAATCGCTATTTATAGGGATGGCTGCTTGTGAATGGAACAAATACATAACTGCTCCAATTTGTCTTCTGGTTTTATTTCCTGACTTCGTATATTGGTACCAAATAAAAAGCCATGACTCCATTTATTGCTGAAGTATTAGGAAGTATGTTATTGATTCTTTTAGGTTGTGGCGTGTGTGCCAATGTCAACTTGAAAGATACCTTAGGTAATGGAGGCGGATGGTTGTTGATTAACTTTGCCTGGGGTTTGGCCGTTTTCTGTGGAGTCATAGTAGCTGGTCCAGTAAGTGGCGCACATCTCAATCCTGCCGTGACAGTCGGGCTGGCCGTATCAGGTAAATTTGCGTGGGCAAGTGTTGGGCCATACATAGTTGCACAATGCATCGGTGGCGCGATTGGCATCCTTCTGTTGTGGATTTGTTATTATGATCATTTTAAAAGAACGGATGATTTGGATGCTAAACTTGGTTCATTTGCTACAGGCGCGGCAATCGAAAATCCTGTTCTTAATTTTCTGACAGAGCTCATTGCAACGTTCGTGCTGGTGTTCGTCATCTTGTTTATAGCAGGTCCTGAAATGGCAGGGAATGGTATGGATGATGTTGCTATTGGACTCGGTTCTGTGGGTGCCTTACCCGTAGCCTTGCTTGTTGTTGTTATCGGTATGGGATTAGGTGGATCGACCGGTTATTCTATAAACCCGATGAGAGATTTTATACCAAGAGTCATGCATTCCATTTTGCCAATAGGGGAGAAACGAGATGGGAATTGGGGTTACAGTTGGGTGCCAACTTTAGGACCATTTGCTGGCGGTGCGATCGCTGGACTCTTGTATGTGATGCTGTCTTAAGCTTTATAAAAATGTGGAGATTACACTCGATTACATATTAAAATTGGACTGAGATTATCCACAAGTATATTTCCTTTACGTTTAAACCAACCTTCTTTATAAAAAGCTTCTAATAAGATATATCTGAAGTCTTTTTCTGCTGTAAACTCAATGGTAAATTTTTCCCATTCTTCATCTGTAATTATAGGAGATTCAAAAACCAGTTGTTGTTCGCCGCATTTTTTATTGGCCATCCATATCCTAAGTTTGATAGGTTCATTGTAGCCAGAATAGCTATTGGAGTGTGCCAGATCAACATTAAATTTATAGCAAAGTCCTTTCTCCATCGTAGTACTGACTCGTTGCCCAATGGATTCAAAGGTTCCATTTTCTCTTGTAATCATGCCAACAAAAGTCTCACCTTCTACAGCTTCGTTGTATACACCCCAATAACCAGGCATGATGTCAGGTGTCGTATATTCTTCACATTCAAACCACCCCATTGGCGTAGTGGCATCAGATGGCGTATCTTCAAAAGATGGATTATTCAGAAGGATTTGACCATAGGATTGTTGAAAAAATAGACAACAAATGAAGAAGTTGAAATAATTTATATAAGAAAATGTTATATATGTACTATTTTTCATTAGAATGAAAAGCTATTTATATAAAAACAACATTTGGACTGCTTTAAGTATTGTCATTGCATTATTTATGGCAGGTTTATATGGCATGGTCATGATACATTCTGGGCGTGTGAGTCAACAATTAAAACAACAGCTAAATGTTGTCGTTGAGTTCTCGAAAACATATACAGATATTGATAAAGCCCATCTTGTTGATGAGCTGACTAATCACGAAGGAATATTAACTGGCAGCCTCCATTTTTATAGTGCTGAAGATGCAAAGAAATTGATGATAGGTGACTTATCATCAGACTACTTCATGGATTTGGAAGAAAATCCATTTCATGATATTGTTACATTTAATCTCAAGCACAATTATTATCAAACAGATCAATTATACACGATCAAGCAACACCTATTGTCAAGGTCTTACGTCACTGATGTTGTCTATCAGGAAGAGCAATCAGCATTCATTGAAAAGAATTTGAAACGTTTATCATTAATTCCTTTCCTAATTGCTTTGATCATGACATTGATGAGTATTGCTTTAATTTACAATACTATTCGTCTTAGTCTCCAATCTGATGAAGCAAAAATACAAACCATGAAATTGGTTGGTGCGACAAACACATTCATTCAACGGCCATATACGAAATCTGCGGTTCGTTTAGGATTAACCAGTTCCAGTATTGCCATTGTGCTACTGGTGATCTTTGTACTCCTGTTAAAAGGAAGATTTGGTGGTGCGAACACACTGATACACCTCCCATATATCCTGATCATTAGTACAATTATTCTCATAATTGGGACACTGATACCTTACTTGGCAACAAAGAGTTTATTGTCTAACTACCTCCAGAAAATCAGACTTGGTATATAAACGATATATTTACCCTTGAATACTATCGAAAAAGTGAAAATCGTTTGAGTTTAGTAATCAATTGATATGAGCAAAAGCAAAAAGAAAAAACAAAATAAAGCCAAGGATACTTCTACAAATCCTAAATCGAAGTCAACTAAAACTAGAGTAGTTGCTACCAAAAAGGAACAAATTGAGCCTACGAAGTCCAGATCCAAATCTTCTTCCAGGCTAGTCCAAGCCGAGGTGCCACTTTTATATGGTAGAAAGAATTTCATTCTCATATTGGGCGGTATTGCACTAATGGCATTGGGTATGTTGCTCATGTCAGGAGGTAGCATGCCAAGTCCAGATATATGGGATGAATCAATCATTTACGGTTTTAGAAGAATCACCCTGGCACCAATTGCAATCCTATTGGGATTAGCAGTTGTTCTCTATTCAATCTTTGCACCTGCAAATAGCAATGTCTGAACTTTTTGAAGCCATTGTGCTTGGCATCGTTCAGGGACTTACCGAATTTCTTCCTGTAAGTAGCAGTGGTCACCTTGAGATAGGAAACTATCTATTTGGTACTAGTCGTGATGCTAACCAGGATTTATTATTTATTGTCACTTTGCATGCAGCGACAGCTTTAAGTACAATCCTTGTTTTTAGAAAAGATATCTTCGAAATCATTTCCAATCTTTTTCAATCAGGAGCTAACGAATCAAAAAAATTCTCTTTGGCTATCATTATTTCTATGATTCCTGCGGCCATAGTAGGCTTGTTCTTTGACGATATAATAGCACAATTCTTCAATCAGAATATGTTGTTGGTAGGTTACATGCTATTGGTCACAGCATTGTTATTATTGTTGGCTGACCGGGCAAAAAACACAAACCGCTCCGTAGGATATCGCGATGCTATAATTGTAGGCTTAATGCAAGCTGTTGCAACGATACCTGGGATTTCAAGATCGGGAGCTACCATTGCTATGTCAGTTTTATTAGGAATTGATAGAGCTAAGGCTGCACGGTTTTCATTCTTAATGGTGGTGCCACTAATCTTTGGAAAAATGGCGAAAGATATCCTGGATGGGTCATTTACAGATACAACACAAGCACTACCATTAGTTGCTGGATTTATCGCAGCTTTAGTTAGTGGTTATCTAGCCTGTACCTGGATGATTGCCTTGGTCAAAAGGAGTAAATTGACTTACTTTAGTTGGTATTGTTTGCTGGTCGGATTAATAGCTATTGGCTCTGTTTTTTTCTAGAAGAAAGAAGGAATATGGCTAAAGTTAATTCTAATCTGCAAGGTCATCCTGGAATGTGTAAGTTAGTTCGACCATCCCATTTTGATAAGCAATTACATTGTCTAAATGTAAGCGGTGTTTTTTTTGAATATTCATAAAGAAGGGGAGTCCCTCGCCCAGAAGAATTGGCTTGATTGACATCACGATTTTGTCTGCTAATTGTTGATCCAGAAATTCTTTGACAATACTTGGTCCACCAACAAGCCATATATTTTGATACCTGACTTTGAGCTCTTGTGCTAGTGCAGAAAGTTCGCTTGAATAAAACTGTACAGATGATTTCTCTGTGCTTAATTGTCTTTTACTTATGACGAAAACAGGTTTATCACCATAAGGCCAACCGAGTAGTAAAGCCAATTCATAAGTTTTAGATCCCATCACATAGCAATCGATTGACTGGAGAAAGCCATCAATTTCTTTCTGACTTAAGTGTTTTCCGTTTGCATATGCATCTTGTACTTCTAACCATTCGTGACTGTTGTCTTTACTCGCAACATACCCATCAAGGCTAGCTACCATATGGATGACAATCATGGACTTAGAAGAAGTCATTTGTTTAAGGAGTTGCTAATCTTAGGTCAAAATTTTATGATCGTACACCTTCACAGAAGCCCATAAGTGTTTATTGGATTGGATGAACTCTGCGTGAACCGGATCAGTTGTTTGATAGATATCATGTTTTTCTAATGAATCAAAGAAACTTGTGATTGCATAATCGTAGCTAGCATCTACTACATCTCTTTTTTCAATTTGCAATGGAGATCCCCAATAATATCCGCATGTTTCTTGAGAAGTTCCAAGTTTCCTTAAAGCATCTTCAAATGATTTACGATCGTAATCAGTTGCCTCTTCAGTCATCCAAAAGTAGACAGTATGCACAAATACAGGATTTTTCATTTGACGAAATTACAACTTTATATCAATCAACATATTTCTGTCTCTCAACTATTGCAAGCATATCATTATCTAATTCCAAGTATCCTTGATCATAACAAAAGTGATACACATTACCTGAGCGAGTGGTATAAACATTTGTAAAATAACTAAATCGAAATCCTTCAGTCTCAAGTTGTTCTTTGGACACTTTTGCTTTTCCTCTTGGATTGTTGGTAGCCAAGATGCGTCGATTCTTTCTTAGAATGTTGTTGATGTTGCGCATAAAGTTGGTGTTGTCAGAATTCAATCTGTTGTTGTAGGAGGATCTGCATGAATCAGAGCAGAATTTTTTGTCAATTCTGCCTTGAAAAGCGTCACCACACTCTTTACACTTTTTCTTCATTTTAAATTCTTGTATAACTAAGTTAAAGAATGCTCTTGAGAACGAATTTAATTGAATATGAATAGAAATTAAATTAATTTTATAGATAGCAGCTATTATTAGATATTATATACTAATACTATTTTT
>CAYNMW010000135.1:0-11545 GCA_964398295.1 uncultured Saprospiraceae bacterium | reverse complement strand
GTCAATCGGATCATATCAAATTTAATTCGGAGCGATATCTATTTTAAAGGAAGTCGTGTCAAATGAATTATAGATAGTTATGAGTCAACAGACAAAAAATCAAAGATTAACGATAACCTCAGTGCATTACCCAAACGATTACTTCTTGAAGTTGGAATTTGGTAAGAGACATTAATGGTTGCCGCTTTATATTTTGCTCCAAATCCTACTGTCAAATATTGGCGATCTCCTTTATTCTCATGTTCATAAAAATATCCTGCTCTTGCTGCATATTGTTCATTAAGAATATATTCTGCTCCGAAGGAATAATTAATTTCCTCTAACTCTTCTGATAAACCTCTAGGTGCATCTGTAAATGAGCCAAAAATTCCTGAAAAAATAGACCTTTCTCTAAAATCTGGAATACTATTACTATCTAAATCATAATCAGGATTCTGTATTTCTCTCTCCACTCCGTCAACAATTTCAATTATAGTAAATGGTTGAGGTGTAGGCACTAATAATTTGTTTGCGTCTACTGTTAGCGTTAAACTATGCATATCAGAAAGATTCATCTTATATGATGTGCCAAAACCCAAATTACCTGGAAGGAAATCGTCTATGCCATGATTTGCGTACGAAATTTTTGTTCCTACATTAGAAATTGCGCCTGCAACTGACAATTCATTTTGTTTCTTTCCAAGTTTGGTGAGATAGCTTAATGAGAAATCAGCAGCGAATGCTTTTCCTGTTATAATATCGATGCCTACATTTTGTTGACCAGTAGCAAGATTTGATGAAATGTATTTTGCTGAAAGCCCAGCGGATAACTTGTCACCGAGTTTTTTGGAATATGCCAGTGCAAACTCATATTCTTTAGGATTGCCATTAATAATTGGGTTGCCATTAAAATCAGTGAAATTTATTGATCCTACGTTAAAATATTTGAAGCTCAGCCCGATTGCCTGATTGTCGTCAATTTTAAAGTAACCTGCTAAGTATGAAAGGAATGCATCAGAAAGATCTTCTTGGTTTAATAATCCAGTATGATTTCCTGAAAAGCCAAATTTATTTTCTGCAAACGCAAGTTTTGAAGCATTGAAATGCATAGCAGCAGGATCAATACTTGTGGCAATACCTGCATCACCAAGTCCAGCACTCCTGGCATCCGGAACAACTCTTAAAAATGGTACTGCTGTCAATACCGTGTTAGGGAGGCATTGGCCATTTACATCGACTGTGCAACCAGCTTCAGGATCAAATAATTGTGTTTGACCGTCGATTGAAATAAATAAAAAAATGAAAACTGATAAATAACTAAGTCCTAAATGTTTCATGCACATAATTTTGTTCTTGTATAAAATTGTTATGGTTAGACCTATCCCATTGATCTGTCTTGTTCTTATGAGTGAATAAAACCTATATAAAGTTGACACCTTCGCTATACGTGAATTGGCTAACTAAGATGTAATTAAAAACAGCCTATCAATTAATTATCAAAAGACAAAGAATCAAAGATAAAGGAGAACCTCAATGTATTGTCTAAAGGGCTTCTTCTATTAGAAGTTGGTATGAGATAAGAGAAATTAATTTTTGCCACATTGTATTTAAGTCCAAGACCGAGTGTTAGATATTGTCGATCTCCCTTTAATTCATGTTCAAAATAATAACCTGCTCTTACTGCAAATTGATCATTGTAAATATATTCTGCGCCTAAAGAAAATGTAAGTTCTTGAAGTTCTTCTGAAAATCCTCCACGTGCATCAGCAAACGAACCAAAGATTCCAGAAAATGTTGACTTCTCTCTAAAATCACCGACACCATTTTGATCTCTGTCAAAATCAGGATTTTCTATTTCTCTATCAACACCGTCTATATTTTCAATGATTTGAAAAGGCTCGGGTGTTGGCACTAATAATTTATTGATATCAAAAGCAAATGTCAAACTATTAAAGTCATCCAAATTCATTTTGTAAGCTGTACCAATGCCGAAATTCCCAGGAAGGAAATCCTGTGTTTGAGAACTGTTTGTATAAGAAACCTTATTTCCTAAATTGGAGATCGCTCCTGCAATTGTCCATTCATTATTATTTTGACCAACTTCAGTCATGTATGTCAATGAGATGTCTGCTGCAAAAGCATTTGCAGTTGTGATATCGACTCCTTGTACCTGCTGACCAGATGCAAGATTTGAGTAAATATATTTTGCAGTAAGACCTGCTGATAATTTGTCTCCGAGTTTTCTGGAATATGCTCCCGCTAATTCAAATTCTCTCGGACGACCACTACCAGTGGAGTTACCATTTATATCAGTAAAGTTTATATCACCTAATGAGAAGAATTTGAGGCTAAAACCGATTGCCTGTAAATCATCAATTTTACTAAACCCAGATAAGTAGGAAAGAAATACATCTGTCAGTCCCAATTCTCGCAGCCACGGTGTGTATGTCGCAGAAAGTCCAAAGTCATTTTCAGCAAATACAAGCTTGGAAGCATTGAAGTGCATTGCAGACGGATCTGCACTGGTAGCAATACCTGCATCTCCAAGTGCGCCACCTCTTGCATCGGGAACAATTCTTAAAAATGGAACTGCCGTCAATAAAGTGTTCGGGATGCATTGACCATTTACATCAATCGCACATCCTAATGCCGGGTCAAAGACCTGTGCTTGACTCTTGATGGAAATAAAGACAAAAAGTAACAGAGATAAAAATGTAAAACCTGATCGCTGCATAATCATGGGTTGTTTAGAATGTGCAAATATAAGTAATGTTAAAGGATAGTTAAATCATTTAATCACAACTACCTTCTCAAACGTCGACTCTTTAGAAATATTTAGTGTAGGTGAAGTTATTTTTATTTGATACGGATATAAGCCACGCGGAACACGACTTCCAAAACTATCTGTCCCGTCCCAGGTAAAAGAATTATTCACAGAGCTATCGTTGATCTCATTGGAAGTTAGGCTTTTAACCAATTGACCTCCAATGTTATATATATTAATAGTAAATTCTACTTGTTGATTGATAAAACTGTGTTCAAAAGAAAAACTTGTCACATCATCCATCGGATTTGGGACTGCAATAATGTTTTCAATTTCGCCTTCTTCAGGACCAATAACAACAAAATTTATAGTGGTCTCACCTGGATTGTTGGCAACATCAAAGGCTTTTATTGTTAGGCTGTGCTCGCCTTTTTCAAGATCTTGAAGAGGAAAAGTAACTAATCCTTGATTTGAATTATCAATATCACTTATATAAAATTCATTCAAAATGAAGGTGTTTTGTGTATTCTCATCCAAGACAGCTGTTATGTCATGTCCAATAGACACTCCAGTAAAATTTATTCCCTGATCATCAGATAATCTGACCAAAAGGGTAGGATCACTGTTCGTCTGATCACCAGATTCAAATGAAAAATTATTTAGAAATGCTTCTACTTGAGGAGCTTCATCTGATAAGTTGATGTCATCACTTGCTTCGGCTATTATAAAAGAATCATAAAAACCACCTGCATCAAGGGTGACACCATCAGTTGCATAGAAACTGAATTTACCTCGACCTGGAGTATAATCGATATCTACAGGAATAGTAAATGAAAATTCAAACTCGCCGTTCGTGACAGTTGCTGCACCCTTATAAAGCCGACTCCGCTGCACTCTAAAATCTTGCACACGACTCGAAGGATCATTTGCAAGTGTGGATACGCTTGTTGCTTTGTCAAACAATGTAGGGGATATAATGCCATTAAAGTTATTGACTCTGTCACCATTCGAATCATTAATAACACCTCTAGCAGTGATATGCTGTAGTGCATTTAATGTATCCATAGTGACTGCAGAGGCTAAATCCTTCCCGTTCAAATGAGTAAGCTCAACAGAATATTGCGGTAAGGCCAGTTTCATACTTGGGTCACCTATGAGCAAGAATTTACGAGAGTTGACATTTAGTGTATCTGCTGAATTTGCATTTTTTGCCCTTCTTATAATTTCGCCTATCTCAAGGTAGGCACCATTGTCCTGCGTAAATATGGTATCGAATACCGATCTGGTTAAGCGCTCATTCTGTGAGGAATATACTGACCGGACAGTGGAAAATAAGGCTACGGCTCCTCCAAAGGGATTGAGTATCGCTTCTTCTCCAGCAGTGACCTGCGCCGGATCATCAAATCCCGTAAATGAACATGTAGCGGTAATGATTAACGGAAGTTTGGTCGAGTTTTTTAAATCTGTAATGTCTGAAACCTTTAATACTCGTTCTTGAGACCAGCCATTTGAGCCCCCATGCCCGAGATAATTTGTAACCAGTAAACCATTGAAGATTTCATTACTTAATTTTCTATTTGCCTCGGGATACCTCGCTCCACCTGGCGTTGATTCTTGTTGAAATGCATCGAAGTAAATCTTCTCTTGATTGAATTCCGGAAAATCATTTTTTGTCTGTTCAGCTATTCCATCTGCCTGCCTAAGGTGAATGTTAGAATCTTCATCATCTGCAATGAATGCAAGGCGTAATCTCCAGTCACCAAATCGATCTTCATTTGTATCATAGGATACTATTTTATTAATGACTTGATCTGCTTCTTGTTTTGTCTTTACAGGTATTCTTCCTACTGCAATATCAATTGCACCTTTTAAATTCCCACCTTCATTGTCGCTCAATAGAGCAAAATAATCATCAGTAGGAAATGCTGAGAGAGGATTAAGAGATTCTTTTGTTTCATAAGCTGGGACAAAACTCTGAAAGCTTAAATCTCCATCTAAACCCAAGTAATCATATGATCCATCGCCAAGTAAGAGTAGAAATCGAAACTGACTGCTCCTATCGTGGAGCATCTTGGAGAAATTGCGAATGGCTGTAGGATCCTGCTTGCCAGCAGAAAATTCATGATAGATCTGTTCAATATCTACTGTTTCAACTTGTAAGCCATTGTATTCCCTTCTGTGATCTGCGAGTTTTTCAGCTGCTTCCGCAAAATCTTTATGATAGACTATCACTAGATCTATATTATCTAGTGCATGTATATTTTGATTTGCTATTTGAATTGCAGCTTCTGGTACAGTTGCATCTGAAGATCTAAAGGCAATAAACCTCCTCAAAATTGATGAATCAAATCCAACTCTTGTATTGCCATTGTTTACTTCAAATTCCATTTGGAATGGCGCAACTGCATTTGTGATATCCCATATATAGTCTATTCCTTGTCCGCCAAATTCGAATCCATATGTATCGAAGTTCTTACTTTGAAAATCTATAAGCGTTATTGCTTGATTTTCATAATTTATCTGTTTTCGAAATTGCACGGAGATGTAATCAAGCCAGCCTTCAGATGGATCAGACGTGGTAGGATAGTCTAGTACAATTTGAGGCGTTTCAGATGAGAGCATTATCTCCTCTCTGATATTACCTGGCCTAGCATAGGTTGCTTCGACATCTCCAACATTTGACCTGCCAATTCTTGCAGAAAATATTTCATCTTCAACAGACAACTGAACTTCAGAAAATCCATCACTCCGTCCAACAAAAGCCATATCGATTATCGCTGGAGAAGACAAATCAATTCCACTGAATTCCAATTCATCGTCTAGACGTTCTGTCCGTTGGTTCGATAAGATTTTGCCAAACCAGCGTTGTCCCGAACCTTGTGCTCCACTAAAGTCACCCAGAAGATTGTATTTGTCCTCTTCACTGATTGTCAGGTAATCATAGCTGCTGCTGTATCGATCTACATCTTCAACATTAGCTTGCGTTTGCATTCTTTGTCCAGTTCGATTATTTAGTTTGATATAAACAAAGGATGATCTGGCATATGCATTTATTTCTTGTGAGATGCTGTTATCCTCGAGATAGGATGTTTTATGTGGTCCTTCTGCATAAAACAGGAGGTAGTCATTTTGAGTAAATTCATCGGTACCAGCAGAACTAAAGATGGCAATTTCTGGTAAATCGTCTGGACCAGATTCAGCGATAGTTTCTGCAAGCGGTCCCCCTGGATGCCCATAGATACTGATGCGATCTGCATTGATATCAGCAACACCAAAAGTAGATGATAAGTAATTATAGTCTAGTTTATAGATGCCCGTTTGGGGAATTGCTATTTGATAAATTGCACCTTCTGACAGTACGGATTGTCTTGTAAATGACTGAGAATTATGAATTTCTTCTAACAATTCTACTTCTGGATATGCGTAATTAGTATTATTTAGCGTTTTATTTGACGAAGAAAGATCTTCATCTGTGTACATGAATGCAAATGAGCTGAGAGAAACTAGAAATATGCAGATTCGTTTCATAGCAAAATTCCTTATTCTAATTAAGGCTTTTGTTTCAATCTAACGGTAAATAATTTTTATCTATTACAATTCCACAAAACTGAATGCAAAATAGAAGCTTGCAGACAATTTTTAACCTGAAAAACAATGCATTTTGTGCGTTGTTCATTTTGTGTACGACTGTGTCCTATTCACAAGACCCTATTTTCAGTCAGTTTTACAATGCACCCTTACAAATTAACCCCGCATTTGCAGGTCTAAGCGAAGATCCTGTAGTTTCATTCAACTATAGAGATCAAGGACCAGGACTCGTTGAGCGATTTGGTTTCCCTAATGGAGCTTATACTACTTATGCGGCTTCCTGGGATCAATATTATCCGGAGATAAATAGTGGTTTTGGTATTCTGCTGTTGGGAGATACTTCTGGAGAAGGAAATTCAGGTGGTAATTTGATATCAACTATTGGAGCGAGTGGTTTTTACTCCTATAATTTAACAGTAGATGGGTCTTACTTTATAAAATTTGGCCTGGAAGCTGGTTTTTCTCAAACCAGAGTAAATTGGACTCAATTGTGTTTTCTCGATGAATTGCAGTCAAATCTAGGGTCAACATGTCAAGACCTGGCTGGCATCTCCACTTCATTGGAAACTCCACCAGAAAGTCTATCTAAGACATATTTTGATGTGTCAATGGGTGTTATGTTTTATTCGAAACGATATTATGGTGGTATCAGTTTGAAACACCTGAACACCCCTGATTATAATTTCTTTTCTGATGACGCTGCTCTTTCTGATGGGTTGCCAGTTCGGACAACAATTCATGGTGGATATCAACTATCCCTAGATCCAACATTAAGAAGAACGTTTGGGGCATATGTGGCACCAAATTTTCTATATACAACTCAAGGTGGCTTAAACCAACTGAATATTGGAACATTGGTCGGTTATCAGCACTTTTTTGTTGGAGGATGGTACAGACATACATTTGGCAATCCAGATGCATTTATTGCCTCTTTTGGTACTTCTGTAGGGAAAATCAAATTTAGCTACAGCTATGATATCACTGTATCGAGCCTATCAATCAATAATACAAGAGGAGCTCATGAAGTTGGGATTATTTATAACTTTGCACGCCCTGATACTGAAAAAGTAGATATTAACAATTGCTTTTCGATTTTTAGGTAGAATCGTGAAATAAAATTGAGAATTGAAACGTATATCACATAAATATTTTAAGCTCACAATGGTCAAGCAACTATCATTTCTATTTCTAGCTGCAATAATGATTGCAACAACCTCTTGTAACCCTTTCAAGCGAAGCGGGGCAGGATCTTCTCAGGATGATTACACTGGGTGGAGGTATAATGACCAAGAATGGGGTGGTTTCGAGAAAGGAGACTACGCAGGTCAAATAAGTGCACCAAACCTTATATTAATAGAAGGGGGTACATTTACCATGGGAACCACTGAACAAGATGTCATTTATGAATGGAATAGTATTCCTAGAAGAGTTACCGTTTCTTCATTTTATATGGATGAAACAGAGGTGTCAAATTCTGGATGGCGATTATATACTGATTGGGTTAACAAAACCTATATCAGCTATCCAGAGGTTTATCGGGGGTCACTTCCTGATACATTGGTATGGCGAGAAGAATTGGCTTGGAACGAACCATTCGTAGAGACATACTTCAGACACCCAGCATATGATGATTATCCAGTTGTTGGTGTAAGTTGGGAGCAAGCTCAAGAATATTGTGTCTGGAGAACAGATCGTGTAAATGAATTTTTACTCATTCAGAAAGGTATTTTAAACCCTTCCCCTGATGCAAAAGATAGCGATGTGTTTTCTACTCAATCATACCTCGCAGGACAGTATCAAGGCAATGTCAGAAAGAATAAAAAAGATTTTGCTACTGGTGGTGAAAGACCTGTTAAATTCTCTGACGGATTATTGGTGCCTTCGTACCGATTACCAACAGAAGCAGAATGGGAATACGCAGCATTAGGCCTACAAGGAAATAGGGTGTCAGAGGACGACGAACTGATCTCTGATCGTAAGATCTATCCTTGGAATGGTACTTCTGCCAGATACCAAAAAAGAGATAAAAATCAGGGCGATTTCCTAGCAAACTTTAAACGTAGTCGAGGTGATTACATGGGGGCTTCAGGAAATTTAAATGATAATGCACATATAACAGCACCTGTAAGATCGAATTGGGCAAATGATTATGGTCTGTTTAATATGGCAGGTAATGTATCAGAATGGGTCCAAGATGTATACAGGCCATTAACAAGTACAACCCTAAGAGATTCTGAAAACCACGATCTCAACTCATTCCGTGGTAATTCTTACCGAGAATTGCTAAAAGATGAAGATGGTAATCTTGTAGAGAAAGATTCACTAGGAAGATTGAAATACAGAGATATCGATGATGAAGAAGTTGCTGACAGAGAAAACTATAGACGTGCTGATGTCAAAAATTACAAAGATGGTGATAATGATGAAGTTATCCAGTACGAATATGGTGTTCACTCTTTAATCAATGACAATACTAGAGTCATCAAAGGTGGTTCATGGGCAGATAGACTATATTGGTTATCTCCAGGTACCAGAAGATATAAAGATCAAGATAAAGGTGATAAGACTATTGGTTTCAGATGCGCGATGACACGTGTTGGTTCTCCAGGAGGGAATAATTCAGAAGGAGGACAACAGTTTTCCGGCCAGCCAAAGAAACAAAAGAGGAGATATAAATAAGATCAACTCATAATATATTTTTAAAGCCTTCTCATTCGAGAAGGCTTTTTTTTATATTTCGAATTGTGGAAAACTTAGATAAGCTATATCAAGCATTTAAAGATGCAGGTTCCTTTGTCATTACAGATACAAGGAAGATTACTAAAAAAGGTGGCTTGTTCTTCTCTTTAAGTGGTCCAAATTTTAATGGGAACAAATTTGCTAAACAAGCTCTGGATGCTGGATGTGCATATGCAATTGTAGATGATAAAAATTTTGCTCATGATGATCGTATAATTTTAGTTGAGGATTGTTTGCAAACCCTACAACAACTTGCTGCATATCATAGACTGCAGTTTGATGTACCAATTTTAGCCATTACAGGTTCGAATGGTAAGACCACAACCAAAGAATTAATATACACTTGTTTTGCAAACAATTGGGGGGCGCATTTCACTTCTGGTAATTTGAATAATCACATCGGAGTTCCTCTTACCTTGTTAGACTTAAAAAGCGAACATGATGTAGCAATCATTGAAATGGGGACCAATAACCCAGGAGAGATAGCGACATTAGCAAAAATTGCGGATCCCACTCATGCATTAATAACATCTATAGGGAAGGCTCACCTTGAAGGCTTAGGTTCAATTGAAGGTGTTGCAAAAGAAAAACTTTCTCTTTTTGATTATGTGCGAAATAAGAAGGGGAGACTCTTTTGTAATCTTAGCTCTACATTTGTTCAGGACTACATCAATCGTTATCCTGATACTACTCACACTTCGTATACGGCGATTGGTACATCTTCGATTGATATCAATCTGGAGTCAAGTTTTCCCCGATTAAAATGTTTGATTAACGATAAATGGAACTTGGACTCCGCATTGTTTGGTAAGCACAATTTGCTCAATATCTCAGCAGCTTTAACTGTCGCTTCAGAATTTGGACTGCATCTTCCCGATTGTATACATGCAATCAATGGTTTATCATTGGACAACAATAGAACACAAACAATTAAACTAAATACAACAACTTTTTATCTAGATGCATATAATGCAAATCCTACCAGTATGGCAGCTGCAATCCGATCTTTTGCAGAAAGTGGGCATCAACAGAAATGGTTGATATTGGGTGATATGTTTGAACTTGGAGAAAATGAAATTGCAGAGCATCAATCCATCGTAGATTTAGCAAAAACTTTTGAATGGGAGAAAGTCATTCTTGTAGGAGAGCTGTTTGGACAAACACATTTGGATGATGAGCTGTTGTATTTTAAACGTACAGCTGATGCGTCAGAATGGTTTAAAGGGCAACAATTAGACAATAAAGAAATACTGATCAAAGCATCACGAAGTATGAAGTTGGAGATGTTGATGGATGGTAGAGCATGTTGATATAAACTAGTTACCCTTAATTCAGAGAATAAAATACGAATAACTTGCAAATAATTTGATTTGGCATTATTTTCGAATAAAATACGAATAAGTATCAAATAATCTGCAATGGAGTCAAAACTCTCATTCAACTTCAAGACAAATCAAGAAATACTTAAAATAGTAGGTTTCATAGATGGTTTTCGGGGTAAATGGAACCAAATAGGAGATAAAGAATCAAGATATCTAAATGAGCTTAGACAAATTGCAACTATAGAAAGTATTGGATCTTCAACAAGAATTGAGGGCTCAAAAATGTCGAACGAAGAAGTAGAGGACTTTGTCAAATCTATCAAAATAACGTCATTCAAATCAAGAGATGAGCAAGAAGTATTTGGTTATTATGATACCCTAAATTTAATATTAGATTCTTTCGAGTCTATTGAAATCTCAGAAAACCACATTCATCAACTGCATAAAACGCTTCTCAGCAAAAGTAAAAAGGATTATAGGCATAGAGGTAAATACAAAACCTTATCGAATAAAGTCGTAGCAAATTATCCAGATGGTAGTCAGAAAGTAATTTTCAATACGACTGAAATACATCTTGTAGAGTCTGAAATGAAAACAGCCATTGAATGGACAAACAATGCTGTTCAAAATGAAGAGGTTCATCCTTTATTAGCAATTGCAGCATTCATTTATGAATTCTTATCAATTCATCCTTATCAAGATGGAAACGGTAGGCTATCTAGGCTTTTAACAACGTTACTCTTACTAAAATCTAATTATGACTTTGTCCAATTTTCATCAGTAGAATACGAGATTGAAAAACAGAAACAGGCATATTACAAAGCGCTAATGGCTGGTCAAAAGAATCGATATTCTAAAAAGGAAAAGATTGATAAATGGGTATTATTCTTCTTGACAACACTTAAAATGACAATTGAAAAGTTGGAATTAAACTATCAATATATAAAAGACAAAAAAAGCTATCTTAACGAAAGACAAATGAATGCTCTTGCGTACATAAAAAAGAACGAGCCAATTAAAATTAGTGATTTGACAAATTCATTAATTGAGTATACACCATACATTTTAAAAAAGGACATAAAATACTTGGTTAATGAAGGACTTATTAAGCAAATAGGCGTAGGCAGAGCAACAACATATATTGTAAATGAAA
>CAYNMW010000134.1:0-11896 GCA_964398295.1 uncultured Saprospiraceae bacterium | reverse complement strand
AGGACTCCGTTCCTCTTGCCTGTTTTGAATCCTCCATACAAACGAGAGGTACGGAACCTTCGTTTCATTTCTGATCCTTGAGGCAAAGGGCTTTGCCCTCTTGCCTATTTTGAAGCAAAAGGCTCCACCCTCTTGCCTGTTTTTCTGTATCTTACTACAAATAGACTATTGCAAGATGGACAAGAGAAAGTTTCTGGCTACTCTACCTGCTCTAGGAGCTGGGATCGTAAGTTTGCTTAAACATATCGATACGCTGAATGAAAGGTATTTGGATTATTCTCCAGAGCATTTGGCAACAGAAGAACGATACTGGAGTGAGATTAGAAAAGGCTATCGCATTAAGCCTGACTATGTCAATCTGGAAAACGGTTATTATTGCATTACGCCTCAGGAAACCTTAGAACATCTTGTCCAACATATACGGCACGTCAATTATGAAGGATCCCATTACATGAGGACGGTGCAATGGGACAATAAGGATAAGGCAGCTCAAGCTGTTGCTGAAGTAATAGGCGCAACCAACGAAGAAGTCATCATCACCAGGAACACAACAGAGTCCTTGGATACGATAATCAGTGGATATCCGTGGCACGAAGGAGATGAAGCGATAATGGCAAATACGGATTATGGATCAATGCTTCGCATGTTTAAGCAAGTCGAGAAAAGACACCATATCAAGTGTCGATATATTGATGTGCCTTTGCATCCAAGCTCTGATCAGGAAATTGTAGATCGATATGAATCCGCAATCACTCCCAATACCAAATTGCTGATGGTCTGCCACATTGTTAATGTCACCGGGCACATTTTACCCGTCCGCAAGATTTGTGATATGGCTCATGCTCATGGAGTTGACGTCATGGTGGATGGTGCACATGCCTATTCTCATATCAAGTTCAACATCCAAGATCTGGACTGTGACTATTATGGTGCTAGCCTACATAAATGGCTGAGCACACCACTTGGTGCTGGCATGCTCTATGTGAAGAAACAACATATAGACAAGATCTGGCCATTGATTGCAAGCCATACAACTGAACCCAGTAACATTAGAAGACTTAATCAGACGGGTACGCATCCTGTCTATACTGACCTTGCTATTTTAAATGCTCTGGACTATCAACAGCGAATTGGCTTAGACCGTAAAGAAGCGAGACTGCGTTACTTGCAGCGATACTGGAGTGATCAAGTCAGAGGTGTTGATGGAATTATTGTGAACACGCCAAAACACATTCATCGATCCTGTGCTATAGCTAATGTTGGCATCAAAGGGATGACACCAAAGGAGATGGCAACAAACTTGCTCGAAGATCATCAGGTTTGGACAGTAGCTATTGACAATGCTGGTGTAAAAGGCTGTCGGATTTGCCCGAACATCTACACCACACTCAAAGATTTAGATCACTTTGTTGGTGCTTTGAAGCAAATGGCCGGGTGAAAAACGAGAGGTACGGACCTGTGAGTCTTTGGCTTAGAACTTCGTTTCAATTCTGATCCCTGATACAAAGGACTACGGCGCTCTCGCCTGTTTGAATCCTCCATACAAACGAGAGGTAAGGAGACCTTCGTTTCATTTCTGACCCTGAGGTAAAGGACTACGTTCCTCTTGCCTGTTCTTATCTAGTTATTCGTTGCAATCGCAATAAACTCTTCAATAGAGTCTGGATTTCGCATGGCATCTCTGTTCAATGCCTTATCAATATCAAAACCCATGAATAACTTTTTGAGTGGCACTTCCATTTTCTTGCCACTTAAGGTGTACGGAACTTCCTTGATCGACTGCACACTATCTGGTACATGTCTTGGTGAGCATTTCTGCCTTATCTCTGTTCGAATCTTTTTTGTCAAATCTTCGGTTAATGCTACACCTTCTTCTAATACAACAAAAAGGGGCATGATGTCTTTACCGTCCTTATCAAAATTAAGCACGATGCTATCGCTTACTTCAGGTAGATTATCAACGACATTATAAATCTCAGCTGTTCCTATTCGAATGCCTTTTCGATTTAATGTAGAATCGGATCTACCCTGCACGATTAGAGAACCATCGTTTGCGATGATGATCCAATCTCCATGTCTCCATTGGTTTGGAAAGATTTCAAAGTAGCTGCTCTTATATCTTTTCTGGTTTTCATCATTCCAAAAATAAATCGGCATAGAAGGCATTGGTTTTGCAATGACCATTTCACCAAGACTTTCCTGAATTTGTTCGCCATTGCCATTATATGCATACAAGGCGACTCCCAATGCCCGACTTTGAATTAATCCTCTTCTGACTTCTTTCCTGACATTGCCACCAACAAAAGCTGTCGCTACATCTGTGCCCCCACTCATGGAAACCAACCAAACATCTGGCAGTTGGGTATACACCCATTCAAAGAGTTCTTCTGTCAATGGAGCGCCGGTAGAACTAAGAGAAATCATCTTGTCAAGTTTGAGGTCCTTTCTCAAATCCATTCCTTCCTTTTTACAAGCTGACAAGAAACTTGGACTTGTACCGAAATGGTGAATAGGCAATTTTTCAGCCCAGCGCCACAAGACATCTAGTCCAGGAAATCCAGGACTACCTTCATACATCACATAAACAGCTCCAGCTAGTATGCTAGACATTGAAATATTCCACATAATCCAACCCGTAGTGGTAAACCAGAAATAATTATCCCCGGTATTGACATCATTGTGAAGGGGCATATATTTTAGATGTTCCAGCAGTGCTCCTCCATGTGAATGGGTGATTGGTTTAGGTTTGCCTGTCGTACCAGATGAATAGACTACCCAAATGGGATGGTCAAAATCAAGTGGTACAATCTTTACTTCATCTAAACCTGTGGCCTCTATATCTTGATAGTTTACTGCATTATCGAATTGAGATTGGCTATCAATATAGGGAATGAATAATGTTGACTCTAAACTTGGTATTCGTTCTCTGATTCTGTTTACTGTCTCTGTTCGATCATACTGTTTTCCTTGATACTGATAGCCATCAACTGTGATGAGTAGTTTAGGTGATATTTGCGAAAATCTCTGCACAACTGTTTCCTCACCAAAATCAGGAGAACAACTTGACCAAATGGCACCTAGAGCGCTTGCAGCAACAAAACAGATCAGCGCTTCAGGTATATGTGGCAAGTAGGCTGCAACTCGATCACCTTTGCTTATACCTGCCTCCATCATAAATGCTTGCACATCTTTGACACGTTGTTCGAATGCAGACCAGCTCATCGAATATTCCGTTTGTTCATTTTTGAACTGCAGGATTGGACGTTCATCTGTTCTATTTCGCAGAATATGTTCAGCATAATTCAGTTGACCACCAGTAAACCACTTGACATCGGGCATTCCATTATCGACTAAAATACTGTCGTAAGGCTTGTGCCAAATGACTTCAAAAAATAGGCTGATTGATTCCCAAAATTCAGCAAGTTCATCTACGGACCATTGCCAGAGCTCTTCATAATCAGAAAAATCGAGCCCCTTGTTTTCGCTTAACCAATTTTGATATTTTCTAAGGTTAGAATCATTTTTTTGTTCTTCCGTAGGTTTCCAAAGTATTGGATATTGTTGCAGCATGATTTAACATATTTCACCTGCAAGATAAAATTTAGTCAGCTATACCCTTATTCTTTACACTTAATCGTGTGCTATACAGTGTCTATTGATGCTACTCAAAAGAACATTTAATTGCAAATGATTACTAATAGAATTAACTTTGATCGTTCAACACTTGCCGTGTATTACTGATACTTTTCTTGTACTAAGGCAACACCTAATTGCATTATTCTTGTCCAGACCTTGTTAGGGAATTTACTATTCCAAAATAGGCTTAACCGAATTCGAATCTAATCCAGTACAAGGAATTAAATCGGATTTATATGAATTTTTGTTAAAAACCCACTGTTCAGCATGTATATAATGAAATATCTAAGCATTTTTGTACTCGTTCCACTTCTCCTCTGGAATTGTAAAACCTCAAACAAATTCGTTTACAACAAATCATTGTTCAACGGAGAAGACCTGAAGGGCTGGAGGGTTTTTGGAACAGAAAAGTGGTATGTCAATGAAGGTGGTGAACTCATTGGTAAAAGTGGTCCAGATCATGATTATGGATATCTAGCCACAAGAAAATTCTATAAGAACTTCATTCTTGAGTTAGAATTTCTCCAAGAAACCAATACAAGTAGTGGTGTGTTTTTCAGATCAAACCTTAAAGGAAATGACATTTCAGGATGGGAAGCCGAGGTCGCACCTCCAGGTAAACACACTGGTGGAATATATGAATCCCATGAATATGGATGGATGGTTAAACCAACAATGGGTGGTACCAACTCCTTAAAAATGGGTGAATGGAATAGCATGAAAATTTATGTCAATGGTGACATGGTAAAAACCTGGTTAAATGGAAGACAATTACTCGAACTTCAGGATACAAAAATTGGTCAAGCAAAAGGTAGAATAGCCTTGCAACTTCATGCTGGTGAGGATAATATGGTTAGATGGAGGAATATTGTGATTCATACGGAAATGGAGAATGAGTTGTAATTTTGGGTTTAGGTTTTGAGTTTTTCATCCTAAGGAAGATCAATCCACGCTAAGAGGGTACATATTTCAAAGACTACTTCTGAGTCGAAGGTGTTTCACGTCTCGACGGAACTGTGTAAAAAATTCTGACCACATAAGAAGCAATCCTAATGTTCATTACATTAGGTCCGGACAAAGGTGACATTCTTGACGACATTTAATTTATTTCTGTAGACAGCAACTCTCGTTTACCTGTAGAAAAGTCTAGTTCAGCTGGCAAGGTATCATTGCTTGAAATTTTTGCGGTTTGACATTCTATAATTTTTAGCTCTACCCTTCTGTTTTTTGACATTTCAAATTGGTTTCTTGCTTTGGGATAAGGCATGTGCCAATTGCCGAAACCTTTATAGACCATTCTTTCAGGGCTTATATTGTTGTTAGTTAGGGTATCGTAGATTTTTTTTGCTCTGGCAACTGATAAATAATAATTCCAACTCTCATTGGATGTTGCTTTCATATTTGGCAAATTGATGTGCCCACCTATCTCAATACAAGTTGTCGCATTATCAGTCATGAATAGCTGTAGGTCTTCCAGAGTTGAAGATGATTTTGGAAGGAGCACATCTTTGTTGCCCTCAAAATATAACTTATCAAGATTCATGGAACGTCCAACTTCTATTTTTGACACCAACAATTCTATTGGCTTTGTAGTCATCAACGGTTTGAGCCTCAACATTTGTGAGTGAAGCAAGTAGCCCTTAGCACGTACATCCAAACCAACAACCTCATTAGCTGGTCCCACTATTTTAAAAAACCCACTTGAATCAGTTGTTGTTTCCGTTTGTATGGATTTCGAATGAAGTTTAATGCTAGCAGAAATTCCGTTTAAGTTGGTAGTGTCTTTTACGACTCCGCTCAGCCATTGCATTTCTTTAAGCTGGTATTTTTGAATGGTAGCTCTTCTGTTTTGAGATCTTCCATTTTCAGAATCATTGGATGCAACAGGAATCAATTCACCGTGATGTTTTGAGGTGATTCTATTTTCGGCAACACCTTTTTCCATTAAATAAGAGATGATGGACTGCGCTCGCTTTTCTGACAATTCTTCATTGTATTTATTTGTACCAATAGCATCTGTATGTGCTTGTACGGAGTAAGCTATACGCTCTTCATCAGGTTCTGCAATAAAGCTGTCTAAACTGCTTAAATGGTGATTCTTTAACAGAAAAGAATCCGTTTCAAAATGTACAGCAATTGTTGATTGATACAATAAGGTATCAAAGTTGTCTTGCGCAAATAACAACATTGGAGAAATGCAGAATAATAAGGAGCACAGTCCTTTCATGGTTAATTAAACGTCAGATTGAATATCATCTTACGTAAAATCAATCTAAATTTTAAAAAACCCTCTGTGCGCTAATGACATAAAATGTGTAGAATTAGTAAAAAGCTATTTAATTTGATAGTCTACTTCTACTCTCGGAAGGAAAGCCAATTCCCCAAAATATTGGATTCCAAATACAGATGGTTTCGACTTTTTTTGACCAATAAGAGATGACACAACTATGAAGGTGTATCAGAGTTATAACTGAAATTCTTATCATGTTAAAAGAATACATTTTGTTCATTTTTAAAATTTGGAATTGCTGAATAAACTATTGCTAGTAGATAATTTCCAATTGCATAGCAGAAGACATACTTGCAAATCGCTTCCATTTGTTCTGGCTACCAAAGCGGTAATAATGAGTAGAACCGAATACAGGAAAGGTATTGGGCATAGATAATCTGGTTCCTTTATCAGAATGATAAATCCAAGTAATCGCAATTGCAATTTTACCTTTAGCATAAATGTTATACGAACTCAAATCTACTGACACCCACCCCGTTTTTTGGTCTACACTTTCTGAGATGATCTCTTGTGAAGAGATGTTCCTGTGGGGTCTTCCATTTTCCAATGTAAAAATCTCAACTCTAAATCGAACAGTATCAAAGTTGTTGTGCGCAATGAAAAAACGAAAACTATTCAAATGCACCTCCTTCTTACCTAAGTTGAATTTCTTTCCAATAGCAGAACCCAAATTTTGGTTTGGTTTTTTTGAAATGGAGAAATTGGTAACTCTCGCTGTATTGGTTTTTTCATGTCCAATAACTTTAGTGTTTATGCCCTCAGGACGAATTTCTACTTCTGGCAGTGTAAATGCTGATTCTTCGAGGACGATGGTGTTGTTATTCAATAACAACAGAGAGGCAACTGTATAATCTTTGGTTTCATATCCAAGGTGAGAGATACGAACAATTTGTTCTTCATTTATGTTCTCAGGTAAGTATAGGCTAAAACTGCCATCAGGCCCTGATACCGTTCCAGTACTCGTTCCAACAATACCAATATTAGCATAAGAAATAACTTCCTCATGCATATCCAATAAATTCACTTGAATGTGTACGTTATTCTGTGCTTGCAAAGACAGAGGAACTGTAGCAATTATAGTAGAGAACAGAAAATTAATTGAAGCAGATGTAGTATGTAGATTTGTGCCAACATTAGCCAAAAATGATCGTATCATAATCAAGGTATTTGTTACTAAAGAATTCATAATTTCAATTGTTTGTTAATTTGTATTTCAAAGATATGAGGAGGAAAGAGGTGAAAAGTGAAGTTGTTGCTAACTGCAAACAAGAAGGTGGGAAATGCATAACAATGGTGCGAAATGCATCATACAGGTACGAGTTGCACGACTGATTATCAGATAGTTAAAGTGTATTCACTTAAATTCTGGTGAATCAGTAGAAACTCTCTCAAATCGGTTGCTAGAGGCCTTGAAGTAATGCCACTAATTCTTTTCCTTTTGTTCGAGAGACGGGCACCACATATTCAGCAGTAAAAGGAAAATGTAGTTTATACCCTTGTGCATTTCCTGTAATGCGCTCTGCCTTGTCAAGATTAACTAAATAAGAGCGATGACAGCGAATAATACGTTTATCTGAAAGTTGTTCTTCTAGCTTACTTAGTCGATTTCGCAATAGATGCATCTTAACCTTATTGTCATCTAGATAATAGACTTCAACATAATTATTGGCAGCTTTTAGAAATAGTAATCTGTCTTTTGGAATAGTAAGATCTTCTCTATCATTTTCATCATTAAAGGAGAGGGTTGATACAACAGTTGTAGTGTTGTGGGTATCTATTTGCTCATTAAATGCAGTAGCTATCGTTTGGTGTTTTTTCAACTGATAAATATAATGTGATAAGGCTATGACCACACACGGAAAAATTGATAATGAAAAAGCTCTTGGATAGAATTGGAAAAAAGTTTTGAAAGAAAATGGGAGTCCAAACAACCAACCCAAATAACAATAGCAGCAAAAGAAAGTAATGCTTAATGCAAATAGAACTAATACAATTTCCTTCCATACTTTCCATTCTTCCTCATTAAACCATCCAGTGAATATCTTAGGGAGTATCAGATACAATAAAGAAAATACAATAAATGTAATCCAACCATAACCACTTAAATACAGCGATTTGTTAGGCATTTGTACATCTGCTGTCCCAAATGGTTGAAATCCGATTAAAAAAAAGGCAATGAAAGCCCCAATAAAGAAATGGCGAATAAGTAGCGATTTCCAACCAAATATATAAGGTGCTGGTTGTTGGAGAATTCGAAGCATAATTCAAATATACGTGCCTTGACTTAATTAAGAAATGAAATCGACTGACTTGCCATGAAGTAGGTAATTAGAGAAACACCAGTCCATTTATAATAGGGAAAACGTCGGTTCGTACATCATCATACATAAAGTCATCAATAATTGAAAAACATCATAAGCCGAACGTTTATTATTCCATGAAAATCAATAACTTATATAATAAGCCTGAAATTTTATCGAATTTTACCAACGATTCTACATGATTGTTGAGTCTATAGACATATAAAACAAAGGATAATGAAAAAAGCAATTATTTACTATTTGAGTTTACTTTTCTTCAGCATGTTATTATTCACTTCCTGTTTGGAAGATGATTGTGCGGAGACAACAACATTTATACAGATTGAACCTCAGTTTGTTTCTCTTGAAGAAATAAGAGCAGAGCCCCAAATGGAGACTGCCAGAGAATTGGTCTCCCCAGGTAAAATGTATTTTTACAACAACTTCATTTTTATCAATGAATTTAAGGAAGGGATACACATCATTGATAATGACAATCCAGCATCACCTCAAAACATCGGATTCATCAAGATACCAGGCAATGTTGATATAGCTATACAAGATGGATTTCTTTACGCTGATAATTATATGGATTTAGTCACCTTGGACGTAAATAACCTAGACAATATTTCACTTACCTGCAGAGATGAAAATGTATTTCAAAGTCAATTTGGCTTTCAAGATGAGAGAGGTATTTTAGTTGACTTTATAGAAACCGAAAACAGTGTAGAAGTTGATTGTTCAGACATAAATTTTGGTGCACCTTTTTTCAATGTAGGGCCAGACATTTTTATTGACGTTGCATTTGATGCACCAGGACCTGCTGGACCTCAGGGCGCAGCTGCACCGGAAGCAGGCAACAATACTGGAACTGGTGGTTCTTTAGCTAGATTCAGTATTGCCAAAGATCATTTGTATGTGATTGATCAATTCAACTTATTTGTCTATGGTCTTGCTAATGCAAGCAAACCAAATTTAACCAGCGAACAATTTATCGAGTTTGGAATAGAGACCCTTTTCCCCTATAATGACTTTCTATTTATTGGGGCAAACAACGGGATGTTTATTTATGATAATGAGGATCCTAGAAACCCACTCTTTTTATCGAAATTTGAACACGCTAGAGCTTGTGATCCAGTTTTTGTACAAGGGACAACAGCATATGTAACTTTGCGGGATGGCAGTGTCTGTGAATCGTTTAGTAATCAATTGGATGTGGTTGATGTCTCAGATGTTCTAAATCCGGAATTGCTATTTACCCATCAAATGGACAATCCACATGGATTGTCAGTGAGAGATGATCATCTATACATCTGTGAAGGAGAGTTTGGATTAAAGGTATTTGACAAAACTGATTTGGAAAGGATACCGAATAATCGAAAAGAGCATCTTACTGACTTACACGCATTTGATGTTATTTCTTTAAGCGATACGCACTTACTTGTCATTGGTGATGATGGTCTGTATCAGTATGATGCATCTGACAAAGATGATCTGGAGTTAATGAGTAGAATTGCTGTAACAAGAGATCGCTAGTCATATGAAACATACAATTACAATACTCTTAATCCTTGTTGTTTGCATCTCAGGTCTACAGTCACAACAGACTGAATCAGACTTGATGGTCGTTTACCTGAAGGATGGTTCCAAGATGCAAGGTTATATCCAAAAATGGGACTACGAGACGAAGCTGTATTTGCAAACGGAGTCAGGAAGTATTTACGAGTTTCCTGCCAAGTCCATCGACCGTGTAGTCCAGAAATCATTGATCGAATTAGAATCTCCTGGTCCATCATACACGTTCAAAGAACTAGGATTGTATTACTCGTGGAGAGTTCAAGGGATTATCGGAAATAACGGCGATCGACTTAACGACACACCAGGATATGGCTTTTCATTTCTTACCGGTTATCGGCTCAATCGTCTGATAGGTGTAGGTCTTGGAGTTGGCTATGATAAATTAATTGATGACAGTGGCGAAGAAGTCATTCCTCTATTTACAGAATTCACTGGATATGCCCAAGCTGTCAATACAAGTCTTTCTTACTCATTGGGATTAGGTTATTCTTTTGCAAGGGAAAACAGAGCATTGGGGATTGTTGACGCATCTGGTGGATTACTTATCTACCCGGCTATAGGAGTCAGATTTGGTGGCGGAAAATTGAAATACACTTTGGATTTAGGATACAAATTTCAGAATGCCACTTTCACTTATCTGGATCCATGGGATGGACGAACTACCCGTGAGCAACGATTAACGTATAAGCGCCTTACTCTGCGTTTTGGAATATTAATCTAACTGTAGTTTGAAACGCCTAGTTCGCATACTATTTCTTTACTTGATTGCCGTAGGTCTTCTGTCATGTACAAAAGACAATTCAAGTGGTGTCGAAGAAGAAGTAGGTCAATTGGAAATACAATATGGAAGTTTTGGAGGCTTTTGTGCTTATAAAGATTCACTAAACATCAATGATAATCTTGATCTCTACTTTGAAATTTTAGATAGTTGTCGTGATCTGCAATTTGTTCGTGAAAGCAAGATTACTGATACAGAATTTGCTGAGCTTGTAGATTTAATATCATTTTCAGAATTCCAACAGTTGTCTTTAAATAGTTGTGATCGATGCCTTGATGGTTTGGATACGTATTTGCGCATAAGAGATAAGAATATGAGTCATCGAATCGTATTTGGCTTTAATGATGATGTGAGTGTAATTCAGGGATTGATAGATCGACTTAATGCAATAAGAGAGATGCAACGATAAGCTATAGTGATAAACAAACAAAAACATATCAATGGAATCACAGCAGAAAAAGTAATTTCTGGTTGTTGCCAGAATCAAAGGCAATCACAAGAACAGTTGTATCGACATTTCTTTCCGATTATGGAGCGAATGGTCAGAAGATATACGCAAGACGAAGACCAATTAATTGACATACTCAATAATGGATTTTTAAGAGTTTTCAAAAAAATAGATTCATATAAATACGCAGGTTCATTTGAAGGATGGGTCAGGAAGATCATGTTCCATTCTGTTAGTAATTATTTCAGAGGTAAAAAGACTGATGTGAAATTCCTGGTCTTTGATGATGATCCTATGATAAATGAAACCGCCTCTTCAAATCTATACTTTGAAGACCTGATGGCTTTTGTGGGTGAATTACCCGATAAACATCATCAGGTTTTTCATCTCTATGCGATTGAAGGATACATACATAAAGAAATTGGCAAACAACTTAAGATTAGTGAGAATACAAGCAAGTGGTATCTAAGTGAGGCCCGGAAATTATTGCAAGAAAAAATTGAAAAACGCTATGCATCAAGATAAATCAAAATTAGTTGATCAGGGGTGGAAAGCCATGCATGTCATACTTGACAAGGAAATGCCACAAGAGAAAAAGCGTCGAAGAGGATTCTTTTTTTTACTGGGAGGACTAGGCGTGATTGGACTTGTGTTAAGCGTATTCTTCTATCAATCAATTCACCTTACACCTTCAAAGCAACAAGTCTTATTAGAGAAAGAATCAGTTAAAGAAATTGAATCTGAGAAAAATAATTCACCTACAAGTACAGTCACAAATCGCAACTCTAATACGGAAATAACCACCATTGAAGCAACAGAAAAACATCTTTCAAAAACAAGCTCTCCGACTAGAGAAGTAGCTAGTG
>CAYNMW010000133.1:0-11991 GCA_964398295.1 uncultured Saprospiraceae bacterium | reverse complement strand
CTCTATTTCCCGGTGCTCAACATGATTGTAATAACGCAAGTGATTTGCTAAACTGCAACTATCAATCAATGCTTGACTTTGTGTATGATCATCTCAGATATCCAGAAGAAGCCAAGACACTTGGTATAGAAGGTTCTGTTAGCGTTAGATTTATTGTAGATAAATCTGGTACAATTGTACAGCCAAATGTCACTGATACTAAAGGTTATGGTTTTGGAGAAGAGGCATTGTACGTGGTCAGCATGATGAATAACTTAGTTGATAAATGGACACCTGGCATGCAGGATGGAAAACCAGTGAACTCTCTTGTATCGTTGCCTATTCGATTTGATTTAGAAAAACAAACAAAAGAGATTAAAGAAGAACAAACAACTACAAAAAAACCACTTTTTGTTATTGATGGTAAAATAGAAGATAAGAAGGTAGATCTTGACCCAGATAAAATAAAAGAAATAACCGTAATTAAAGGACAGGCTGCAATTGATAAGTATGGTCAACAAGGTATAAATGGAGTTGTAGAAATTATTACAAAGAAAGGTGCAAGAAAAAGTAAAAAAAGAGATAAGAAATTAAAGAAAAATTCTGAACGATATGATCTAAAACTATCTATAGTTAATGGCGAAATTATAGACCCAGCAGTTATCGATTTTGAGATTAATGGACCTGTTGAAATTGAGGAATTGACCGCCCCAGAAGCAATGAAAATATATGGTGAGAAGGCAAAATTCGGTGCTACAATTTATCGTACAAAAAATCCAGACAAAATCAGTTATACAGTAAGACCTGATAATATAATCATGAATACAGTAGATGATGATTACAATAAAGTAGTGAATGGTTTTGAAGTATTTCAAAATCAACCCAATCCAATGGTTGATCAAACACTCATCGAATTTATACTTCCGAAATCTGAAAATGTAAATCTTACTTTTTACAATGTGTCTGGAGAAGTAGTTTTTGAGAAGAATAATGAATTTAGTCAAGGCAGAAATAGTCTCTGGATCCAAAGGTCTGACTTATTAACAAGTGGAGTTTATTATTACACCTTGACAGCAGGTGATTTCACTTCGACAAGAAAAATGATTGTACAATAAAAAAACAGTAGATGCACCAAATCACCATTTTGGTGCATCTACCCAATTGTAACTATATTAGATTAAAGTAAAAACGATTGGTATGAAAAACCTATTCACCCTTGGCTTACTATTGATCTCTGTGCTTACTTTCTCTCAACAAGCACAAGAAGTATTTAAAGTTGTAGATGAAATGCCTCGATTCCCAGGCTGTGAGCTCACAGAAGGTACAATCTCAGAAAAGCAAGAATGTGCACAACATGCGATGCTCCAATACATTTATCAAAACCTAAAATACCCTGCGCAGGCTAGAGATAATAAAATTCAAGGGACCGTCGTCATTCAATTTATCGTGGATACAGATGGTAGCATAGATGAGGCAAAAATTGTCAGAGATATTGGCGGAGGTTGTGGTGAAGCAGCATTAGCCGTAGTACAAAATATGAACAGCTTAAACGCTCAGGATACCGTCATTACATTCAACGATATAACCTATGAAGAGACAGTTAAAGTTGTATCAAATAATATCAAATGGAGACCAGGTTACCAAAGGGGAGAAGCAGTTAAAGTACTTTATACTCTACCAGTTAAATACAAATTAACAGATGACGTTGTTGAAGAAGCGGCTTCAGAGCCAACAAAAGAACCAATCAATGTAGTAGAAGAAACGACTTTGGTATCAACAGAGGAACTATTCAAAGTAGTAGAAGAAATGCCTAGATTTCCAGGCTGTGAATTTACAGAGGGAACGGTATTAGAAAAACAAGAGTGTGCCAAACATGAAATGCTGCAGTACATTTACAAAAATCTTAAATATCCTGCACAGGCAAGAGAAGGTGAAATTGAAGGTATCGTTGTTATACAATTTATTGTTGATACAGATGGCAGTATAGATGATGCAAAAATCGTTAGAGACATCGGTGGTGGTTGTGGTCATGCTGCATTGAAAGTTGTCGAAGACATGAATAATATGATGACTGAGGATACAATCATTGTATTTGACGATGCAACCTATGAAGAGACAGTAGAAATCCATGCAAACGACATCAAATGGAGACCAGGTTATCAAGATGGCAAAGCCGTTAAAGTACTCTATACCCTACCTGTTAAATACAAACTAGATGCTAAAGAAATTAAAGAAGCACACAATGAGCATATTCATGAGCAAGAGCCGCCATATGCACAAGAACTCTATCCTGAATTAGTCCGCAAAGCATATGCAGCTGATCCCGTCGAAGCCTCAAAAATTGTTGGTGAGATCGTACCATATGGACGGACTATGCATCCAATCCTCCAACAAATGGCAAGTCATTCTGGAATTGATTTTCGAGCAGTTCCAGGAGTCAAGGTAAGTGCAGCTGGAAATGGTAAAGTCATATTCGCTGGAGACAGTGGGACCAAATATGGGAATCATATTATCATTCAACATGATGAACGCACAAAAAGTCTATATGCTCATCTTTCAGAAATAACTGTAAAAGAAGGACAGCAAATACAGATAGGAGATTTATTGGGAGCTGTTGGACAATCTGGTAGAGCGAGTTATCCGCATCTACATCTAGAGGTACACATTGATAATCAAGCAGTCAATCCAAGAGTAGAGCAGAAAACCATAACTGCTCCAGAATCCCCACGTACTGATAAGCGTATAGCAACTATCAAAACACATGGAAAAACACTTCCGCTATATGTCATTGATGGAGTTCGACAAGAAGAAGGATTTGACATAGAATTGTCCACCTTATCTACGGATAAAATTGAAACAATAAATATCTATAAAGGAGAAAAAGCAAAAGAAAAATTTGGCGAGGGTACGGAAAACGGAGTTGTAGATATTGTACTCAAAAAAGAAACTCAACTTCAGAATCCCCAATTTGAGTTAGAACAAAACAGACCAAACCCTGTCAGTGGAGAGACCATCATCGGATTTCATTTACCAACTCACCAACAAGCAGCATTGCATTTTTACAATGCTATTGGTGAGCATGTCTATTCCATTACGGATGGTATGCAGGCTGGCTATAATGAAGTGACTGTGCGAAGAGATCAATTGAAAACAACTGGTATAATCTACTATTTTCTTGTTCAAGGTAATTTGACGCAGACGAAGAAAATGGTGGTGAATTAAGAGTAAAAAAAATACTTCAGGCTAATTGTATAAATGTCTTCCTTCGAGATCAGACAGCTATCAGGAATCGTATCAGACTCATCGGAGGAGCATAGGTAGGTGAAATATAAGTTCCATCACCCTCTAAAAAATCCCTCAAAGGGAGACAATTCAAGTTTAATTTTGGAAACAACAGTCAACTGCCACCAGACCAAAGAGGTGATTGTTAATTTTTATCAGTTTTGAATTGGAGAACAAATTTCAAGGATAAATCCGTTTATGTCTCTTACATAACCGACTTGCTGTCCCCAAGGTTTTGTGACTGCTTCTTCCAATAAAATTGCGCCGTTGGCTATAGCACTCTGCATTGTTTCTTCAACATTGGAGGTGGTAAAGGCTAATTCAAATCCGAATGGCTTGTTACTTAAATCACTTTCAACAAAGCCTTTTTTGAAATTTGATTTACCTAGCTCTGTACTAGCAAAGGAAAGTGTCGTAGTTCCTGAAATTATTTCTCCATAATCATGTTCAGGTGTGATCATTTTCTCTTCTAATCCAAAGGCTTTGGTATAGAAGTCCATTGTTTTTCGGACGTCTTTAACGTATAGAATGGTATATGCAAATTGTACATTCATTTTTGTTGTTTTATGTTATCCTCGTCTAAGGTCTAAGGTAACAGGAAACTCGGGACTCATTGGAATTTGTTTGATCACGATGTTTTCTTTTTCTGTATCATGAGAGGTCACAAAACTTTGAGCAGGTCCGCCTTCTTGATTTGTAATTGTTTGCATGGTTTTAGGATTGTGGTTAAACTCCCAGAATCTGGCAGTCCGTCTACTTTCTGCTTCTAATCTATTGACAGGAAATGTATCAAAACTGCGACCTCCTGGGTGGACGACATGGTAGGTACATCCACCTATTGATCGCTCATTCCATAAATCATACACATCAAACACCAATGGAGAATTGACATCAATCGTAGGATGCAATGCTGAGTGAGGAGCCCAAGCTTTGTAGCGAATACCAGCTACATAACGGCCTTTGAATTCTGTTGCCATTAACGGTACTTGTATGAAATTGCACAGTAAAGCATACCGCTCTGAATTAAAATTATCCACAACAACTTCCAATCTTTCCACGGATGAATCAACATAACGTGCCGTCCCAGTACTTGTCATTTCTTCACCTAATACAATCCATGGTTCAATACCTGAACGTAAATTTAGTTGTATCCCTTTAACAACGACTTCACCGTATTTTGGAAATTTAAATTCCAGGAAACTCTCCATCCATTCTTTCTTGAATTGAATACCATGTCCTTGCAGATAATCCATAACTTCGTAGATATCCTCTTTAACAAAGTGATGCAACATAAATTTACTGTGCAAATCAGTACCCCAATTGATTAATTTCTGTTTGTATGGATGCTTCCAAAAAACGGCTACAAGCGATCGTATTAAAAGCAATTGAAGCATACTCATCTCTTTATGAGGTGGCATATCGAAACCACGCAACTCCAAGATCCCTAACCGTCCACTGGAGGAGTCAGGACTATATAATTTATCGATACAAAACTCAGATCGATGAGTATTACCAGTCAAATCTGTCAATAGATTTCTAAACAGTCTATCGATCATCCAAAAGGGCGGGTTCTCTACTTTTTCAAGCTCTTTGAATGCAATTTCCAGTTCGTAAATTCTGTCTGGTCTGCCTTCATCTAATCTCGGTGCCTGACTTGTTGGACCAATGAATGTAGAAGAGAACAGATAAGATAAACTCGGATGATTTTGCCAAAAATTAACCATTGACCGCAAAAGATCAGGCCGACGCAGTAAAGGACTCTTACTTGGTTCTGTACCGCCAAGCGTGATGTGGTTACCACCGCCAGTACCGGTATGTTTGCCATCAAGCATGAATTTGTTTGTATCCAAGCCAACTTCTTGTGCAACTCTGAACAGGATCTCATAATTATTAACTACTTCTTTCCAAGAGGCAGCAGGGTGAATGTTGACTTCAATGACACCTGGATCTGGGGTGACAGCAAGTTTGACAAGATCATTGTGATGAGGCGGCTGATAGCCATCAATAACGATAGCCAGATTTAATGTTTTGACTGTTTGTTCAATAGCAAAAAGCAAGTCTAAGAATTGGTTTGTCTCGTCGATCGGTGGCAAAAATAAATGAATTCTGCCGTCAACAATTTCTGCACAAATTGCAGTTTTGAACATTTGCTTACTCAAGGATTTATCCGCTTGTCTTTTCTCATAGCGTTGAGCTAATTTCTCCGTTGGCCACAATTGTATAGTCTCAAAGTGATCACCAGGTACGACAATATCATCAACAGTTTCTTCTTCCCAAGGTATGCTATCCAACGGCAAGCGATATCCAATTTGAGAATTCCCCGGAATCAAAAATAATTTGTCTCTTTTAAAATTCCATTGGCAAGTCTCCCAGTCATCCATGTTATAATTCCATTTCACAGGAAGAACATAGCCTACTGGTTTATCAAGACCTTGTTCTAAGATTTTTAAAATTGTCTGTCTTTTGATAGATGAACTGTCGTCTTCGATGTCATCAATATTAACAGGCAGTTTATCCTTTTGCCACATGTAATAAAACTCATCCTCAAAGGCTGTTTGCAGACAGTTTTGATTAAGACCAAGATTTGCACAAAGGCTAGTCATCAATCGCTGTAGATCCTTTGTTGAATAAGAAGCTGGTATAGTTGGGTTTTGAATTAAGGTCTCCTCCGCCCAAAGATTCTGTTGATCTTTTCTCCAATAAATCGACTGCTGCCATCTAGGTACAGGTTCTCCAGGATACCACTTTCCCTGACCGAAATGCAACAATGCGTTTGGTGCAAATGATGCCTTTAATTTTTTCGTTAATTCAAATGCCAACAATCGTTTGTCTTTTCCATCTGCGTCAGTATTCCACTGTTCTGATTCCATATCTTCAACTGAGATAAATGTGGGTTCTCCACCCATCATTAAGCCTACATTATTTCCATCAAGCATTGCATCGACATCATAGCCAAGCGACACAACTTCTGCCCATTGATCTTTTGTCAAGGGTTTGGTACTGCGTGGAGCTTCGTTGATTCGATCAACTGTATTTGTATATGAAAATTCGACTGTGGTCGGCCCAGTGCTACCTGTAATGGGTGCTGCACTTTTGGGGAATGGTGTACATGCTAGTGGGATATGTCCCTCTCCTGCAAATAAACCAGAAGTTGCATCTAAACCTATCCATCCAGCTCCCGGAATAAACACTTCTGTCCATGCGTGCAAATCAGTAAAGTCCTCTTTTGGGCCATCGATCTCACCTTTATAATTTTCATCTGGTTGAAGTTGCACAAGATAACCAGAGACAAATCTGGCAGCGATCCCAAAACGTCTAAATAGATTGACCAACAACCAGGCAAAATCTCGACATGATCCAAGTTGTTTTTCAAGTGTTTGATCACAGCTTTGTACGCCAGGTTGCATTCGAATAGTGTAATCGAGCAACTTATATACATGTTGGTTGAGTGCAACCAAAAAATCGACAGTAGGTTGATCCTTATATTGTTGACAATCCGCAACCAGCTGATCCAATGATGAACCAGATTCTATATCAGTCAAATATGGCTGCAATTCTGTTTTTAAATCATCTTCATAGTTGAATGGAAAATGCTGAGCATACTCGTCTAAGAAAAAATCAAATGGATTGATTGGCACCAATTCGGCTACTACTTCAACATCAATTTTGAATGTTTTCACAAGATCATTAAAAACGATACGCGCCTGGTAATTGCCAAAAGGATCTTGCATCCAATTGATAAAATGATTTTCTGGAGAGATGTTTAATGAATAGGCATTAATTTTGGTTCTACTGTGTGGAGCTGGACGAAGCCGAATGATCTGAGGCCATAGCTTTACTGCCTTCCCATATTCATAGGTGGTATTATGTCTGAGGAATACTTCTATAGCCATAGCGCACAAAATTTAGCTTTCATAATTAATATATACAAAAAAGATTGCGCCAATAGATTATTTACACTTATCTTTTTGCCTGTCTGACAAACACTCCTCAATGATTGATATTTTTAGTAAGTATGACCCCAAGATAGTTGGGTTTGATGAATTGATAAACGATCGAGACAAAGGATTGAAGTATTACCAAATCATAGTAGACTTACTAAAAGACCTTTCTCTTGAGGACTTTGAGGCAATGAATGATTTGGCCAAATTGTCCTTTTTAAATCAGGGTGTAACGTATTCACTTTACGATGAAGATGGCAATAGCATTGAACAGATATTTCCATTTGATTTAATCCCTAGAATTGTACCTCATCAGGAATGGGAATTAATTGAGAATGGGGTGAAGCAACGCAATAGAGCGCTTAATCTTTTTCTTGGAGACGTATACCATGAAGGCAAGATTTTCAAAGAAGATATAATTCCTAAAGAACTCGTCTATAGTTCAAAACATTTTTGTAAGCCGATGGTTGGTTTTCATCCAAAAGGAAATATTTACAACCATATTTCGGGTACAGATATCGTCCGGCATTCTGATGGCAACTATTATGTCTTGGAAGATAATGTCAGGAATCCTTCTGGTGTGAGTTATGTGTTAACGAATCGATTGGCTATGCAACGTGTTGCTTCCCAATTGTTTAAAAAAGTACAGGTCGTACCTGTTGATAATTATACCAATAAGCTAGTCCAATCATTATGGAGTGTTTCTGGAAGAGAACTTGGAGATATTTTTTGTGTGTTGTTGACACCCGGTATTTATAATAGTGCGTATTACGAACATAGTTTCCTTGCACAGAAGATGGGTATTGAATTGGTAGAAGGAGGAGATCTTGTCGTGGATGATGGTTTTGTGTATATGAAAACCATTAGCGGAAAAATCAGAGTTGATGTTATTTATAGAAGGATAGATGACGCATTTTTGGATCCCTTGGTTTTTCGCAAAGATTCTATGTTGGGAGTAGCTGGTTTGATGGAATGTTATCTCAGTGGTAATGTCACTATTGTGAATGCACCTGGTACTGGTATTTCAGATGATAAAGCTGTTTGCGCCTATGTGCCGGATATGATTAAGTACTATTTGGATGAAGAACCAATCATTCCAAACGTGCCTACTTATCAATGTTCCAAGCCAAAAGAATTGGAGTACGTCAAAGAAAATCTGCAATCAATGGTGATCAAGCCAGTAGATATGTCTGGAGGCTATGGCGTTACGATTTGTGATCAACTGACAAATCAGGAGCTAGAAGAATTGAAAGATAAAATAGAAGCAAATCCAAGAAAATTTATTGGACAGCCAAAAATCATGTTGAGCACACACGCTACTTATATAGATGATGAAGAACTATTCGAGCCTAGACATATTGATCTTCGTACATATTCCATAATGGGAACCAATGGTCAGTATGTATTGAATGGTGGGCTAACCAGAACGGCTTTAACTAAAGGCAATTTGATTGTTAACTCATCTCAAGGTGGAGGTTCGAAAGATACTTGGATACTTAAAAAACCGTCAGTACATGTTAGCTAGAGTTGCAAACAATTTATATTGGATAGGAAGGTATGTAGAACGTGCAGATTGTTCTTGTCGCTACTTGATGGTAAATTACCATTCTACTTTGGATGCAGATATGTATGAAAACAAAGACTTTGTGCTCCGATCAATTTTGTACATGTCTGAGACTGAATGGAGCACCAAGTTTGGCCTTTCTGAAGTAGAAATATTTCAGGAGGTATTGTACAACAATGCGAATCCTTCGAGTGTAGCAAGCATGATTGGCAAAACACGAGAGAATGCGCGCAGCATCCGCAATAACATTTCTACAGAACTTTGGGAAACAATAAACAAGTGGTATTTTTCTATGCAAGAAGGAATGATAAAACCATTTACGGTTGGTGCCATTTTTCCAACAATCACTCAACATCGACAACATATTTCTTTACTAAGATCTGACATTCACAATACACTTCTTAGAAATAATGTTTGGCACTTTATCATGTTGGGCATCTTAGTCGAGCGAATCCAACAAATGATCAAGATGTTGAAGTCAAAAATTTCTGATTACAACATTTTAAGTGAGAATGGTAAAAATGAATCATTGCTTCTTTTCCAATATATTGTATTACTCCGCTGTGTAGAAGCTTATGATTTACACAGGCTTCAGAATAGAGGACATAGCATGTCTCTGTCATCTATTTTTAATCTCGTTCTAACCAATCCTTTGTTCCCTCGATCTATCAACTTCATTATTACCAACTGTCAATTTCACTATAATAACATTGAAGGCAAATCAACAGAAGATACGTCCATAGATCAAGAATTTAACAGAATCTTAGGCTCCGTAAATGAATTTGAAGACTATGGAAATGAAGAGAACATTTTGACCTTATTAGAGAATGTAGACGACTGGTCTACAAATTTACATTTGAAAATTAGTGAATTGTATTTCCAATAGCTAAGTTTACATTTTAAATCATCATATGACTTATTGCCTAGGGATAAAAGTGAAATCTGGATTGGTAGCACTAGCCGATACAAGAATAACATCTGGTACTGAAACAACTACAGCAAAAAAGATATCTCTTTACCAGAGTACACATGGTCAAATTTTTTTGATGACATCTGGTCTGAGATCAATTCGAGATAAAGCAGTCACTTATTTTGAAGAAGTCATCCACACCAAAGGAGACGAATTCAATAAAATGTATAAAGTCGTTAATGCTTTTGGTGCACAACTCAGAATCGTATCACAAGAAGACAAAAAGTCGCTAACAGAAACTGGTCTTGCTTTCAATCTATTTACGATTGTTGGCGGCAGATTAAAAGATGATAATGAACAAAAGCTGTATTTACTGTACCCCGAAGGCAATTGGATAGAAATCACCGAGGCTTCTCCATTCACCATTATTGGAAATTCTGGATATGGCAAACCTATTCTAAACAGAACATTGGAGTATGAGTCAACGCTTCGCTTCGCATTAAAAACTGGTTTTTTATCCTTTGACTCTACAAGGGTGAGTAGCAATGATGTTGATTTTCCTATCGATATTGTGATTTACAATGAAGTCACCGGAGAAATGATTGAAAAGAGATTTGAAGAAGAGGAATTGAATGAGATATCAGATGTGTGGAATTCTAAATTAGAAGAAGTCATTAAAGATATTCCTGAGGATTGGATAGATTCCATTAACGTTTTATCTAAAACTGACTCTTCAGAGCTACTCATCAATCACGATCAGTAAGCACCCGAATTTATTATATTGGTTATGCTCAATAACCTATAGGTTGATTCGTCCTGCAAGACTTGATCATTAAGCGTGCAGACTTTCGTTTAATTCAATCACTTTAGTATTCGGTCGAGCTGTTAATCTACCTGTCTGAGAATCATTGTAATACAATAAATAATCTCTTCCGTTTAGCTCAATACCTTTAACGATATTTTTTCCTTCTTCCACCGTATTCCCACTTAGGTCAATTGGTTGCTTCTCTTTATTGTATAAGGCAACTTTAGCAGCAGCGGTCACATAGACACCAGCAGCTATTGTGCATCCATCACCCAGAGAAATACCAGTACCTGCATTGGCTCCTAGCAAACAATTCTTGCCAATGGAAATGACGTTTTTATTCCCACCAGAAAGTGTACCCATAATTGAAGCTCCTCCACCGATATCAGAATTTTCATCAACGACAACACCTCCTGAAATCCTTCCTTCCACCATTGCGTTACCAAGCGTACCAGCATTAAAATTGATAAATCCAGCTGGCATCACAGTCGTACCAGGACTCAGATATGCACCTAATCTAACCTTCGAACCTGAGACAATCCGTACGCCTTCTGGCACATGATAATTGACCATGTACGGAAATTTGTCTACATGGCTGACAACAAGTTCTGTCCCTTGTATGATGTATTTGAGTTTTTGAGCAGCTAAATCTTTAGGTAAAATCGGTCCTTGATTTGTCCAAGCGACATTTGTCATTTTACCAAAAATACCAGAGCAATTTATATCATGAGGCTTGACAAGTAATTGACTCAAGCACTGCGTTTTGAAATATCCTTCTTCTACAGATTCGACTGCTGTATTAGTATCAAATAAGAAGTAAGCAATGGCATCGGTATCAAAATATCCATTGCTCCCCGTCCCGCTTTTCAATAAACCTATGATATCTGCATTGGGGTGATTGTTGCCATCACCTTGCACAGGTTCGAGCATATCAGCAACTGCCTTTAATTGATCTTCTGTTAATGATACAAATCCATTTTCATTTCCCTGCAAACCAGAAACATCTCTTAGCAATGCAGCGGTACCAAAGTTATTTTCAAAATTGATATGAGGATAAAAGACTTCCAATGTTGTATCACCTCTTTTCTTTCGTATACCTATGCCAAATGCAATTGGTCGCTGATAATTTTCTCTTGCTTCAATCTCCTTGATGTGTTGTTTTAAGTTTTCTATAGTGGCCATAAGTCAAGTGTATTATTTGAGAACGCGAAAGTAATAAATTTCGTCTTTCGAAAAGTGAACCGCTATGGTTTTGGATTACCGCCAAGAGGTGGGACACCTTCGATCCAGGTTTTTGATTGCCGTCGAGAGGTGGGACACCTTCGACTTAGGTTTTGGATTGCCGTCGAGAGGTGGGACACCTTCGACTCAGGGTTTTGGATTGCCGTCGAGAGGTGGGACACCTTCGACTTAGTACAGTGTTACACCCAATGCCATTTATAGGATTTTCAATCTATTAGACATTAGAATATCAATAAAACATTTGTCACTATTCCTCTAAAAATAGATA
>CAYNMW010000132.1:0-12040 GCA_964398295.1 uncultured Saprospiraceae bacterium | reverse complement strand
AAATATTTCGCACCTAGCGGCGCTTTGTAATTCTCTTAACTAAATGACATTGGGTCAAGACCCATTAGATAAAGGTAGCATCATGCGGGTCTGGTGGACCGGACCCATTGCATGAAAAACTCAAAACCTGTGGCAATGGTCTCCAATGGTTATATAAACCTCTTGTCACTTCAATACTGCCTTCAATCAATTACATTTGAACTAAACAAACCAATTATCAGTTACTAATCATTCATGTCTAGACGCTTAAAATCCATTTCTGATAAACAAGAAACCAACTGGAAGGAAGGTTTTCAGGCGTTGCGATATGTTCCACGTTTTTTCAAAAAAGTATGGGAAGCAGCTCCTGGCCTTTTTAGCATCAACTTACTTTCCAGACTTCTAAATGCTGCTTCGCCTATACTCATTTTATGGGTGGGTAAGCTCATCATTGATGAAGTCATCACACAAATTAATCTTGACATAAAAGACCTCAATCAACTCTGGTGGTATGTCGGAATAGAATTGGCAATAATCGTCCTATCTGACTTGATCGGAAGAGTGACAAACTTGACAGATGGCTTAATTGGAGATCTATATTCTAATAAGTCATCTGTCGAAATCATAGACAAGACTGCTGAGATCGAATTGAAAGATTTGGAAGATCCAGAATTTTATGACAAGCTCGAGCGTGCACGGAGACAAACCAATTCACGAGTCTCGTTATTAACGAATATCTTATCTCAGCTACAGGATATCATAACTGTGGTTTCCTTAATAACAGCTCTGATTGTATTCGAGCCTTGGTTGATTGTTTTGTTGGTCATTGCCATCATACCCTCATTTATTAATGAAATCAAGTTTAGCCAATCATCCTATTCCCTAGCAAGAAGTTGGACTGTAGAACGAAGAGAACTGGATTATTTGCGATATACTGGTGCGAGTGATGTTACCGCCAAGGAAATTAAATTATTTGGACTAACATCGTTTATTTCAAACCGATTTGAAAAACTGGCGCACAAGTATTATCTGGCAAATAAAGAGTTAACCATCAACAGAACTGTTTGGGCTGCATTGTTCAATATCCTAGGTATTGCAGCTTATTATGGTGCTTATGTTTTGATCATTTTAAGAGTTGTTGCCGGATTTCTCACTGTTGGTGAATTGACTTTTTTATCCGGTTCATTTAATCGATTGCGTTCTCGTTTGCAAGGTATGTTTTTTAGATTTTCAAAAATCTCGGAAAGTGCATTGTATTTGAAAGACTACTTTGATTTTCTGGATATTGAAGTTGATCAATTGGCAAATCTGGAGATGAAAGGATTGCCGATACAAATTGTGGAAGGATTTAGTTTTGAAAACGTTTCATTCAGGTATCCAGACACCAAAGATTTTGTTTTACAAAACTTAAATTTCACACTAAGAGCGGGAGAAAAACTAGCATTCGTAGGTGAAAATGGAGCAGGAAAAACGACGCTAATAAAATTGGTATTGCGATTTTACGAACCCACAGAAGGAAGAATTTTGCTTGATGGTATAGACATCCGACAATTTAGGAAAGCTGAATATCAACAGGTATTTGGCGTCATCTTTCAAGACTTCATTAAATACAATTTTACTGCAGGAGAGAATATTGGTGTGGGAAATATAGAAGAATTCACCAATCAGGACAGAATCTCTGATGCAGCTGAATTGAGTCTAGCAGATGAAGTCATAGAAGGATTGGAACACGGATATGAAACTAAAATGGGAAAACAATTTCATGGTGGTGTTACACTATCTGGAGGGCAATGGCAAAAAGTAGCACTGGGCAGAGCTTATATGAAGGATGCTAAAATTGTCATATTGGATGAACCCACATCAGCACTTGATGCAAGAGCTGAATACGAAGCTTTTCAACGATTTATAGGCATTACCAAAGGCAAAACAGCGATTATTATCTCCCATCGCTTCAGTACTGTACGCATGGCAGATCGTATTTTGGTTTTAAAGCATGGCAGTTTATTGGAGATTGGAACACATGAAGAACTGCTGGAGAATGGCAATTTATATGCTGAGTTATTTAAACTACAGGCTGAAGGTTATCAATAAGCAAACAACCCCAAGAAATAAATATGATAGGCTAATTTCTAAGTAATACCAGCTAATCATATCCAGTATTATTTCAAATGATCAGAAAAGCAAATCTTAGTTGGTATATTACTTGCTTTCACCAATAATTCGCCCTTAATTGCGAATCGCTAACTAAATTTTATTCTTAATTAACTAACTAAATTATGGCCAACATACTTGACGTCATCTTAAAAACAATTAACGATGTACAACAAAAGAACAAACAAAGCAATAACACAGCTACAGCAGATCCCTCAGTATTCGATCTACTTAGAGAAAAAATTGGAGAAATAGATACCAAGCATCAAAATAATCAAATGCAAAAAGGACGGAAGAATCCTAAAAGCATACTTGATATTATCAAAAATGGTATCGAAGGTGCGCGAAAGGAAAACAAAAAAGATCCAAATGTAGAAACGGCTCCGTCTTCAATATTTGATGATATCCTAAAGAAAGTTGATCAAGGACCAAAGCGCCAGGCTAGTACAGGTATTAAAAAAATCATTCAAGATTACAATCTAGATGTCAGCAAAATTCCTTCTAATATGTTGCAGGAGATTCAAGGCCAATTCGAACAGGATAGTCAAAAACTGAAACAACAGTATGCACAAGGTATTTTTGATTTGACGAAGAAATTCAAATAACAAAAATTGGAGTTATTTCTTCTGCTTTCAATCTTCTAGGTGATGGAACACCACTTAAATTGCAAAAGGTTTATTGGGTGCAAGGAAATAAGATCAGGAGAAACAACAATGCAACTCTTTGGATTAATGATGAACAACTAGATGATGATCGATTCCACATACATCATAGAAATGATTATTATGTACAACATACTCATTCACACCATATAAATGCTCCTCCAAAAGAAGCTAGACGATTTGGTGTCCGTTGCGTGAAAAATTCTCTTTAATACTGTTGGGTTGATAAACAATAGCCCCCATCACTCACTGGAGAAACTGATAGGATCGGGATATTCTCCAAACCATTTCTTAAGGACCTGAAATGCTGGTTTGCCTTGCACGCTAAAGGTTGTATCCTTACCTGATTTTGCTTTTGTAAACCATTTCCAGGCAAATCCACCTGCAACCCAAGACTTATCCCAAAACGACGCAAATATAGCTTCGTACAAATTGTATTGAGCTCTATAATCTATCGCGATATTTTTGCCTTTATCGTGTGTCCAGGGACGCTGTCCAGAAAAAGGAACATTCCTATAACCAAACTCAGTAAATAGGAGTTGTTTATTCTTTTCCTTTGAGAAGGATTCTAATTTCTTGACAATTGGTTTCCATTTCTTTTTGGTCTTCCCTATTGCAGGTGTTTGCGTACGACTGATTGGAAAATACATATCAACTCCAATGTAGTCCAACTGCTCCCAAAATGGGACTTGGTCATACTCATCCCAATTCGCACAGTAGGTTATTTTTCCACTATATTCTGATTTGACTTTTTGTATGAGTGTAAACCAAAATTGTGGACGATGTGAAACAAATTTCTTTAGTTCTGTCCCTATACCGAATAATTCAACATCATATGTTTGCGCAATTTTTGCCAACTCCAACACATATGCTTCATAATTGCTTTCGAAATATGTCCAATCTTCTTCAGAACTAAATTTTATATCACCTCGCCAATCTGCACCCCTTGTCTTATCTCGTTTTTTTGATTTTTTATCTAATACCACATGTGGTTTTATAAACACCTTCAGTCCAGTTTGTTGGGCATACTTAATGCTTTCTATAGTAGCTTCTATTGTTTCACTCCAATGTTCATTGAGCGAATCAGGTCTAAATTCAAGCGATTCTCTGTAAATTAATTTTTCAGGAACAATACCAACCCAATTGGCATTTGCGGATTTTAAATTCTCGAAATTTTCTTTGGTTAATTCAGGAGTTGATGGGCCACTTATACTCAATCCATTTATCTTTTGACCAAACGAAGTCATGCACAAGGCTGAGAAAATAAATACCCAAATCAATCTGCCACTATATCCAATGTTTAGTATCGTTTTCATTCTTTAAAAGTATTGACCAAATCCAAGGACTAGACCGTTAATTTGTTTGTCGAGTATGTCCACAGAATAATCAACTCGCAATGCTGCACCAAATATTTTATTGTATATGATTCGAAAACCTCCACCTACAAAAACTCTGAATTGATCTGGGTCGACAAGTTGATTTAAACTTCCTCCTGGATTCCTCCAAGTACCTGCATCTACAAACCCAACCAATTGGACGCCCCAATCCCTTTTTTCAGGATCAATCGTTTTGTCATAGATAGAATGGCGATATTCTGTATTGATAATCATCTGGGCTGTGCCTCTGTCTATTCGGTTTCCAATTCCTCTTATATTGACATGGCTATCTGCAACGAAAGGTGCAAAAGGAGAATCAGTATTTGTGGCGAAGCCTAGACGAACGCGGTTAGCAAAGTTTCCTTTTTTACCAATTCTTTTGAAATATCTGGTTTGTATTTGTATGCTATTAAATACCGATTGATCTAAGGTGTTGAATACACTTTGGTAATGGAAAGACCATTCAAATCCTTTCGTATAGAAAAAATGGCGCTTGAGATAATCTTCTTTATAGAATACTCTGCCTAACAATTTTGTTTGCTTTACTCTTTCTGGGACAATGCCTTCCACCGCTAATTGAAATTGATCTGCACTTATTTCATAATCTTCTATAAAAGCAGTCCCCCCAATTTCTAGATATCTATTGAAACCAATTTGACGGATCAAATTGAATCCGGCGGAATCATTACCATATTCATAATTTATGGTAAGGTCATTAAAAAACAGTGGCTCGAAAGATGACCATGTTGCAATACTTGCTGAAAACCCCCAACCACTATCTTTGATGTTGGGCATTTTATAAAATAAATTAGCACTATGTCTTCTGTCATTATTTAAGTATGCCGCACTCAAGGTTTGACCTTTTCCATTCCAATTGATGTCAGCAAACCCAACTTGAAACCAAACGTTATTTGTAATTCCACCAAAATTAAAAATTGGGAGTAAAGTCTTTACCTCGGTGACTTCAAATAATATGGAAGTATGATCACCAGATTCAATGATACGGTACTCAGCATTATTGATACTAGACATATTTTTCAATCGCTGGATATCTTCTTTTAACAAACTGTCAGTAACCGTTAGTCCTTCTTTCGTGACAATTTGCTGAGCTAAATAAGACTCTTTGGTTTTGGTTTGCCCTTCAAATTGGACAGACTGGATATCATAGACGTGATTTTGCTGTGAATGCAAAGCTTCAAGCAAGACGAATAGAAAAACCAGTAATAAACCTAAAATTCTCATTGTACAGGCATTGACTCTCTACATATTATGATGTCAGAGCCCATTTTAATGTAAAATACATAGTTTAGTATACAAAGGACAACTCCATAACGCCTTATATAACTAAAACGTTTATCAATTATTAGGCTTCTGTTAGAAGTTTATTCTGTAACCTAAATTAAATGTGCTGGCTTGTCCATTGTTTGACATTAAACCATTGCTGGTAAAGTCAGAGATCAACAATTCCAACTCAATTTTAGACGTAAATTGATACTTAGCTCCTACACCATATTGATAAAAGTAATCATTATCAAAACTTGAACTCACATATGGTGAAAAATTACCCAATGTATAGAGGATAAGTTTTGGTGTAGCATTGTAACTAAATATAGCTGTAAATGGTACAGAGGTTTGAGTGAATTCATCACCTAAGCCTTCAATTAAGAAATCAATCTCTGTGAACAACGAAAAGTTTTTTCCGATAGTAAAATCATTGAAAAACTGTGTGTTCCACGTTGGTCCATCCCAGTCAATAAACGGGCTTTCGTTATTTCCTGTCAGATCAGAACCTATCGGAAAAACGAATGAACTTTGGATTGAAAAGTTAGACCATTCTTTTACAGGAGCCCATCTAATCTGAGGACCTAATGCAGTAATCCCAGTTCTAGAGCTAGAAGGCTCTCCCCCTCCAAATATGACGCTAAATGGCGATGAATCGGGGCCTTCATTTCGTGTACTCCTATATCTTCCATTGATGCCAATATTGAAGCGATCTGAAAGTCCATATAAAAAACTATAGGTTGTTGTCAAAAAAGTTGACCGTGAAGTAAATCCATCTGTAGTCCCAGTTCTTTGGGTAAAGAGGTTATTAAATATTTTAGACTCTGTACTCCCTTTGTTAATGGTAGAAGACACTACATATCTGTTAGCATTGTTACCAACGCTTATTGGTCCTGTTCCTACTGCTGAACTATATATTTGATCATTCAATGTCCAATCATAATCATAGTAACCAATCTTAGACGAAGAAGAAATATTATTTGTACGATATTTATTGATGAAGCTAATGATATTGGATTTGCTCCCTCCAAAATCGGAAGGGTACCATTTAAAGATCTGAGACAACTGAGTCTTATTGTCGTCTACTTTGATAAAATCAGGGTTATTCAAGGCAATACGTGTTTGTGCATCTAATTGCTCATCCAGCACTTCTGGAGCATAAACATCTGATATGATTGGTGGACAACCGAGTGCACCACAAACAAGCACAAAATGCAATCTAGGATCATCAAATGGTTTTAAAATATCCTTTTTCTCAAAATCGGTAATTGTTGACTTTTTATTTGCTACCGTTATTTTCTTGGAATTGAAGAAGCCATTTACTTCCTGGACTGATTGAATCGGAAAATTATTGGCAGCTAAATTGATGACATGCAAATTGTATGCATTTATATAAAATGCTTTTTGTGTTTGCCTATCTAGACCAGTAAGATCAGCTTGTTCAACAATTTGAATCAGTTCTGGTAAATCTGAATTTGTTTGGACAGCACCATAGTCTATAAGTCCATCTTGCACAACACTTTTCAAGAAAGCATCAGTCTTATTGAAAAAGGCGACATCGATGGATTGGGCATTCGAGGATGTAAAAGCAAGAAATGTGCTAATGAGAAAAACGGTCAATTGTTTCATAATGTTATTGATTGAGGATCTACTTAAACGGACTAAGCTGAAACGTCCTCCCATTAAGAAAGTTCGTCCCATAACTAAAAATAACATCTTATTAAGACTTATCCATTATAAACTAGAAATCTTAGATATGTAAGACATTTATAGAAACAAAATGGGTTTATCAGAAGGCAATCCATGTTACAACTTATGTTGCGTACTCAGAATGGTTTCTTATTACGTTAGCTAGCACTGACATTAAAAAGGCGCTTGTTTTTAATGACTTCTGCAACCTCCTTGGGCATAAATGTTTCCCATGATTGATCATTCGTCTCAATTTTGTCGAATATATCCTTTGGATAGATATGCAATAGCTCTTGATTGAACCCTTGCACAGATTTAACCTGACCAGAATCGAGCAAATGCTTGTACAGAAACGTAATTCCTTCAGGTACAGCAAGAGTTTCTGCTGTTACCAAAGAGGATTCACCTTCCTCATCAGACAAGATAGGATAGACATAAATTTGAATGTTGCGTGTGAAAAGTTCTCCAAAAGCAACCAGTAAGCGGCCATCTTGATTTTCGTAAAACTTGCTCTCTATGATTTTCAGCAACTCTCTTGCCCCAATAACTAGCCCTAGTTTCTTGATCTTGAAATCTGCCAAATAGTTGATTAATGTCACATGATTGCTACAATCTGAAACGATAGTGTGATAACCCATTGCCCCAACCATATCCGCTCTTGCAAGAAAGTCTGCAGCATCGAGTTGCTTGTCTTGCTGCAAATTTTCTAATGTCATTTCGGCAACAATAGCAGAATCCTTTAACTCAACTGTATTGTCTTCTAAAAACTGCTTATAGCTGCATTTGAAAACGTCTTCCGTTACAAGTGTAGGCGGATGAAAGTGACCTCTTACCACCATCAATGATTTCTTGTACAACCATTCTGAAGCGTGCACAGGATTGCCTTCGGGATCAAACATCGTGACATCTGTCAGACCATATTGCACCAAATATAGACTCAACAACCGATTGTCAACATCTTGAAAATCTGGACCTGATAGGCGAATCATATCAATCTGGATTCGATTCTTTAGTGCGTCTCTCAAAGACTGAATAAAGTATTCAATATTGTCCTTATAAAAATAACAAGCGAAAATCATATTGACTCCCAATATCCCAATTGCCTCTTGTTGCTGTTTGTTGTTGGTATCAAGCATCTTGACATGGAGTACAAAATCATTCGGTTCAGCTTGAGGGCTTAATTGAAATCGAACTCCAAGCCAACCATTTCCTTTGATGGTTTTGTTGTAATTGATAGCAGCAACCGTATCAGCAAAAACAAAAAAACTAGTATCTGGCTTTTCTTCCTTGAGTCGATCTTCCATCAGGCCATATTCATGATCGATCATTTTGTACACTCTTGATTCGCAGACATATCTGCCTTTCTTTTCTACGCCATAGATTGCATCGGAATAGGTTTTGTCATATGCAGACATCGTTTTGGCAATTGTACCTGCTGCAGCACCCACTTGAAAAAAGATTCTAGCGACTTCTTGTCCAGCACCAATTTCGGCAAAGGTGCCATAGATCTTTTTCTCAAGATTAATCTCAAGAGCCTTTTGCTCAGTCTTAAATATATAACGGGATTGATCCATGTGTTTTTTGTCCAAATATTAACCTTGATAAATGAGAAGACAAAGATGCAAGAAACTTTCTAAAGTTGAACTCAAGTCCTATATTCACAACATAATTTATGACTATGGAGGATCAAGAACAGCCGATCTACTTCAGACTAATGGGAATGAACTTCCCTATCTACAAGAAGTTGTTGATCAAACTTGTGTTATCTGTATGGATAGGCTTACTCCTGCTTCTCTTTGTAAGCATGTTTTTCTTTGGGTATGAGATGACTAATGCAGATCTGCCTGGTGGAATGATAGCAGGTATTCTCTTAGCATACTTGATCAGTATTTTAATAAAGTAAATGAGTAGCAAGAAAAAGAAAGGTAAGTCAACAAAGAAATCTTCCAAGAAGAAGGGCCTGAAACAGGTTGCTCAGAAAGAGTCGTTCTTTAGTCGAGCAAAAGAAAATTTCCAAAAGAAACGTCTTGTTTATACCTACGTGCTAGGTTTTTTGGTTTTGGTCGGCATATTTGCATGGATTCAAAATTCAGATTGGTTCAAAGATTCACTAGATCCAGTTCTAAATTTATATGCATCAATTTCGAGTGTATTACTCAATATATTAGGTCAGGGGACCACAGCTATCAATCAAACTGTCGATGGTGATGCCTTTTCGGTCAACATCAAACAAGGTTGTGACGCTATTGCTCCTATGCTGTTGTTCTTAAGTGCTGTTGTACTCTATCCGATATCTGCAAAGTGGAAATGGCAAGGTCTTCTTGGTGGTCTATCAATCCTATTTGTACTGAACATCATTCGTATTGTAACACTTTACTTGTCTGGTGCTTACGGTAGTATTGGTTTCTTCGATTTTATGCACATTGAATTTTGGCAAGTATTATACATCATTCTTACCGTATTCGTATGGTTGGTTTGGATTCGTTGGGCAAGTAAAAAACAAGCAGAATCTAATGCGTGATTATTCATTCATACTGAAGAGACTTGGCATATTCTTGGTGACATACATCGGCTTATCATTGCTGTTTTCTGTATCATCAATCAATAAAGCACATCTTTCCTTTTTTCATACTGTCGGTCAGCCTATTTTAAATATGTTATACACAGGCTCCTATGTTGACATGGTACATTATGAGGGCGAACCGATGAATAAATGGGACACTTCATTTGCAATATACCAGCAGGCAAAATATCCCAAAAGTGTCTATAACAAAGGCTATAGAAAGACAGTACCGGCAGGTTTGACGATGCATAAAGGTTTGCGAGAGACAATCGTTCTTCCAGGCATTTTCCTTCTGTCACTGTTTATAGCGACTCCATTGCCATGGAAACGAAAGATAGTCGTAAGCATTCTTGGTATGTTGCTTTTATATTTGATTACTTGTTTTCATATCAATTATAATATCCGTTTAACCGAACTAAGTGGAAAGTTTGAAGCTAAATCTTTGGCCGATTATATCTCCATACCATTTGGTGGCAACTTTATTGATGAACATTTCTTTTTTGTTGGTTTATTGATTTGGGCACTATTCTCCTTTTCCAGCGGCTTACACAAGCAATTACTAAATTAGAGCTATAGACTTCTTTATTAGAAGTGCTTATTTTGATTGACTATACAACTAAGCTCTTTTCTGGAATTTTATGCTGCTGAACACATTTTTATAGTAGTTTTGGAGTAAACTGACTTGTTACCGATAGTGCTCTGAATATATGATTACTTCGGTCTTCAGTTGTTAGCAATAAATGGAATCAGTTGATTCAACAATAAATTAACATCATGAAAAAATTAGGAATAGGTTGCCTTTCAATATTAGGTATTTTACTTGTTTTAGGAATTATCGGATTTGTCATGAACAATGAATCCCTTCCTGAAGGAGAATCAGGTGCTCAAGCCGATGCTCTTGCTGAAAAAATGCTAGTTCAACTCAATAAGAATGCTTGGGATACCTTAAACTATGCATCCTGGTCATTTATGGATCAACACCATTATATCTGGAATAAAGAAGACAATGATGCAGTTGTCAGTTGGGGTGAAAATAAAGTGGTGATGGATCTGGATGAAGTAACTGGAGATGCATACGTATCAGGCAATGCCATATCTGATGCAGATGAAAAACAAAAACTCGTTTCAACAGCATGGAACTATTGGTGTAATGATTCTTTCTGGTTTAGTGCACCATATAAGGTCTTTGATAAAGGAACAGAAAGAAGCATTGTGAAAACAGATGATGGGAAGGAAGCATTGATGGTTTCTTACAAAGGAGGAGGTGTCACACCTGGTGATTCTTATATGTGGTTACTTGAGGATTCTGGAATGCCTTACGCGTATAAAATGTGGACCAAGATTATACCTATTGGTGGAGTCGAGGCTGAGTGGACAGATTGGCAAACATTACCAGGAGGAGCGAAAGTTGCACAAAACCACTCTATAGGAGGCATGATGAATGTCAAGATTACTGACATCAAAGCTGGAGAGTCCATAGCAGATTTAGGATTAAGTACTGATCCATTTCAATAAACGTACAGACCAATATGAAGCTTATCAGCTATAATGTCAATGGGATAAGAGCTGCTACAAAAAAAGGATTGTTTGAGTGGATAAAAGAAGAAGATCCTGATATCATTTGTTTTCAAGAGACAAAGGCTCATTCAGATCAAGTGGACCTTTCAGAATTATCAGATCTAGGGTACCATGACTATTGGTACTCCGCAGTCAAGAAGGGATACAGTGGAGTCCTGACGCTCTCCAAACAAAAAGCCAAAAAAGTCAGTACAGGTATCGGTATAGAACAACATGACAATGAAGGCAGAGTATTGGTCACCGAGTTTGGAAAATGGACTTTGGTCAATTGTTATTTCCCCTCTGGCTCCAGTTCAGAAGAACGTCATCAAGTCAAGATGCAATTTCTCTATGATCTCAGACCTTGGATCAACAAACTGCTCAAAAAGCAAAAGAAAATAATTCTAGTCGGTGATTATAATATCGTCCATCAAGACATGGACATTCACAATCCGACACGAAAGGACAAACCATCAGGCTTTCGCCCAGAAGAACGCGAGTGGCTTGATCAATGGTTTAAATCTGATTTTAAAGACAGCTTCAGATTGATCCACCCGGATAAGGCTGATGAATTTAGTTGGTGGAGTTATCGTGCTGGTTCTAGGGATCGAAATAAAGGCTGGCGGATCGATTACATTTCGGTGTCAAATGCGTTGCAGAAGAAAGTGAAGGAGGCTAGGCATGTGCATGAGGCAAGGCATTCGGATCATTGTCCGGTGATGGTGGATATCGATTTGTGAAAAACGCGAATTTTTATGCATGATTTCTCAGTATTATTCCGT
>CAYNMW010000131.1:0-12202 GCA_964398295.1 uncultured Saprospiraceae bacterium | reverse complement strand
TTAGTCAACCCAATGGCTTCGCCACCGTTCGGGCATACTCTCACTAAGACTTATAGAAGTAACGGGGTTGGCGGCCCACCCTGATCTGAGGATCAGGTTTCCTCACTTTGGCTTTGCCACAGTTCGGGCATACTCTAACTAAGACTTATTAAAGCTTGATAGTTTCTATCAGGCTTTTTCTTTTTAGCGAATTCTGCTCCCCATCATTCATACCGCCATTTGGAGTCAGCATAAATGAATACAACATGGAGTTGGTACAGAATGAGTTGACAGCTCAAGACTTGTTTTCAATTTAATTTATATTGCAATCAACCACTCACGACCTTATTCTCCTCCTTCCATTTAAGATACCCTCTTACTTGCATTAGAAAATTGACAAAATGCATAAAGCTTAAAAACCACAATGATGCAATCACACAGATTACAGTAGCAAGCAATTGACCAATCGCCATTACAGTAAATCCCTTTATATTTTTTCGATTGAACAATTCAAAACCTGCTAAAATTAAAACTGCAGAAGAAATCTCAATGATAGTATTCAAAGTCATAGGAAAGTCTTTAGTTGGCAACTAAGTTGCGTTACCTAATAATAAGTAGAGTAAAAGTGTAATACCAATTAAACATATACTCAAGTGTTTCGAATATTTCCATGGCACCAAATCAACTGCACCTACATCTGTAATCACATATGGATTTTTGCGTCTATAAAACATTGAGACCAGATGCATAACAATAACATTCAACACAAATTCTATACCCCATATATGGACAAAATGTAAGTCAACCTTCAATATAAAATACAACAGAATATAAAAAGCGAGACCAAACAATAATCCTGCTTTGGCGCCTACAGCCGATACTTTCGGAAAAAAGAATCCTGCAAGAATGACTGTAGCCATTGGAATAAAAAAGATACCATTCAACTGCTGTAGGAGTTGGTACAATCCATCTGGAGCATTGGCCACAAAAGGAGCTACCCCAATTGCAAAAATGGCAAGAATCAAGGACGACAATCTACCCATCCACACCTGTCTTGATTCTGAGGCTGAAGGATTGATATATCGTTTGTAGATACCTAAACTAAATAAAGTAGCGGCACTGTTCAAAGCACTATTAAAGGTGCTCAAGACTGCACCCATAACAACAGCAACAAAAAACCCTGTCATCCAAACTGGAAGAACTTTTTTCAATAATAGTGGATAAACGGTATCTGGATTATCATAAAGTGTGTCACCGAAATAATAAAATCCAATGATTCCAGGTAGGACGATAACAATTGGAATTAAAATTTTTAACACACCCGTAAACAACAATCCTTTTTGTGCTTCTTTCAAACTGACTGCACCCAGAGCACGCTGGATAATGGATTGATGCATCGTCCAGAAATACAGTTGATTAATAATGAGTCCAGTAAATAAAACACTGAAGGGTAATATGGAATCTCTCGACCCTGGTCCGATAGATGGCTCACTGCTGACTAAGGAGAATTTTCCAGGTGCATGCTGAAATACTTTGCTGAGCCCTGTAAGTATATTTCCATCACCTATATTCCATAGAGCAATTAAGGGAACAGCAAGACCAGCTATCAACAATCCAAAACCATTAAATGTATCTGTATATACGACCATTTTAAGTCCTCCGAAAATCGCATAGATGGCGCCAATAATTCCGACCACCAAAACGGTTAACCATAATCCTTGATGTTTTGAAATATTCAGTAAATCTGAGATCTCAAAAATACTTTCAATATTAATTGCGCCTGTATACAACACAATAGGAAGTAAAGTTGATACAAAAGACGTTATTAATAACAAGGCAATAATCGTTCTTGTCATTCCATCAAAACGCTTCTCCAAAAATTCAGGAATTGTTGTTAAACCCATTTTTAGATAACGCGGCACAAAATACATGGCAGCTACCACAAGAGCCAAAGCTGAGGTAACTTCCCAAGCAACAATGATGGCTCCATTGCGATAAGCTGAACCATTCATTCCGATTAAATGCTCTGTTGAAATATTAGTTAACAACATAGAGCCAGCAATGACAACACCAGTCAAACTCCTACCACCGAGAAAAAATCCATCTTTAGAATTGAGTTTATCTTTCCTCAGATTCCATGCAGCATAACCAGCTACAAGTAAAGTGAATGTTAGAAAGCTAAGAAACTGAATCATGGCAACTGCATTATAATTGAATAGGGAGATTTGTATGTATGGATTCTTGGCAAGCTAATGCAATCCTGGTAGCAGCCAATGCGTCATTTGCTGATACTTCTACATTTTTATCATTTACTATAGAGTGCACAAAGGCCCTCATTTCTTCACAATAAGCTTCAGTGTACCTCTCCATAAAAAAGTACAGTGGTTGAGAGCTATGCCTACCTTCATTATTATATACCACAGCAGTATCAGGAAAATTGTTACCAATTTTCGCCATGCCTTTTGAGCCAAAGATTTCTAATCGTTGGTCATAACCATAACCTGATTGTCGGCTGTTGTCAATCAATCCCAAACACCCATTTTCAAATTGCAATTGAATTATTGCAGTATCTACGTCTCCAGCTCGCCCAATAGCTTCATCAACTTTTACGCTCGCTTTTGCATACACTTCTGTGACTTCACTTCCGACTATAAATCTGGCCATATCAAAGTCATGAATTGTCATGTCCATAAACAAGCCTCCAGAAGTAGACACAAACTCGATAGGCGGTGGTGCAGGATCACGGCTTGTGATTTTGAGTATATGTGGATCTCCAACTATGCCATCTTTTACTTGACGACGAATTTGTCGAAAGTTTGCATCAAATCGACGATTGAATCCTACTTGCAGTTTCACTCCTTTATCATCTGCCAGGTTTTTAATTCTTTCAATATTGTCAATAGATAGATCTAATGGTTTTTCACAAAAGATATGTTTATTTCCTGCTATCGCCATTTCTAAAATCTCAATATGCGTGGTAGTAGGAGAACAAATAACAACTGCTTGAATGGCATCATCATGAATCAGGTCGGTAACTGATTCAGCAATTTTTGGCACACCCAATTGGCTTGCAAAATCACATTTGTGCGCATTGGGATCGAAAGCAGAAACAACATTTGCTTCAGTGACTCGATACAATAAATTTTCCAGGTGCACCTTTCCTATGCGTCCCAATCCGATAATACCAATGTTTAATTTTTTCATGATATGACATTGAAAGGTAAAGGACCTGCATGCTACATTCCTCTACCAACTAAATTAAGCCATGTTTTTTAAGTACCACTTATAACGACTGTGAATTTCATCAATATTTGGAATATGTACACCTACTTTCTCGACCACGCAGGAGGCAGATGCGTGTGCAAATGCTGTAGCTAATTTTAAGTCTCTGTGCTTGTAAAATTGATATAAAAAAGAAGCAGCAAAAATATCTCCTGCACCTGTCGGATCTATTTCATTTGTTGGATACGCCGGAAAATGAAATTGATTGCCTTCGTGATACACAACTGCCCCACTTTTACCGCGTGTCATGACTAGGAATTCTACTAGATCTGCAATTTGAGGTATCGCATATTCATACCCAGCAATATCATCCTCACTCATAAATACAATATCCAAAGGTGCTAACAATTCCCAGTCCATTTCCTTTGAAGTCACTTTACCATTTTCATCCCATTGCCTAAGCCAACCTTGTATGGTTGCTGCCACAAGAGCGTCAGGAAAAAAATCCAGAAAGGATTGATGTACTTCATCAGCTATCAAGCAAAATTTTACAATCGGTACATTTTTCCAATTCTCTGGCAAATGCATTAGCTCCAGCGTCGTAGCTCTGGAATGAAGGACTTGAGTTCTTATTCCCTGGGCATATTTATTTTCAAATACTGTTGTTTTTTCTGAAGCAATTACTTCTATTGAAATCTGTCTGTCAGAAAATAAAGAGTGGAATTCAAAATCATTCCCTAAGCTAGTAAGTACTGCTGTAGACAACCCAAGATGGCTAGCCATGATACTGGAATACGATGCAGTACCACCTAGAATATGCTTGCCTTCATACAGGTCATGACACAAAAATCCTATACATAGCAATTCTGGAATTTCCATATTGGGACCAGTTGATTAGTCGACCAAAGCCTGATACACCATTGTTTGGAAAGTTTCTCTTGCTTGTAAATGATGGTACGGCATTAACTGTATCATCATAATACAGATCATGTTCTCTTCAGGATCGATTCTAAAAACAGTGCCTGCTGCACCACCCCATCCATACATACCTTCAGAACCCAACAGACTTGTTTCGGCTACATTGTTGATTACAGAAAAACCAAGGCCAAAACCGGAACCATTAGCCGGCATCACAACAGGTCCACCATGGTGTTCGACATCTGTGCAATGATCGTCTAGCATTAATTCTAAGGTCTTTGTACCTAGATATCGTTTACCATTATACTCTCCCCCATTCAACAACATTTGGCTAAATATGAGATAGTCATTTATTGTAGATGCCAGGCCACCACCAGCAGATAATAGACGGGCTTTCTTTGTCCAAGGACTTACTGTATAGTGATCAATTATTGTGAGAGTATCTCCTTGTTGATCGTTATAATTAGTTACCAATCGATGTGCTTTCTCTTTAGGGATTGAGAAATAAGTATCATCCATTCCCAATGGCTGGAATAATGCTTCATCTAGATATTCATCCAATGATTGTCCTGAAATGACTTCTATTAAATAACCAACCACATCAGTCGAAACGCCATATCGCCAGGCAGTACCCGGCTCAAAATATAATGGCTGTTCTGCCAACCAATCAACAAAAACTTTATTGTTTTCCATTGTCCACTTATCGGTTGCATTATATAAGGAGTCTATATATCCTCCACCCCATCCATAGCCAAGTCCGCTTGTGTGTGTCAACAAATCTTTGATTGTCATTTTATTTTTAGCTGCAACAATTCCTTTTTCTTCGTCATAAACTTTCAATCCTTTGAATGAAGGAATATAATTCTCAACTGGATCTCTAAGCGAAAACAAACCCTGCTCATAGAGCATCATCAACCCTACTGAAGCGATTGGCTTTGTCATGGAAAATATCCGCCAGATATGGTCATCTTCTAATGCTGTTTGCGAATGAATATCTGCGTGTCCATAGGTATCCATATGCACCAATTTACCATCTCGCATGATAGCAGTTTGGATTCCTGCCAACTGACCTTTGTCTACGAATTGGTGCATTCGATTATCTAATCGCACTAACCTGTCCTTATCAAAACCCTGTATAACATTACCCTTTTCAATGACTGTTAACTGTCCAAAAGCAGAGAAAGCGATGAAAAAAATGAAAATGGAGTTTAGATATATTTTCATACGAATAATTTTTCCTTAGTCGGAAAGTCAAACCCAACTGATATTAAATCTTTTTTGTAATTCTTTGCTGCCAATACCATAAACACCATTGAAATAAATCCTGCAATAAATGTCAAGGCGAATGCCCAGCGCAAACTCTCATTTCCAAATTGAGGTGTAAAATAATCGCTTGCCAGACCTACCATTAAAGGACCAAATCCCAATCCAATAAAATTGAGAATAAAGAATAAAATAGCAGAAGCAAATGCCCTCATCTTAGCATTTACCAAGCTGTGAGTAACAGCAATGGTTGGTCCCAAAAAAAATGCAGTTAGACTACCTGTAAAGAAGGTAGTGGCCATTACCAAAGTTGCATTTGATGAGAAAAAGACAATAAGTGAAGGACCCAAACTTAAAATCCCTGCGATCAACGGTACCCATATATACCACCGCATATCATCTGTTCTTTTTTTATCTGCAATATATCCACCCAGATAGGTACCAATAAAACCACCTATACCAGTAGTCAATCCCAAAACAATTCCTGCAGTAGCAATATCTACTCCATGGACTCTTTGGAGAAATGATGGCAAAAAATTTCCTACACCATACGTAGTAAATGTGTGAAAACCAGCTGCAAATGCAGCATAAATAAAAGTTTTCTTTGTCAATAAATGATGGAGTGTTTCTTTTATAGTAGGATCAGCAACAAGACCTTGCTGGTCATCTGCAACATCAGGACTTTTCACCTTATCCATCTGTCCTTTTAATGGTTCTTTAATTGTGAAGTACACAATCAAAGAAAATAAAACGCCTGGAATCCCTAGAGCATAAAATGCCATACGCCATCCATAATACCTTGCAATTACACCACCTACAATGAATCCCATTAATATACCTAAATAGATACCTGTTGAATAAATAGATAATGCTGTTGCCCTTTTCTCAGGAGGAAAATAATCCGAGATGATTGAATGTGCTGGAGGGCTGCCACCTGCTTCACCAATTCCAACTCCAATTCTTGCCCACAGCAATTGAACAAAGTTTGTCGCTCTGCCAGAAACCACTGTCATAGCTGACCAAACTGCCAGACTTATTGCAACGACATTTTTACGATTATTTAAATCTGCATATCTCGCAATCGGAATCCCAAGGGTGACATACAATGCAGCAAAAGCAAGTCCTGTCAGGAGACCCAATTGCGTATCACTAAGACCAAGTTCTGCTTTAATCGGTTCTTGTAGAATAACAAGAATCTGTCTGTCCATGAAATTGAACATATACATAATGGTAAGCATGATCAACACATACCATTTGTATCTACCAGAAGGTGTTATAGACATTAATTCAGTTTAATCCTCATGACATAATCATCACAAGTCATGTACAATATAGAATAATCTGCATTGAATGCACAATTTGAAGTCGCTTCTCCTGAATCTATTCTGCCCAACACTTCTCCAGCTAGGGTGAAGACCCAAACACCTCCTGGACCTGTAGCGAAGATCGTCCCATTCGGATGAATCTTCATGCCATCAGGCAAGCCTTTTCCTTCTTCACCTGTAACATCATAAAAGACGCGTTCATTAGAAATCTCACCTGCTCCATTAATATCAAATGCATTCCAAATAGCTTGATCGGGATCAGAGTTGGCGACATACAATGTTCGTTCGTCTGGAGATAATGCCAATCCATTGGGTCTAGTCATCTTATCAGTTAGCAATGTCAATTCTCCTTCTTTGCTAAATCGATACACTCCTTGAAAATCAATTTCTTTGGTAGGATCATCCACATAGCCTTCTAAGCCATAAGGAGGATCTGTAAAATATAAATTTCCTTGGCTATCATAGATTGCATCATTTGGACTATTGAATCTCTTGCCTTCCCATTTGTCTACAATGGTTTCAAATGTTGATTGCGGGGTATCAAGAGAAGCTTGCATTCTGGCCATTCGCCTGTCACCATGTTGGCACATGACAAGGCGACCTTTTTGATCGAGGATTAGTCCATTTGATCCTGGTTCACCACCGCGTGTTCTTTCACCTGTGTAACCTGATGGTCGAATGTATAATTCGGCTCCTTTGTCCTCGGTCCATTTATAAATGCTGTTTGATGGGATTTCTGAAAAGAGTAAAAATTTACCGTTCTCTATCCACAATGGTCCTTCTGTCCATTGGTAGCCTTCCGCTATTTTTTCTATGAAAGCGCCTGGTTTTACGATTTTATCCATTCTTGGGTCTAATCGAATAATTTTGCCAATGGTACTCTGATCGTCAACTTCCATAGTTTTCCTTATCTGCTTTTGCTTACATGATACTAAAGAAAGTCCGAATAAGCATATAAGTATAATATACAATCGATGGTTAATTGACAAGTACTTGTTTTTCATGTGTCGCTAAAATAAGAAGTAATTCTAATCTGAAATACATATTTAGCTATAACGCCAAGTTCTAAAACAAACTAATTATTACCATAAACCAGGATAAGTTAGTAACTTAACTTATAGCATTTGTGCGGAACATTTTCAAATTTTTTTCTTACACCTTCAAATCATGGCTTTAAAAATTTTGATTGTAGAAGATGAAATGATCATTGCTGCCAAAATCTCTATGCATTTAAAGCAAATGGGCTATTCAGTTAGCAAGATCATACCTACAGCAAAAGAAGCAATCGAGCATTGTCGACAATCTCCTCCAGATATTTTGTTGCTGGATATTCGTCTTAAAGGCCCACTAGATGGCATTCAGACAGCACAAGTCCTTCAGGAAGAAGGGATTGATATACCAATCATTTACTTGACAGCCAATGCAGATGATCAGTCGTTTGAACGTGCAAAACAAACCCGTCCTTATGCGTTTATCTCCAAACCATATAAAAAACTTGATCTACTCCGCGCCATTGAACTTACGGTAAACAGGATTGCAATTGATGCTGACACGACAACCACAAATCAGAACAACGAAGAGGTATCCTATATCTTATCAGACCGCATATTTGTCAGACACAACAATCGGATGGTGAAGCTTTTTCTCAAAGACATACTCTATGTCGAAGCAGAACGTAGTTACTGTCGCATTTTTACAAATGATACTGAGTATTTGCTTTCTATTCCGCTAAAAGACCTTTCTGAAAAATTGACTGCTGATCATTTCATGCGAGTACATCGATCGTACATCATTAATCTTCAGCAAGTTGATGAAGTTGCAGTCAGCCATACAGTAATTGAAAAAAAGGCCATTCCTCTCGGAAAGTCATATCGAGAAGAATTCATGCGTAGGTTTCAGTTGATCTGAGAATTTATTCAGAGGTTAAAAATACACCTTCGGAAACAAAACTGCTGCATTCGGAAGAAAGTCATTTTAGATACTTTGGTTTCTTGCCATCTTAGAATCGCTAAAGATACTTTCTTAATTATCTCGCAATAAACCTTTGAACTAAAAAAGCCTAACTATGAAAATTCAAACCTAATTCACACCACTACGATTCGAAAAATTACGATCTAACTTCTAATATAAACTTCCGTAGAATATTCAAATACAACTTCTCGTAAGTTTCACATCGCTGTTTTTCTCATACTAAAAGGAAGACCATCTGGTCATTGTTAGTAAAGAGTCTGGGGATTTGCGCATGGTCATTCAATGGCTGTGGCTCAGATTTGAGACATCAATGAGGCATTCGATTGCCTTACCCCATACTCTTATTAATGGTAGCCGGATCGCAGAGTGGAATTAATATCAAGTATTTGATCTACAAGCAAATCAATTTTTATCACATTTTAAAATTCAATTATTAACTGTTGCAATCTGCAACGCAAAAATTATTAACAATGAGAACTTTAATCCTTTTAATTGCCTTTGCGGCATTATTATTAACAACAGAGACATTTTCTCAAATTAATGTTGCACTAGGTAAGAATGCAAAGCTTTCTTCTATCTATAATGGACCAGATGCCAATGGAGTAACCGCGAGCAGAGTTGTAGATGGCAACACAAGTGGAGATCATCCATCTGATAATTCCATAGCGATATCCGATCATCAAGCAAATCCTTGGATTGAGGTAGATCTTGGAAAAGCTTACGATATTAGTTCTATTAAAGTATTTAATAGGACCGACGCTGCTCCAGAAAGGCTCGATAATTTTTCGATTGCTGTGAGTATGACACCATTCTCAGAAAGTACGAATGGAAAACTTATTGCTGACAAGGAAAAGGCTTTTAATGGTCCATCAAAGACTTTTACAACATCCTCCACGGGACGATATGTTAGATTAACAATATACCAATCTACATTCTTACAGATAGCAGAATTGGAGGTTTATGGAACACCAAGTGTCGCGACGTCTAGCCAGGGTACGTCTGCCAGCAATCCTATTGTCAATTCAGGCTCTATAAAATTATACAACGATGGTGATTATCACTTGAAAGTCTTTGTTGGTAAAGACCAAAAGGAACACGATGAAACTCTTTTACAAAGAAATCATGTCACTTTGAAGGACATCCCAATAGGGACATATATTTCCTTTAAATCTGTAAATGCAAATGGTAAGATTGATGATGATGCAACACAAGCACGACCTATGTATGTTTGGACCTTAGAAAACAATCATATCTATAACATCAGAGCACAAGATGGAATTACCGATCGGCAAAATCTGATCGATATGGATCCCAATCTAAAAGGTGTAGACCTTGTTAACTTAAATCCCATGGCCATTTATTCAAGTCTGTCACGCAAATCAATTTTTGAATCCATGGAAGGAAATACTTCTAGAGATTATGTATCTGAAGGGGACCGATTTATAAAAGTTGGATTTGATTATAGAAAAGATCCTAAGGCAATAGGTGATGGACAAATGAGGATGTTGTATCAATCTGAAAGCCTCAAACGGCAGTGGTCTGTTAATGTAGATTTAAGTGGTTCTGGTCCAGTAGGCAAACCCGGTGCAAAAGTTGATTTGAGTGGTGGTGCAAAAGTTGGATATAAAGAATATGACAATACTTATCGAGATCAGAAAGATATTTATGCAGAAAGAAATGAAGCAAAGGGCATGTATTCTGTAAGTTGCGACCCAGCAATAGCTAGTTTAAGTGCAGAATTTAAACAAGCAATTAATTCATTGCCACTAACATACAATGAGAATGATTATAAAAAAGTGGTAGAGAATTACGGAACACACTATTTAGAAGACGTGACATATGGTGGTTTTTATAATGTATTCTTAACGATGAGCGAGAGTGCTTATACCCAATTAAAAGGTAATAGTCTTGATATCAAAGCAAACGTGGGTGTTCACATGAGTAGTAAATCAAAGACAAAAACCCCGAAAGATGACGGAACGACTAAAACAAAATACAACAGCAGTTCAGCAGGAGGAGATTTGGCAGTTGGCTATAGTAAAAGTGTTGACGAAGAATTCAATGACTTGAGCTCACAGATGAAAATGGGTTATTCTTATGGCGGAGGAAATGGAGATTTTGACAATTGGGAATTGGTTGATGAATTCAATGCAGTCCCAATCTATATTAAGCCTAAAAAAATGTCTGATCTAATAGCAATAGAAGTTTTCAAAGACAATTCCGATCCTGTAAAATTAGCTACCATTAAAACCAATATGGAGAAATATTTGGGAATATATTTAGCGGCTATTGAAAACCTTGAACCTATTCCTGCCCCACCTGTAACGTATAATCTTGAGATTTTAGATTTTGAATTGGTTGAATATATTGATAATGGAGATGCCTATCATGGTATGGATTTCGATGTTAATGTTTATTCAGGACCTCTTGAAAAATTAAAAACCAGTGATCCTAAAATACTTCCAAGAATAAACATAGCTAAAGGAGAAATGCATAAAAAAGTCTTAGGTATCCACAATGAGCATCCGGACAAATTGGATAAATCCAGGATGACTGTAGTTCCTAAAATAGGATTGGTTATTAATGCTGGAAATCCAGAAAAACGGTTATTCAAAATAATAGCAAATTTCAGGGAAGGCAATAGTAATTTTGCAGGTCAGGCTGAAGAATATACTTGGATTAATTACATCAATCCTGATTTGGATGATGTAAATAAAACACGTACAACTACATTTAATTACTATGGTGAAGAATGGATCTGGGGGTCAAGACAAGTGATTGATATTAAGGTAACATATCGATTGACAAGAGAAAGTGAATTTCACATTCCCATAGGTTTAGACGTAAACAAGCCTGTAAGCACCACGGAAAAAGTAATGGATTCTTCAATCGAAAATATGCTGTCTTCCTATTCAGATTGTACATGTGGACCTAAAACATTTAAAAGTTCAAGTGACCATACATGGGTAGAATTCAGATTACCTTCAGCACCTGCAAATGAAAGTATTAATATTGATGGGGGAGCTTATAACAAATATGTGTTTCCTAAATGCAATAGAGTTTGGTGGGAAAATCTAAGGTTTACTTGCAACCCTACATCATGTCAGTGGGAGAAAATAAAAGGCAATTGGGACGCTGATGCTCTATGTCATGGAGGTAAAGGCGATAGTCCTTATGTATTTGTAGGAGACAAAGATTAACCTAACATAAATAATCGTAGTTGATACATTTCAATGTTAGTCCGCAATGTATCTATGACACAAAGTCTTTAAAAATAAACAGAAAAAAATTGACAAAAAAAAAACTTAGAATGCATTGGAATACTCTAGTGCCTCAACTGAAGCGATAACTTTTTTTGTTGATAATTTTGTATACAGGAAGTATTCATTCAAATGAATGCTTCCTGCTTTTACCAATTACATAATAATCCATTTTACTTTATATGACCATTATTAAAACAATAGAATTGATATCGAGTATTTAAAATATCAAATTAAAACTCAAACAAGAAAATAATAACTCAT
>CAYNMW010000130.1:0-12341 GCA_964398295.1 uncultured Saprospiraceae bacterium | reverse complement strand
ATAATAAGCTCAATTTGATTGAAACTCAAATTATTCAATATAAACTAAGATAATGATGGCCATTTAGGAAGATCAGTGTTGGTAGACTGGTAGACCCTTCATGAGGCTTAAGGAAATCACACCGCATAGATCAATGTCCAAGCCTGATTTACTCATTATGATATAGAAGAATACGCTTCATCTTTAGTGAAGACGAAGTGATTTATTGTCCGTATTGAACAATGTTGTCAAATTGTAGCCAACATATTATAATTTATTCTAATATGAACACATGATTTTTAGATATATATTTCTATCTTTATGCCGAAGTTATGGTGAAACAGATATTGGTCGTACTCGTATTTCTAAGTTCGCTTTCCATTTATGGACAGCAAGCTACTGCATCTATTGATGTCAATCTTCCCTATACCATCAAAAAAGTCGACGCTGAACTATCTTTATTTCCTAACCCAACAACAGATTTCTTTGCTGTCAAGCAGGATGATTCGATAAAAAAGGTTGCTATATACAATTGGTTGGGTAAGAAGATTACGAGTTTTTCTCACTTCAAAGGCAGAATCTACAATGTAGAGAATCTGGAGCAAGGTATATACATCATCCGATTGTACGATGATAAAGACAAATTGGCCAAGGTTCTCCGATTGCATAGAAGCTAACTCTTCTCAACTTTTCAATTCCTACTAAACTTATTTTGATTTCTTAATGTTCCATTGGTATGCGAATTTCTATATTCAGAAAAGCCCATTTCAACGCTGCTCATCGCCTTCATAATTCCAGTTGGTCCGATGAAAAAAATGAGGAAGTCTTTGGTCTGTGTAATAATGCTAATTATCACGGACACAATTACGAGCTGATTGTTAGAGTTACAGGAGAAGTTGATCAGGAGTCGGGATATTTAATGGACCTGAAAATACTGAGTGATTTGATCAAAGAACATGTCGAAAAGGTATTTGATCATAAGAATTTAAATCTAGACATCCCTTATTTCAAAGATGTCATTCCATCCACAGAGAACTTTTGCCATCTTATACATACCATTCTCGATAAGCAAATAGGGCCAGATAAGGATGTCCAAGTTACCTTGTATGAGACGCCGCGGAATTATGTGCAGTATCCGCCGGATTGTTAATTGACTAGTTTCTTTTTGTATTTAGCAATTAGATCTAATAATCGTTGGTCATTTTTCAATTCACTATAGGGAATATCATCCCATAATGTATCTGATGGCTGCCATCCATTCTCTAATCCCTTGATGATATTCTCATAAAATTTCTCCTTATTGCCTTGAAGGTAATAGGCTTCTGCCAAAGTAGAATATAAAAGACCAAAATGAGGTGCTAAGTCGATCGCTTTATTGATGTAATAGAATGAAGAATCTAGTTTTTCTGTATGATAATAGCAAATCGCAAGGATATTTAATGTACTTAGATAGCCCTCTCTTTTAACTTCATCATCTTCGAGTGCATCAAGCAATTTAAGTACATCTGGAATCGCTTCTTTTGGCCCATCATTATTGTAAACAAGATTGGCATTAGTGCCTAGAGCATCAATATTTTTTGGGTTAAATAACAATGCTTTATTGATAAAATATCTTGCAGAATCAGGTTTTTCTAAGTACTGATAATAATTACCCTTTACAATATAAAATTCATCATTCTGAAAGTTTTGTGCCTCAGCTCTTTGAAACAAAGAAGTAACCTCCTCTTTACGATCTATTTCCATAAGAAATTGACCATAATTTGAGTATGAATATAAATTCATCGGGTGCTCTCTTACATTTTGCTCATACAATTGAATTGCATCCTCTGTATTGCCAAGTCGCCTTTTCACCCATGCAAGTGTGTTGACTGTTTGCCAATTTTTGGGGACGACTTCCAAGCTTCTTTCAAATAGTGACTCTGCTTTAGATAGAGAATCCATTTGGAAATATTTGAATCCAAGATTTCGAAGAGCTAATTCAAATTTAGGGTCCTCCTGCAATGCTTTATCATAGAATTCAATGGACGCTGCTGCTCCTTCTTTTTGTGAAATTATATTTGCCCAGAGATTGAAAGCCCACTTTTTCTCACCAGGAGATTTAACGAGTTTTCGAATGACTTCCAGTGCTTTATCATTTTCATTATTTTGGTGATAGAATACCGCCATTCGATATTAGCTTAACAGCTATTCTACACTAAACATAGTAGTTTCTATATAAAAGTGAAATTTATTCTGCAAAACAATGCAGCTCAAAATTTGTCAGAACCCACTAATTATCAAATCTTTGTAGTCTTGAACTAGACGATAATGAAAAGCTCAATACGAGGACAAGAATTGAGTCAATCTCCAATTCGGAGTTTGATTCCATTCGCACGAAAAGCAAAAGAAAATGGTGTAGAGATTCTGCACCTCAATATTGGTCAACCTGACATACCCACTCCGGTAGCTGCACTAGACAGGGTAAAATCCTTGCAAGATGAAGTGATCTCCTACGGATCTTCAGAAGGTATGTTGTCTTTGCGAAATCGTGTTTGCCAATATTATACAAAGTTTGGGATTGATATAGATAGCACTAGCATCATGGTTACCACTGGTGCTTCTGAAGCAATACAGTTTTCTTTGTTCAGTTGTTTTGATCCAGGAGATGAAATCATTATCCCTGAACCGTTTTACGCCAATTATCTAGGGTATACCCAAATGAGCGGTATTCGCATAGTTCCTGTAGCATCTACATTGGATAAAGAATTTGAATTGCCATCTACAGAAGCATTTTACAACAGTATATCAAAAAAGACGAAAGGTATCTTTCTTTGTAATCCGGGCAATCCAACGGGTAAATTATACAGTAAAGAATCTCTTGAACGCCTTGCCAAACTAATCAAGGATGAGAATCTCTTCTTAATTGTAGATGAAGTATATCGAGAGTTTTGTTACAGCAGTGAGTTCTTTTCCGTACTCAATTTTGAATCAATCAGAGACAATGTGATTGTGATTGATTCTATCTCAAAGGTGTTCAGCTCTTGTGGGGCAAGAATAGGCTATGTCGTTACTAGGAATAAAACGCTACAAAATTCTATGCTAAAATACGCTCAGTTACGATTGTGTCCGCCGCATTTTGGACAGATTCTAGCAGAAGCGTGCTATGATGCATGTGATACTTATTTGCCTGATGTAAAGAAAGAATATAATGACAGAAGGCTTTATTTGTATGATAGACTGTCAAATATGGAAGGTGTTAAAACATACTTGCCTCCAGCAGCCTTTTACAATGTGGTGGAACTTCCGGTTGATGACGCAGAGCGATTTTGCAAATGGATGTTGACAGAGTTTCAGTTGGATGGCAGAACAGTTATGATGGCGCCATGTGATGGATTTTACATTCACAAGTCAATGGGCAAAAAGCAAGTCAGGATTGCATATGTATTAGAGAAAGAAAAATTATCGCTAGCAATGGATTGTCTTGAAGCAGGACTATTGGCCTATAACCGTGCACACACTTTGGCTGAAGCCCAATAAGAATTTGCTTGCATCAACCGCACAAGTCCAAAAAACCAAATTAATCACAGTTTGTTTCGATCAGCTTTCTGCAATCAAAACATTGTACTTTTACATTCGTTAGTAGACAAGAGAAATGTCAGAGGAGAAAAAGCAATTTGATTTTCAAACATTGGCGCGAGTCATTTCGTTGGCAAGACCCTATACCTTTTTGTTTGCCCTTGCTGGAATCTTAGCAATCTCATTAGCGATCTTATCTGCAGTGACTCCTTGGCTTGTCAATGTCATGGTAGACGATTACATACAAGCTAAAAATCTCCCTGGCCTATATCGAATGGCTATTATTTTTGGGATAGCTGTTTTGTTGACAGTTGCTTTGCGGTATAGCTTCTTGTATTCTACAGCCTTGCTAGGACAAAGCGTAATCAAGGATTTGAGAGTCAGTGTCTTCAGTCATATTACATCATTGCGGATGCGCTATTTTGATCAAACGCCTATTGGGATGTCAACAACAAGAACGATCAATGACATAGAAAGTATCAATACAATTTTTACACAGGGAGTCATCACCATGATCGCTGATATCCTTGGTATTTTCACCATCCTTGGCTTCATGTTATTCACCAGTGCCAAACTGACATTGGCGTGTTTGACCACGCTTCCCATATTGATGTTGGCGACATATATTTTCAAAGAAAAAGTGAAGGAAGCATATCAAAAGGTACGGACCCAAATTACAGAAATGAATGTATTCCTTCAGGAAAGAATTACTGGAATGCAGGTCGTACAAATTTTTAATGTTGAAGACAGAGAAAGAGAAATATTTAAGTCGATTAACAGAAAATATACCCAAGCTAACTTAGATTCGATTTTGTACTATGCTGTCTATTTTCCTGTCATTGAAATCATTCAATATGGTACTCTGGCAATCATGGTATGGTGGGGCTCCAAGTGGTTTGCGGATGATACCTTAACCATAGGCGTCTTGGTTGCCTTTCCAATTTATATCAACAGATTATATCGTCCTATTCGAATGTTGGCGGACAAGCTCAATACGATTCAAATGGGACTGGTCGCAGCCAATAGGGTATTCGACATTCTTGATAATACAGATACCATTCCCAATAATGGTTACATCGAAGGAGCTGACTCAAATGGTCACATAGAATTTGATCAGGTGAATTTCGCTTACGATGAAGAGAATTTTGTCATCAATGATTTGAGTTTTGAATTGAAGCCATTAGAGACACTGGCAATTGTGGGAAGCACAGGATCAGGTAAGACCACAATTATTAATATCCTCAATCGATTCTATGACATCCAGTCTGGTGAGATTAGATTAGATGGCAAAAGTATCAGGCAATATACCCTAGAGGAATTAAGGGCTAATATTTCCATTGTACTACAAGATGTCTATCTTTTTTCAGGGACTGTTTATGAAAACATCACCTTACGTAATCCTGACATTTCAAAAGAACAGGTCGAAGAAGCAGCAAGGATGATCGGTGCACATGATTTCATCATTAATATGCCAGGAAATTACGATTATGTCATCAGCGAAAGAGGTGGAAATCTTTCTATGGGCCAACGTCAATTGATCAGTTTTGTGAGAGCTTTAGTCTATGATCCAAAAGTGCTAATTCTTGATGAAGCAACCTCATCTATTGATAAAGAAACGGAGTCAATCATTCAGTATGCAATCGAGAAACTTATAGCCAAGCGAACTTCAGTTATCATTGCACATAGACTTTCTACAATTCGACATGCGGACAAAGTATTGGTGATGGATAAAGGGAGAAAAGTAGAAATGGGTTCTCATGAAGAATTGTTGGCTAAGCCAAATGGCAAATTCAGAGAATTATACGAAATGCAATTTCAAGAAACAGAACTCGTGGAATAGAACCATTTTGTCTTTTTTAAAGTTAAGATTATAAGATGAATATCCTTTCAAAAAACGGTACAGGAAGAATAAGCCCATTGGTGGCGATGTTTGCATTCATTGCATTTATGGTTCTTCTGTTTTATGTGGCTAAAGGTGTCTTTTGGATAATGTCCATGGTAGCGCCAGTTTTATTTATCATTACCTTATTATTTAGAAGACAGGTTGTCTTTGATTACGGCCGGTCTTTAATGCGATTGGTCAAATCGAGCCCCTTTATGGGAATTGCTGCGATTGTACTATCCTTTATCGCCTTCCCTCTTGTGTCTACTTTTCTATTTGGTAAAGCTATGCTATTGCGAAAAGTTGATTCTGCAAAAGAAAACATGCGACAAAAAGAAGAACAAGAATTCACAGAATACGAAGAAATAGAAGAAGATGATCCATTAGTCCTTGATGATTTAGAACCTTTGAGGGAGAAAGAAATCCTTAAAGATGTTCAGGACAGCGAGTATGATGATTTATTTCAGTAATCTATACGCTTGATTCTTGCTGTATTACTTTCGTTAATATTGTCCTTTATCCACTCGTTACATTTGCTCCAACAATGGATAGTTTGGGAAAGTCAACATCCAAATAAGCGGTCCATACTCCCAGAAAGAACACCTGGTCCAATTCAATTTTTTATTAAGCCAACGAAATCTTTAAGAACTGTAGATAATTGTATAAAGACGATTATGCAATCCAACTATCCTTCCTCAAAGTTGGCAATCAAGAAAATTACTGCAACAACAAAAGTTGAGGAAGATCCATTAGAAGTAAAGAATTTAAGTGTCTATATCGATTCTGATGTCGCTTTGCAAAGAGATTGGATAAGGACAATTCAAGCTCAAGCTCAATACAACTATCTCTTTGCCTTCCAAACACCAATTCTTTTTCACAGTTCAGATAGTTGGAAAGATAGAGTGCATTTTGTACGCTCTTTAAAATTTGTAATGAGTGCATTTCAAGAATACCAACAAAATAAATCTAAAAGATTTGAACGAACGATCTACATTCAAAAACCATCATTTGTTGGAATAGAACAGCAATTGACCTTTTTGACTTATCCTGAATTCGTCTCATTCAGTAGCCGAAATTGGAATGGAGATCGCGTAGCAGAGGCATCTTATTTACAAAAGTATTATCCTCTATACATTGTCATACATCTATTACTCGGGTTTTTTGTCAATCCATTGTTCGGATTTATTGCACTACTATTATTCTTTATTTATGCCATAGTAGACTATCTTATTGTTTCCAAATTGGCAGCTTTTTATAAGCAGCCGAAAGCATGTAAATGGTATATCCTAAGTTTTATCATTTCAATATTTGGTTATCAATGGCTTCGTTAATTAATCGAACAATACTTAATTTTAAGCATGATCATTGTGTGTCAATGGTCACATAAATGTTGACTTATATGAAGCGTAGACAGTTTATCCAACAGACAAGTGCTTTTGGTCTGGGGAGCTTTATCGCATGCAAACAACAGCCATCAAACAATACAGATAACACTGATTCTACAAAAAGTTTAGGCGTTGCTCTGGTTGGTCTTGGTAGCTATTCGTCTGGACAATTGGCACCTAGTCTTCAAAAAACCAAACATTGTCATCTAGCTGGGATCGTCACAGGCACGCCTGCCAAAATTCCAATATGGAAAGAAAAATATGGCATCAAGGATTCCAATGTGTATTCCTATGAAACAATGCATGAGATTGCAAACAATGATGATATCGACGTTGTCTATATCGTCGTACCTACAGGATTGCATGCAAAATATGCGATCATAGCTGCAAATGCTGGAAAGCATGTCTGGTGTGAAAAGCCAATGGCAATGAATGTAGCCGAATGCCAGTCTATCATTGATGCATGCGATAAGAATAATGTAAGGCTTGCTATCGGCTATCGCATGTGGCATGAACCAAATACCCAAGAGCTGGTATCGTTTAGGGAGAGTAAGCCATTTGGAAATCAGACTCATATACTTGCAGAGTCTTGTTATGCAGGCGGTAAACCCAATTCATGGAGAGCAATCAAACATCTAGGTGGGGGAGCACTTTATGATATGGGTGTTTATGCTGTAAATGGCATTCGGTATGCATCAGGCTTAGATGTCGTAGAAGTTGTAAGCGCAAGACACATCATCGACAGACCTGCTTTATTTACAGAAGTTGATGAGACAACAGAATTTACATTAAAACTTTCCAATGGCTTAATCACTAATGGATTGACAAGTGTAGGCAAACCCAACAACCAATTGATGGTCACCTGTGAACAAGGTTGGTATAAACTATCACCAATGCAATCTTATCATGGGGTCGTGGGTGAAAGGAGTGATGGGCATCTTATGGATACATTTATCGAAAGTCAACAAGCAAGACAAATGGACGACGATGCAGTAGCTATTATCAACGGTCGTCCACTCATGTGCCCAGGTGAAGAAGGACTTAAAGACATTCATATTATAAATGGCATTTTTAAAGTCGCTGAAACTGGTTCTTCTGTTGCTTTGTAAGTTAATTCGAATTACTTTTAGTCTATGATAGTATCAACTGATAAAAGAGAGTTTTTGACGATGCAAGTTCCCGAGTTATTAACCAATTTAAGTGATAAAGCGGAACCGAAATTTGGCTTAATGACCGCTCAACATATGGTAGAGCATTTGACATATGTCACCAAGAGTAGTCTGACTCAAAATGGAAAGCCAGAAGCTGAGCCAACCGATTCTCAACAAAATTTTCGAAAATTTATGTCTAAAGGAGCGGTATTCAAACATCGACCTTCTGACAAAACGAAAGATGACCTACCAAAATTAAAGTATGGTTCGCTTCAGGAAGCAATAGAACAAATCCCTGTTGCCGTAGATCGCCTGTATCAAACCTTCGAGCAAGATCCACATTATAAATCTTACAACCCGATGATGGGCGAGTTTAATTTTAATGATCACGAGTTGTTTCATTATCAGCACTATAAATATCATTTATACCAATTTGGATTGATTGACAATTATGATGAGAAAAAGGATTAGAATTCCCTATTCTCACTATATAATGCTTTAATTGCATTTTAAAGAGCGATAGAAATCACCTTAACTAAGTGCTACAATGATTTTTATTTTAGCAAACAGTGTAAAGAACTGGTACTGAGCCTGGAGTGGCATTTGATTGGTATATTGGAGACTAATCTATAAGAGAGAATTCTGATGTCAAAACGACGTGAATTTTTCAAACAATTGGGTGTCCTATCAGGATCTGGTCTTTCTGCGTCTTTAATTTTACCAGATTTGGACAGACAGATCCTGAATGCGAATCGTCAAGTTGGAGATCATATTGCAGCTAGTAACGACGAGGAGTACTGGAAAGTGATCAGATCTGGGTATAGAATATCTGACAGGATGATCAATCTCAATAATGGTGGTGTTAGCCCTCATCCATTGGTTGTAGAGGAGGCATTAAACAGATATCATCAGTACAGTAATTCTGTGCCGTCACATGATATGTGGAAAAAATTGGACTTGAATAGAGAGCCACTTCGCAAAGAATTGGCACTCTTGGCAGGTTGTTCTGAAGAAGAAATTGCAATACAGCGAAATGCAACTGAAGCCATCGAAGCCGTTATTTTTGGTATCCCATTAAAAAGAGGTGATGAAGTGATCCTTACCAGGCAAGATTATCCAAATATGATCAATGCGTGGAAGCAAAGAGAGAAGCGAGATAAGATAAGATTAGTTTGGTTGGATTTTGATTTTCCTATAGAAGACAAACAGTACATTGTCGATCGTTTTGCAGAAGTCATTTCTCCTAAAACAAGACTGTTGCATGTCACTCATGTCATCAACTGGATGGGACAAATCTTACCAGTTAAAGCATTATCAAAGCTTGCACATGATAACGACGCCGAAATATTGGTTGATGGTGCACATAGTTTTGCCCAGATGGATTACTCTTTGCACGATCTCGATTGCGATTACTTTGGTGCCAGTTTGCATAAATGGTTGGGCGCACCATTTGGTACAGGTATGTTGTACATCAAAAAACAAAAGATTAAACATATATATCCTCTGTTTGCTGCACCCAATCCTAAATCTAAAAACATAAGAAAATTTGAACACCTAGGCACCCGTTCTTTTCCAATAGAACAAGCAATTACCCAGGCAATTAATTTCCATAATAAAATAGGCATTCAACGTAAAGAAGCTCGATTGCGCTACTTGAAGAACTATTGGGCAGAGAATGCATTGCAAATAAGGAATGTCACTATCGGCACATCACTGAAATCTGCATACTCTTGTGGCATCGGTTTGCTCAAAATAGCGGATATTGATGCTTCCAAAGTTGTAAATAGATTGTTAAATGACTTTGCGATTCACGCAGTTGATATAAAATGGCATAATATTGAGGGTGTTAGAATAACGCCTAATGTTTATTCGTTAAAAAATGATATGGATCATTTATTAGAAGCGATCCAAAAAATTGCAAATACTTAGAACCAGATTACCCAATGAAACAAATATACGTTCTGTCTTTACTTGCTGTTTTAAGCATAATGTTTATCTCTTGTGAGTCCAATAAAACCTCTACTTCAGGTTATACATCAGCTATTATAGGCGGTAAGGACAAGGTGACAACAACATTTAAAGTCAATAAGAAATTTCCGTTGCCTGATCCATGTGAGTTGGTTTCCAGAGAAACCTTGAGCCAGTTGTTCAATGTAGATCCTATCTATATCAGCGCAGTTGATGGCAATGTAGATGGCAATAAGAAAGAGCATAGAGCATGTTTCTTCAAATGGGATGATCCCAATTATCCAAATACTGCCATCCTCATTCAAATTCAAACAAATACAATGGATGATGAATATGAAGATTGGATGGCATATTCGATAGCCAATAAGCGGACAAACGGAGAAACCATGATGGGAGATGAGGAGCCGCATATTTTCGATGTTTTCCCAAATATGGGTTCAGATGGTTCGTACAATTATGATATCGGAAAATACTACTGGAGATTAGACAATGATCTGTTGTTTATGCTTGCATATAACATGGAAATAACTAAAGAAGACCAGTATAGTACAGCTGTTGAAATCGCTACGGAATTGATGAATAATCTATCTAAAAACGTATATCCTGCACGTCCACCGAAGAAAAAGAAAAAGCAGAAGACGTAACCTGTCTACTACTACAATTCTAAAATCATATCTGAATAGGAACGATCGATAAGGTCCTCTTTCTTAACAAGAAACAATTCTTGGTAGAATGCACATTGTTCTTCCAATGTTCCAAAAGAAGGATCATGCGTTAGTTCATCTACAATTTCTACTTCCAGATAAGTGCCAAGATTGGAGACAACATCCAAATGTATCTTCGCATTGTGTATGTAGTAAATCTCCCGTTGTTTGTCTACCGTCACCAAAAGATCCAATGCATTCAATAGTAAAGGATGTATGTCTTCCAAGTTTTCAGTTTTGAACAACTGATACATCGATTCTTTAGCACCAAATGTATTTTGTCGCTGGTAAAAAATCAAAGATCGTTCGATGTTGCCAAGTCGAAGCTTTAACCTGCCATTCGGAACCTTATAGTAGTGGTCAATTTGATGATCCAAACCAACAAATCTGGCGCCTCTATCTTTCAATATCTGGCGGATCCTCGCATGATTGTCAGATTGAGCTTTTATTTCTATATTTTTTGCCATAAATACCTAAATATGTAAAAAATATTATATATGTTTATCATGTTCTTTGTCAGTAAGTAATATATTATGTTTAGATCAAATATCTGTTGTTCTAAGCGCTTTATTGAGAAAAAACCAACAGCTTATGGAGTACTACACAATTAGTGATTTCAATTCTTCCCATTTTTTCGTTAAAGCCGAAGAAGTATTCAGTTTTGGTCACCATGTTGAATCATGGAGATATAAGGATAAATTTATCACTCTATACTCTTATTCAAATTTCTATATTGAAATTACCTGGTGTCCGAAAGTGAGTTCGATCACAAATATAAATGCTCTTTCTAGTGCAAAAGCCTCACAAAAATATGTCCCTGACACAGACCTAAGGGCAGAATTATGCGCAGTTGGTGTCAGCTGATTAAGAGGATATGTTATCTATGTTTCATTGGTGTACTAGGATCAACTACATGCCATTCACAAGTCTATCATTTATCAAAAGAAGTTGATTATTCAATTGCATTTGGAGTCTTGTCTGCAACTGCTTTTGACTTTGGCTTACGTGCAGATCATCGAGCCTTGAGTACGACAGAAGCATTGGCCCTGGACCCACAATCCATTCCTGGTTTTGAACGAGATGTGATCTTCAATTCATCATTGTCTGCCGCTGAATGGAGTGATTATCTGCAATATGGTGCAATAGCACTTCCCTTGAGTATTTTGATACCAAAAAAGGAAAAGGACGATTTGTTGACTGTAAGCGTGATGCTTCTTGAAGGTTTTTCATTGAATTTAACTGCCACATTTTTGACAAAAAACCTGAGCAGGCGACCTAGGCCATTTGCTTATAACCCGGAGACTACCTTGACAGATATTCGTATTAGAGCAACAACGGAGTCATTTGTTTCTGGCCATACCTCAAATTCAGCAATGTTTGGTGTTTTTACTGCAACGGTCTTTTCAACTTTATTTCCAGAATCCAAATGGAAAACTCCTGTATGGATAGCCAGTCTAAGTATACCAGCTGCAGTAGGAGTAATGCGAGTGAATGCAGGTAGACATTTTCCCACAGATGCGATAGCTGGATATGCATTGGGTGCTTTTATTGGTTACATTGTACCAGAATTACATCGCAAGAATGGACGTGTTCAGCTCTCAGTATTTTCTCCTGGTACTTTAGGTTTGCGTGTTGGTTTGAATTAATTCAGCAATTGTATTCATGAAATAATTCTTATCCGATTGCAAGAGACTTTGAACTATTGCTTTACTCTGCA
>CAYNMW010000129.1:0-12435 GCA_964398295.1 uncultured Saprospiraceae bacterium | reverse complement strand
GTACTACTAAAAGTTGAGGCCTTAGAAGGGTATTATCCTTAACTAAATGGCATTGAGTCCTTCACCTCTTGCCTACGTTCCGCAAAGAGGTGAAACACCTTTTGCTCAGGAATAGAATGCATTGAACATTAGACCTGAATCGAACGTGTTTCACCTTTCAGGATGGAGTTGATCTTAGACTATAACATTCGCCTTATATTCTGTGGCCAAATTATTTCCTGAAGAGTTCAGCAATTAGTCGTCCTTTCTTTCTCTAATACTATTGTATGTCAAATCTATTCCTTTTATTAATTCTTTTATCTCTGTCGAAAGAATGATGGACTTACGTTTTACGTCTTCATCCAAATACTCTTTTAATAAGTCCATGCCAATAGTGCAAAATTGTTTTTTCACCTCAACACTTCTCCCCTCTCTTAATCGAAATAATATGTTCACCATTTTAAATTCTTCATTGCCATCAATGATCATATATTCTTCTGTAGTTACAACCCTGCATTTAATTCCCAATTTGGCTGCATGACCAGTTTCTACAAGTTGATGTCCCAAGTCTTTGAAAAAAGATTGGAAATCCATGTGTACATTGTTGCTGCATTCTAATGTAATATGAGGCATTGATTTTTATGTTTGAATGGTGAATGTTTAAATGTTGAATGGTTCAGTTTTTACTCAAACCTACTTACAAAATATCTTCTACTCCCGAGACAATAGGATTCGAAACAATATCGGACTCTCTGACTTCTACTCCTTTAAACACAGAGCCGTGTTCAAACCAGGATTTTGGTGCTGGGGCTCCCCATAATGTTTGTCTCCTGGGGTCACGTAAATCCCATCCCAATGGTTCCCAATCTGTATCGATTGTCAGGTAGTCACAGGTGAAGGGCTCTAATCTGTGTCCATCAGGATCTAGGATATACAAGAAAAACGCATTTGAAATACCATGTCTACCTGGCCCTCTTTCTATATTGTCAACATATCCTTCAGAAGCCATCACATCTAATAAATGAATGATGTTGTTTACACTTGCTGTCCAGATTCCTGTGTGGTGCAATCTAGGACCTTTCCCGTTTGTTAACGCTAAGTCATGTACATTTCCTTTGCGGTGTGTCCATGCCGCCCACATATCTCCATTCTCCGTCAAGGTATATTCTGTCAAACGGAAGCCCAAATGTTGTGTTACGAATTCATAGGTCTGTTGGCAATTCGGCGTAAAACAATTGATGTGATCAAAGCGCAATGGAGACAATCCTTTGTATTTGGCAAACTCTCTCATCATTGTTGGTACGCGAGTTTGTCGTGCATGAAATTCTAATGGCAATCCGTGTGGAGTAGATAAGGACAATGTTCGTTCTTCTGCATATCTATCTACCCATTTCACCTCAACTCCCAACTCACTAAAATAGTTATGCATCTTATCTAAATCTTCTTCAAAAGCCACCTTAAAACCCAAAGACAATACCTCTGGCGAATCTCCCTCTTCTAACACATAACAATGGTGATTTTTCTCTTCCAAGCCTCGCAAATACAAAGTATTGCCAACTTGTTCTGTTTCGACAAACCCCATAATATCAACGTAGAATTTCCTAGAGGTCTCAAGATCTTTTACGATGTAATGGACATGGCTGCAGCGGAGGATGTTGAATGGAAGGGTGTGGTTGTGGTTTATTATCATTGGATGTAAAAATTCAAATTTTCAAATAGATCAATTTGCGTTGATAGTCATGAATCATGATTTGCATTCTCGCCATGACGGCGCTTACACACCGTGCTACAATTATTTTGCACCTAACGGCGCTTTTCAATTCTCTTAACTAAACGACATTGGGTTTTAATTACTTGTATTATGACAAGGCACTGAAGTACCTTGGACATAATATTAGTTACAAGTTTAATTTAGGTTTTTCAACTTCCCAACTTCGTTATGGCGTGCTCCCCCAAGGCCACAGAAATATTTTTCGTTTCCATATAAAAATCAAAACTGTAATCTCCTCCATCTCTACCAATACCACTATATTTCACCCCTCCGAATGGTGTAGGTAAATGCCTTACATTTTGTGAATTGATCCATACCATTCCAGACTCCACATTCAATGCCATCCGATGTGCTTTGCCTACATCTTTCGTCCAGATATAAGCTGTCAAACCATATTTTACAGAATTGGCAATTGCGACAGCCTCGGCTTCGTCCTTAAAAGGAATGACGGTCAAAAACGGGCCAAAAACTTCTTCTTGTGAAATACGCATATCTTTCGTGGCGTCAATGAACACCGTAGGGTTTACATAACATCCTTCTCTATCTGGTGCATCTCCTCCTATACTTAAAGTAGCACCGTCTTTTTTACCGATTTCACCATAACTCAACACTTTTTGTTTGTGGGTATCGTGAATCATTGGACCAATTTCTGTATTTGGATCCAAGGGATCACCTACTTTTAATTTTGCTATTCTTTCTTTTAAGTTTTGAGTAAACTCATCGTAGATGTCCTCTTGCAAAAGCAATCTACTACCTGAGGTGCATCGTTCTCCATTCAAACTAAATTTCATGAAAATGGCGGCATCTAAGGCTCTGTCTAAATCTGCATCTGCAAATACAATAGTCGGGTTTTGACCTCCTAATTCTAAGTGTACTCTTTTTAATGTTGGTGCACCTTGTTGCATAATCATACTACCAGTGGTTGTTTCACCGATGAAGGCTATTGCTTTGATGGATTCGTGCTCTGTCAATGCCTTTCCTGCTGTTTCACCAAATCCATGAACAAGGTTCCAGACACCTTTAGGCAATCCAGCTTCGTGGGCTAGTCCGCACAGATACGTTGCAGTCACCGGGCTTAATTCTGCGGGCTTATGTACGACTGTACAACCAGATGCTAAAGCTGGAGCTATCTTCCATGTGCCCAACATAAACGGAGTGTTCCACGGTGTTATAATACCGACAGGTCCAATGGGGTGTCTAACAGTAAAATTTAGATGGTTCGTATCTGGAGTAGATAGGCCATTAGGCGCATCAATAATTTTATCACCGAAATAGCGAAAATTTGCAGCACCTCGGATAGCTGCCTTCTTCATAAATCGAATCGGTTGTCCCGTATCGTAGCTTTCTAAGACAGCTATTTTTGCCGCATTTTCTTCAATTTTATCAGCGATCGCATAGAGGATATCTCTTCTGTTTTTATGTGGCAATCTTCTCCACGACTCAAAGGCTTTTTCAGCTGCGATAGCAGCAAGATGGACATCCTTGGCATTTGATTTAGTCACTTCGCAAATCAGTTTGCCATCAACAGGTGAAGAACTTGAAAATATTTCACCGCTAGTTGAAAATTGTTTCTCACCGTCAATCATATTTGCCAATCCATTTTCAGGCAATTCCTGCAGGGCTGAAGCTAGCAAATCTTTATTTTGTTGGTAATCCATAAGTAAAACTTGATGAAGGCAATAATAAGCACTCAAGTTACACAAAGATAATAGCGATGAATGTGATAGATATGTACTTTTTAATAAGCATTATTGTATTATTTGATCTTCAGGCTTCTTATCAAATTTCTTTCTTTACATTCACATAACTAACCATTCATCTTTATCGCTTATGATTACCTTATCTAAGGTTGATATTCAGACTCAAGCAAGACGGCATCATCTAGCTCAACAAAATCGAGAACAAATCAAGCCAGTTACGACAGAGTTTCCTAATATGACGATTGCTGATGCATACGAAATCCAATCGGAATGGATAAAACTAAAAAAGGAAGAAGGGAGGTTGGTTGTAGGTCATAAAATTGGGTTAACCTCAAAAGTAATGCAACGAACAATGTCCATTGATGAACCAGATTTTGGGACATTACTTGATGATATGGTTTTTGAAAATAGTAGTAAGCTTCAAACGAATCAATTTCTCGATCCAAGAATAGAAGTGGAACTTGCATTTTACTTAAAAAAAGAACTCTCAGGATCAGAGTTGACAATTGATGATGTAATTAACGCTACAGAATATGTAGTCCCAGCCATAGAATTGATAGCTGCAAGATCTTACCGAGTCGACCCCGAAACTGGCTATAAGCGCACTGTAAAAGATACCATTTCTGATAATGCAGCGAATGCTGGTATTATCTTAGGAGATATAAAAATAGATCCGAAACAAACAGATCTCAGATGGGTAAGTGCATTATTGTATAAGAATGACGTCATTGAATTGTCTGGTGTAGCTGCTGCAGTTCTTGATCATCCTGCTAATGGGATTATCTGGCTTGCAAAACGGTATGCCGATTACAATCGGAAATTGATGCCTGGACATATAATCTTAGCTGGTTCTTTTACAAGTGCATTGAAAGTTTCCGAAGGAGATAATATCAAAGCGGACTTCAACAAATTTGGTACGATTGAATGTTCTTTTATATGAATTGTAATACCCATTCAAGTTATATTTATTGCTAATTAATCCCTTACAACATGGACATCAGAAAAAATACCTTCAAACAAATGATGGAAAGCAGGACTCCTGCATATGGGCTTTGGAATGGAATTCCGCATGCATATGTTGCAGAGATTATTGCGGGTGCAGGATTTGACTGGGTGTGTATTGATGGAGAGCACGGTCCAATTGATTTTGGATTGACTTTATTCAATTTGCAAGCAATTCAAGCTCACTCTGTAAGTGCTATTGTCCGAATCCCAGAATTAAATGTTGCCTACATTAAACAACTGTTAGATGCAGGCGCATTAAACATATTGGTGCCTATGATCGAAACAGTAGAGCAAGCTGAACTGTTCGTGCAGGCCATGCACTATCCTCCTAATGGAATACGAGGTGTTGGTACTGCTCTCGCAAGAGCTGCGCAGTGGAATCGAGTAGATAATTATTTTGAACATGCAGGCAATGAAGTATGTCCTATCGCTCAAATCGAAAGTATAAAAGGAGTTGAGGCCTTGGATGATATTTTGAAAATTGAAGGGCTAGATGTATTATTTATTGGGCCAGCAGACTTAGCGGCAACAATGGGATATTTGGGCAAACCATCGGAGAAAGAAGTTGTTGATTTAGTGAAGACCTGTATTCAAAAAATAAATGCCGCAGGAAAAGTAGCTGGCTTTTTAACAGGGTCAACTGAGTTGGCATTAGAGTATAAAAAAGCTGGTGCATTAATGATTGGAGTTGGAATTGATACACTTTTATTAAGTAAAGCAACAACCCAATTAGCACGCCAATTTAAATCTAATTTGACTTCTGGAGAAAGCTCTACTGTTTATTAAAACGAATATCTATGCAATGATGATATTCCATTCAAATCAATTTGCTGAAGACCATGAAAACTATCTATAATGCTTTAATATCTGCTCAATGAATCAGTGTTATTTACCTAAACTATCCAGTATTGATGAACTAAAGATGAACCATCAAACGGAGATGAATAAGATCAATTATTTTCATCATCAAATAAAAGATCAAATCGATGTTATTCTGGGTGAGACCTATATTCTAAAAGATGTGATTGCTTCATTTGAGCATTTTTCCCTGGCTTTGAGTTCGTTAATAAATCCTGAGATTCATTTTGATAATAATCAATTGCGTGACTATGACATGACGAATAAATATGACATCTATGATAAATATTTTGAAGTTGTGCGCGTTTCCGATATGAGTTCTGGACAATTTATACAGCAGTACCTCGATACTTCTTCTGAGTTGATATCAGAATTCCAACACACTTCAATGTCAAGAGGAGAAATCGCTTATATGCTCAAAGCATGGGAGGCTGCAAATCTAATTTTGCTAGAAAACGAATCCACTGATATCATGCAATTTGAAGAAAAGCCTGCAAGCAATTATGCACCACCAGCAAATGATGATCGAGCTATCTATCGATGGAAACTCGCTCATCATGGTTTTGCTCTTTTCATGATTTTTTCTGGATATTGTTTTAAGCAAGCAATTCAATTAATTGAGAAAGGAGAGTATTCGGCAAAATTGGCAGACTGGATAAATAAAGGTGCACATTTGTTTAGGGCAACAACGTCTTGCATGGAGTTTGGAAATAGTTTTACAGCAACTATTTACAGGAGTGTGGTGCGACCTGACATGAGCAGAGCCAATGAAGAAGCAAATCTTCCAAATGGTTTTTCTGGCACTCAAAATTTTGAGTATATCCAATGGAGAAGATTAAAAATAGAATTGCTTAATGTAATCAAAGAAAAGAAAAAGGAATTGCCAAATATGGTGATGGATGAAGTAGAATTATTTCGCTGTTACTATTTAGAGGACATGCATATTCATTCTGTCATAGCCGGCAGAATGGTAGGCATAGAAAAGTCATTATTGCAAGATGGTATTAGCAGTAAGAAAGGGAAAGCGATGAAAATTACTGCTGCAGACATGTTGAGAATGATGGCTAGGTCAAGAGAAAAAGAATGTGAATTTATTTTAGCTAATGATTAATGTATGCCAATTAAATACAAACCATTTTTAAATCAACCAGGAAAATATAAAGGAGGAAAGGCCAAAATAGACACCGACCAACCTATTCAAAAATTGTCCTCCAACGAAAATCAATTTGGTGTTTCTCCGTTGGCAATAAAAGCCATTCAAACAAAGACAACACAAATCAATGAATATCCTGATCGTACTGATCAAAGACTAAGGCAAGCACTGTCAGACTTTTATGAAGGGGAGCTATCACCAGACCAATTTTTCACCTCAAATGGTGCAGTACGTGGCATCGATATGATCATGATGGCATTTCTGGAAGAAGGATCAGAAGTTATTTTTTCCAACCCTGGTTTTGGTCCTTACAAAGCATTTCCAACTAAATATGGAGCAACAGCTATAGATGTACCATTAATAGGAAGTCAATTTGATCTTGATGTGAATGGGATCATAAAACAGGTTTCAGACAAGACAAGACTATTATTTATTGCCTCACCTAATAATCCAACAGGCACCTGTCCAAAAAAGACCGACTTAGATGAATTGATTCGAAGGCTACCAGATCATGTGGTAATTGTTTACGATGAAGTGTACTTCCATTTCGCAGAACAAGAAGATTTTGTGAGAGGTCTTCCTTATGTCAAAGAAGGCAATGCTGTTATTGGCCTCAACAGTTTTTCCAAAGCCTATGGAATGGCAGGCATGCGAATTGGCTACGGGTATAGTACTGTTGAAATCGCAAGCTACCTGAGAAAACTCCCTACTCCATTTCCGATAAATGCCTTAAGCACCGACGCTGCAATTGCTGCTTTACATGACACGGATTTCATAACTATGACAGTAGCAAAAACAAAAGAAGGAAAGGCATATTTATATGAAGAACTTCGCAAATTGAATATTCAGTTTTGGGAGTCTCAAGCAAATTTCATTTTACTCAAGCCAGATATGGAAGCAAAAGAACTGGAAGAAAAAATGTTTAGCAAAGGCATTATGGTGAGACCATCAGGAAACTTTGGTTTTAATGGCATTCGATTGACGGTAGGTACGATGGAGCAGAATGTGTTGGTGGTTGAGGCGTTGAGGGAGATATTGACATGACTATTTATATTAAGTCCAATTGGTATCAACCACTTGTTCACTTATTTTGTAAATTGAGTCATACGAAATCCAATTATTAACTTCACATTATGACCACAAAAAACCTTCAAGCATATTGGAAGAAGAATCTTCGGTATCTGTTGATCTTATTGAGCATATGGTTCATCGTTTCTTTTGGCTTTGGAATTATTTTCGCAGAAGCATTGAATACAATTAAGATTGGTGGCTTCCCGCTTGGCTTTTGGTTTGCACAACAAGGCTCCATCTACGTATTTGTTGTGCTGATTTTCGTTTACGTCAACTGGATGAATAAACTGGATAAAGAGTTTGATGTTGATGAGAAGTAAATTATTCACCCCCTCCCAAAACCAATTATTATGAGTGTTCAAGCATGGACCTTTCTTATCGTTGGGCTCACCTTTGCCCTATATATAGGAGTTGCCATTTGGGCAAGAGCCGGATCTACTAAAGAATTTTATGTAGCCGGAGGTGGCGTATCTCCATTGGCAAATGGTATGGCAACTGCTGCAGATTGGATGTCGGCTGCCTCGTATCTGTCTATGGCCGGATTGATTTCATTTCTAGGGTACGGCGGATCGCAATACCTAATGGGATGGACAGGTGGCTATGTGTTGCTAGCCTTACTACTTGCACCATATTTACGAAAGTTTGGAAAGTATACCGTACCTGATTTTATTGGCGAACGATATTATTCTAATGTAGCCAGAGTGGTAGCTGTAGTTTGTGCATTAATCGTATCCTTCACCTATGTCGTCGGTCAGATGAGAGGAGTTGGAGTCGCCTTTGCACGTTTCCTGGAGGTTGATTTCTCTACAGGTATTTATATAGGTATTGCTATCGTATTTTTCTATGCCGTATTAGGTGGCATGAAAGGCATTACGTATACCCAGGTGGCACAATACTGTGTATTGATTTTTGCATTTACAGTGCCCGCAGTTTTTATTTCCATTCAAATGGTAAACAATCCAATCCCTCAATTGGGCTTTGGAGGAAAACTGGAAGATGGTACTTATCTATTGGATAAGCTCAATCAATTGAGTGTAGACCTTGGATTTGCAGAATACACACAGATGGGTATGGACAATCGATTGAATGTCTTTTTCATCACTGCAGCATTAATGTTTGGTACCGCCGGATTGCCACATGTCATTGTGCGATTCTTTACTGTGCCTAGAGTAAGAGATGCCAGAAAATCTGCAGGATATGCCTTGCTGTTTATTGCCATTCTCTATACAACTGCGCCTGCGATTGCAACATTTGCAAGAACAAATCTGATCCAAACAGTAAGCAATAAGAATTATAGTGAAATGCCGGATTGGTTTAAGAAGTGGGAGGAATCAACCTTAATTAAATTCGAAGACAAAAATAAAGATGGGCGTATACAGTATCTCGCTGATGCGGAAATGAATGAATTGACCATTGACAGAGATATCATGGTGCTTGCAAATCCAGAAATTGCAAAGCTTCCTGCCTGGGTAGTTGCACTGGTCGTTGCTGGAGGACTAGCGGCGGCTTTATCAACTGCTGCAGGATTGTTATTGGTCATTGCGACATCCGTTTCTCACGATTTGTTGAAAAAAAATCTCATGCCTCACATTTCAGAAAAAGGAGAATTATTTGCAGCAAGAGCAGCAATCGCAGTTGCGGTCATTATAGCAGGAATCGCAGGGCTCAATCCACCAGGTTTTGTAGCGCAGGTAGTTGCATTAGCATTTGGGCTAGCCGCATCCTCGTTTTTCCCAGCCATCATTTTAGGTATTTTTGATAAGCGAATGAACAAGCAAGGTGCCATTGCAGGAATGCTTGTTGGCATCATCTTTACTGCTGGATATATTTTATACTTCAAACCTCAACTGCTTGGTTGGGGAAGCTATGATGATTTGTGGTTTGGTATCGTACCAGAAGGGATTGGAGTGCTTGGGATGGTGTTTAATTTAATCGTGTCATTGGTGGTGAGTAGACTGACTGCGGCGCCTCCGCAGGAGATACAGGATTTGGTTGAAGATATTAGAATACCGCGAGGGGCTGTAGGGCCGAGAGAATTGCATTAAGCCTCCTTTGGTCGGCAATGTTGAGTGTTGAATTTTGAGTTTTGAGTTGGGTTTTGGATTCGTCCACCTGACCTTCTCCGAGGGGTACTGGCAGGAGTTTGCAATGCAAAATAATTCAATTCTGAGTGGTCGGTTGGGAATTCTCCAACCCCAATTCTTTGACACTAATTTCTCGCATCTCTACTTTTCTGATTTTTCCTGTAACCGTCATCGGGAAGTCGTCTGTGAATTTGACATACTTTGGAATCTTGTAGTGGGCAATTTGGTCTTGACAATATGCAACGACTTCATCTTTGGTGATGGATGCACCGTCTTTTGGTTTGATCCACGCCATGACTTCTTCACCGAATTTTTGACTTGGTAAGCCGATGACCTGAACGTCACTGACTTTTGGATGGCCGAATAAAAATTCTTCTATCTCTCTTGGATAAATATTTTCACCGCCTCTTATAATCATGTCTTTTATTCGGCCTACAATTTGGAGATAACCTTCTTCGTCCATCACTGCAATATCACCTGTATGCATCCACCGGGCATCATCTATTGCTTGCCTTGTTTTTTCTTCGTCGTTCCAATATTTGAGCATGACACTATACCCTCTCGTGCATAATTCACCAGGAGTGCCTATGGGCACAACCAAGCCATTTGATTCGTCGATTACTTTTACTTCCACATGAGGGAGAATCTGGCCGACTGTACTGACCTGTTTGTCTAATGGCGTACCTACTTTGGTCTGAGTACTTACCGGACTGGTTTCTGTCATGCCATAGGCAATTTGTACCTCAGACATATGCATAGCGCTCTTCACTTGTTTCATAACTTCAACCGGACAAGAAGAACCTGCCATGATTCCGGTGCGCAAACTTGTCAGATCAAATTGTTGAAAATCAGGATGTTCCAATTCTGCAATAAACATGGTGGGGACACCATACAACGCTGTTGCTTTTTCTATTTCGACAGTTTTCAATACTTCTAAAGGTTCGAATCCTGCGCTCGGATAGATCATGGTAGCACCATGAGTCATGCAACCAAGATTACCCATCACCATTCCGAAACAATGATATAAGGGAACAGGAATAATCAGCCTATCTGCATCGCTGAAATTCATTCGTCGGGCAACGAAATAGCCATTGTTCAGAATATTGTGGTGGCTCAATGTTGCGCCTTTGGGATAACCTGTTGTGCCGCTCGTGTACTGGATATTTATGGGATCATCAAATGCCAATCTTTGCTGTCGCTTTTGTAATTCTTCAGTACTGACCTGAGCTGCCTTGGTGAGTAGTTCATGCCAGGAAAGAAACCCTGCTGATGGAGATTCTGACAACACAACAGTCATTCGTAGTTCGGGTAATTCTTTTGCATGCAATTGTCCGAATGCACTTTCCTTTAATTCGGGTGCAAGAGCAGCAATCATTTCGCTGTAATTTGACGTCTTAAATTGATCTGCCAGAACGAGCAACTTACAGCCTGACTGATTGAGCGCATAACTCACTTCCTGCTTTCGGTAGGAAGGATTGATATTGACCAAAATGATACCAGCTTTAGCTGTTGCAAATTGCAGCACAGTCCACTCAGCCTGATTAGGCGCCCAGATACCGAGGCGATCTCCTTTTTGTAAGCCGCAAGCCATCAAAGCTTTTGCGCATGTGTCTACTTCGACAGCCAATTGCTGGTATGTCCAACGTATCTGTTGATGCACCACAACAAGCGCTTCTTTGTCTGGATAACGCTTAACAATCTCATCAAATTTATCACCTATTGTCACGCCAAGTAATGGGATGTCACTTGTGCCGGAAACATAACTTTGTTTTTGCATACTATATTTAAACTAAGGATAAGCTAATATTGCAATCAGCAATACCAATATAAGCAATCACCTTATGAAATTATTAAAGCCTATACAATTGTAACCAGAAATAAAGTTGAAGAATCGAATCGTCATGGCACCCATGACACGTTGTTTTCTGATCCAGAACTAGTTGCTACCTCACAGATGGCAGCCTACTATGCCAAACGAGCTGATGCAGGATCGATCATTACCGAAGCGACAATTGTATCTCCACTCGCTGGTGCTTTTCCCAATACACCAGGCATTTTTAACCAGAAGCAAATGAAAGGCTGGAAACAAGTCACCAAAGCTATACATGATCCGTCTCTCACCAGGAGCCTTCTACAAACTCCAAAATCAGCAAAGAGATGAAGATTGTTTTGCTTAACTAATGTCTCAGTTGCACTAAGTCATTGGCCTACATCCACATGTCCACACCTGATGCAAGGGCATCATTTGACTATCTGGATGACACTTATCATTCTTTTATACGAAAACACTATAAGGGTAATCTGATGGGTTGTGGTGATTACAACCCAGTGAAGGTTGAGGAGGACATTGCAGATGTTCATTTTGATTTAGCTGTCTTTGGTGGACCCTTTATTTCCAATCCTGCTTTTGTGGCAAAGTGCACTGGAGGTGGCGAACTAGTGGGATATGAGGATGAGCTGTTGTGGAAGTTGGTTTAACATTTACTATCGTGAATATTTATTAGGCCAAGTTGTATTTATTTGCAGCAGAATATGCCTATCTTAGGAAGGCTAAACTGAAACGACTATTCCATGTGTAGAAATGTAGAAGGTGATTATAAACGGCTATAATCGTTTGTAGCTGTTTGTAATCAGTATAAACGTGCAAAAAAGTAGGAAACCTGTTGATATAGACTAGTTATAGCCAAGCAAATTAAAACCAAGATATGAATACAAATGATAATTATTGGAATACGACTACCAATAAAGATGATGTAGCCAATGATGTACATTGGGGTTCTCAAGTTATGTATGATTACTTATTAAATGTACACG
>CAYNMW010000128.1:0-12508 GCA_964398295.1 uncultured Saprospiraceae bacterium | reverse complement strand
GTGATTTGCATCGGGACGAATGTCAACAATCTTGTTGTTATCTACGTCGACTTCCAGTCCACAAAGGGATTCGCAAATTCTGCAAAAGCTGTGATGGGTTTTTGTGCTCACATTGTAATATAAGCAAATGGAGAAACGTATCTGAAAACTTTCACAATACAATTTCACATATCTGTTAAAGAAGGGACCACCCCATCAACCTAGTGTTGCCACTCGTCCACTGGAGGGGTGTCTGAAAGGAGGGGTGGTAACCACTCATTACAAAACTGACAAGGCACCCTGATAACTATTGGAATACCTTGTACTTAAGATATTTGAATTAAAAATTAATGAGTCCTGGAAATCGCTCATTCATACCAGCATTCCCTTGGAGCCCACCAGAGTGATAAATAACAACTGTTGCATTTTGTTCAAAATATTTTTTCTGTAGGAGATCGGTCACAGCGAACATCAATTTTGAGGTATAGATGACATCAGTTGGTATTTGATGCGTATCATAAAAATCATGCATAAAATCGATCAAGATAGCATTGAATTTGGCATATCCACCAAAATGATAATCGTGAATTAATTGACAGGATTTATGAAGCTCAGATCGAAAAAAGCTTTGTTCGATTTCACTTTTAATTGTTGGATGTTTCAGAACTGGTATTCCAATTAAATGCTTGATGTGCTTGGCCTTTGCAAGGCCTGCAAATGTTGTGCCTGTACCAACAGCACAAACCATATAATCTATCTGTCCGACATCCTCTGCTAAAACCTCATCGACAAGTTCTCCCACTCCATTCAGAGCCAATGTATGCTTGCCACCTTCTGGTACAAGTAAGTAATCTGGGTTTTCTCCAATAAATCGCTGGACAGTTTGTCCTTTTTCTTTTTGCTTGTATTCTTCTCTGGAGACAAACAACAATTCCATCCCATTATTTTTCGCTAGTTGTAATGAATGGTTTGTAATAGATGTTTCTTCACCTCTAATGATTCCAATACTCTTAAACCCTTTCATATTAGCTGCTACTGCGGTGGCAACAATATGATTGGAAAAGGCTCCACCGAAAGTGAGTAAACCACTGAATGAATGTATATGCGCATATCCGATTTGGTATTTGAGTTTTCGCCACTTATTGCCAGAAAGTAATGGGTGGATGAGATCATCGCGTTTTAATAAAAATTGTATTCCCATCTCATTGGAAATTGGCAATGGCTGTAAAGGGCTTGGAAGAAGCAAACTATCCATAAAACAAAAATGGGTAGAATCTTTTACAATTCTACCCTTTGGAATAACGCAATTGCTACTCCAGAACTACCTAATCTTAAATCTCTTTTGAATCCTACGTTGTCAATTATTACATTAACACCAACCAATAGACTGCATCAAATCGGCAAAGGTTGCTACGGATTGATAATTAATAATTTTTTTGTGAGTAGTCGTTCTCCATTTTCATTGTCAACACCATATACATAAGTTCCCTTTTGCAAGAAGCCAAGGTCAATATCTACTACGCCATTTTGGTCTATCTCAAAGGTTTCTGACCAAATGGTTTTCAATATGGTATTGAACACTTTAATGGTGTACTTGCCTTGTGGGTAGCCAAAAAAATCAAACCTTACTGGTCCTGTGGATGGATTTGGATAGGCAGACAGGCCATAGCCCTCGTTAAATGGTGATGCTTCTTTAAAAATTTCTTTATCGATTTGGAAAGTTGCTTGTTTGACGTCACCACGATTATCGGTTTCTACAATCACCAGTGGCATCTTACTATCTTCACTGTAGTAGTGATAGGATATGTCACGTATTTCTTCTGGCTCGACCAATTGATCCAAGAAATTATGATGGCCAATTCTAGTCTCCAGTCCATCTTTTATTGCTACGTAACTTACCGTTTCTTTCATGTCAATCTGTAGTCGGAGGACAGGTTCTCGTGATATGGGAAGAATAACTGTACCCCATCCATCAACCTCATATTTCACCCTAGTTTCTCTTATCACATTTATGGAATCGGGAATTTCGGCTAAAGAATTGAGTAATTCAAAAGACAGATCGTTAGTAGCATAGCTTGTCTGTTGGATATAGTCTTGTTCGAATGAATCACCATAACTTAGCTTCTCTTTACGAAAAAAGGCTGGCTCAGAAAACCGGCTGACTTTGTTTACGCCCTGGGATAATTGTTGGTTATCATACTGACCGATGATCATCAAATCAGAATCATACCAATGCAATAAGAATAAAAGATTGCCATTTTGTCTGACAACCATATCTGCATGCACATCTAAGCCTGCAGGAGAACTAAAGCTTATCTCATCGGAATATGGAGAGGACAATCGACTAAAATCCCACAATTGACTTTCACCGCCATTCCCTATTTGAATTGGAGGTTTTCTATCCGTTTTGTACAAAATGGTATCTCCAAAATCGGGCAACGAATGGTGATCTACTACAAGTTGTGCAGTAGTCAGCATAGGAGCCAACAAACAAATAATATGTGTGATCTTTCGTAACAATAGGTGCACCAAAATCGTGCTCAAGATAGATGTTTAACAACGATATGAGTCCTAAAATTATCTTAACAGCACTAAAAATGCCTTTCTTTTACATAAATAGGTAAATCGCATATGGAATAAGCTAATATTCAAGCAGTTCGGAGAGTATTTGCATAAAAAAAGCCATCCGTCATATCCCAATAATTATGGGGAGTCCGGATGGCTCGTGAATTTCATTTGACCGTTTTTAAGTGGCCTTTTTTATAAATCCTAAGATGAAAGAAAAAATCAAGGCCCCAACAACAGCAGTAATGATACTTGCAATAGAAAGGCCTCCTGTTTCGGCTGCTCCTATGCCCAAGGCGTTTCCTATAAAACCGCCAAGAAAAGCTCCAACGATTCCTGAAAGAACTGTGCCTATTGTGCCAAATCCATTTGGCTTGATCATATTGGCAAGAAAGCCTGCAACGGCTCCTAGAACAACCCAGATTAAAATACTAGTTAAGTCCATAAATGTTTATTTAATTAGTTAGTTATAAAAAGCAATTAAATGACTTGTTTAGTAATAGTAAGTTCTTCTAATATAAGAATTTGCTTTTAATCAACGTAGTTTATGGAAGAGTACTAGAATTTTACAATATAATATGCTGATGTGCAATCGTTTGTAATTGCTCATCATGACTGACAAGAATGACGGTCAAACCTTGATCACGATTCTTTCGCTGGATAGCTTTCACAATTAATAATTTAGATTCCTCGTCAACTGCATTGGTTGCTTCATCAAGGATCAGAATTGGTGCGTCATGATAAAATGCTCTTGCTAATGCAATTCGTTGTTTTTGTCCACCGCTAAGTCGGGATCCCTGGTCTGCAAGAATTTGCTTTGTTCCATTCGGTAGTGCCTCTACAAATTCCCATGCAAAAGCATCTCTCAAACAGCCTTCTAATCGCTGTTGATCTATCGTTTTACCCAGACAAATGTTGTCTTCTACTGTATCATGCAAGATGTTGATTTGTTGATCTACATATGCCATTTGGTCTCGATAGCTGGTCAAATCGACTTCACTTGCATGGACACCATCAATGGTGATTGATCCTCGAGTTGGTTGCAAAAATTGAAGTAATAATTGAAGTACTGTTGTCTTTCCAATTCCAGATGGACCTTTGATACTGGCAATTTCTCCTTTTTTTATTGTGAAATTAAGGTCATCAATCAACGACTCAGTTTCATCTTCATGTTTGAAACTGACATGATCAAAACGAATGGCATCTGCGAATGAGTTGATTTGAATACTGCCAGAATGATTGACAACTGGAATAGCAAATACATCATTGATTCTTTCTAATGCGCCCATGCCTTTTTGGATGGTATAATATGCTGTAGCAAAACTTTTAGCAGGTTCTATAATTTGAAAGAAAGCAAATAAGAAAGCAAAAAAAGCTTGAGGACTCATCTTTGCATTGAAGACTTCTCTGGAACCATACCAAAGCAACACAACTACAATAGAGACACCAAGTATTTCAGATAAAGGCGAGGCCAAATCTCTTCTCCGTAGGACCTTATTGTAGATGGATGTAAAACCGCTATTCAAAGCATGAAAGCGATCCCGGATGTATGTAGATGCATTATAACTTTTAATAACCGAATAACCACTTACACTTTCATCTACCTGTGTACTAATATCTGCCAGGTATTGTTGGGCGACCTTAGACTCCTGCTTCAACTTCCTTGATATGCCTCCAATAACCAGTATAGTGAACAGCAGTAAGATGACAACGAAAATGGTTAAACGAGGATTTAGATATATCATGAATCCGACGCAGCCAATAATGATCAAAGGTGATTTGATAATTGTTTCCAAGGAGTGTCTCAACATCCATTCTGCTTCCTGAACATCAGTAAGCATATTGGCTATCAATGATCCCTTTTTCGTTTTTTTCAAGCCTTGCAAACTGAGTTGGTTGTATTGTTCGAATAACTCCATTCGCATATCCTTTATCCAACCATTGCGAATCGGAGTCATTGTATACATTGCGAGATATCTGAATAAATTTTTACAGAAAAAGACGATGATGAATACAAGACAAATCCATAATACAGTTTGTCGTTTGCCTACCGATTGGATTCCCTCATTAACTCGATTGAATAGTAATTGTTCAAGTTGACTAGCATTAGGATTGACTGCCGCACCTGACCCTGCTTCAAACAATAATTGAAAGAAGGGTATAATCATTGGAATGCTAATGACAGTAAACACTGCTGCAAACAGATGAAAAAAGGCTACTAAGACAAGTGGTCCCTTGTAATTGTTGATGGAAACGGGTAATTGTTTGAATACCTCAAACACTACTCAAGTTCAAAATCATTCATGAAACTGGTATCAAATTTACCGCTGATGAATTTTTCATCCCTCATCAATTGTTTATGAAATGGAACTGTTGTTTTTACACCTTCAACGATAAACTCATCAAGGGCACGTTTCATTTTGGTGATGCATTCTTCACGAGTACGTGCTCTACAGATGATTTTTGCAATCATCGAATCATAATATGGAGGTACTGTATAGCCTGCATAGACATGAGTATCTACTCGAACGCCTTGTCCCTTAGCACTATGAAAAGAAGTGATATAACCCGGACTTGGTCTGAAATCATTGTGAGGATCTTCAGCATTGATTCTGCATTCAATTGCATGCATTTTTGGCTCGTAGTTTTTACCCTCTATCTTTTCACCAGCTGCTACTTTAATTTGTTCTTTAATCAAATCGTGTTCGATGACTTCTTCTGTAACTGGATGTTCTACTTGCACTCTTGTGTTCATTTCCATGAAGTAGAATTTTTTGTTTTTATCTACCAAAAATTCTACTGTGCCCAGCCCTTCATATTTGATTGATGCTCCTGCTTTGATAGCAGCATCTCCCATCTTTTTGCGAAGGGCTTTTGTCATGAATGGTGATGGACATTCTTCCACCAATTTTTGATGTCGTCGCTGAATGGAACAATCACGCTCAGATAAATGAACCACTGTACCAGCTTGATCACCGATGATTTGAAACTCGATGTGTCTTGGTTCTTCAATAAATTTTTCAATGTACAGACCGTCATTCCCAAAGGATGCACCTGCTTCCATTTTCGCTTTATCCCAGGCTTCTTCAAATTCTTCATCATTCCAGGCGATACGCATACCTTTACCACCACCACCTGCTGTTGCTTTTATGATGACTGGGTAGGTGATTTCGTTAGCAACTTCAATACCTTTTTTTGCGTTTGGAACTAAGCCTTTTGATCCAGGTACTACAGGTACTTTTGCCTTTATCATTGTGGCCTTTGCAGTTGCCTTATCACCCATTTTACGAATCATGTTGGCAGAGGGACCGATAAATTTGACATTATATTCTGTACATATTTCTGCAAAGTCTGCATTCTCCGCAAGGAAACCGTAGCCCGGATGAACGGCATCTGCATTTGTTATCTCTACAGCAGCCATGATTTTAGATATATTGAGGTAGGACTCTGCTGATGATGGAGGACCTATGCATACTGCTTCATCTGCAAAACGAACATGCAAGCTTTCTCTATCAGCAGTCGAGTAGACAGCTACTGTTTTGATACCCATTTCTTTGCAAGTACGTATAATACGTAAGGCTATCTCTCCTCTATTGGCAATTAGGATCTTTTCAAACATAAGATGTTGTTTTACCCGTTGGGGTCAACGAGGAATAAAACCTGATCATATTCTACTGGTGAAGCATCTTCCAATAACACTTTGACAACCTTACCGCTTACCTCACTTTCGATTTCATTGAACAATTTCATAGCCTCCACAATACAGACTACATCACCTTCATTTATTGTATCGCCTACTTTGGTAAATGGTGGTTTGTCTGGTGCTGAAGAGCGATAAAAAGTACCGACGATTGGTGATTTCACCTCTAATAAATTATCCTGGCTAGCTGCATCGTCAGAAACGCCGCTTGCTACTGGAGCTGATGGCGGAGTTGCGGCAGCTATAGCCGGAGCAGGTGGTGTCACTAAGACTGGTGCCTGAGCAACAACTGGAACTTCCTTGGCATATGTATTTGAACGTATGGTCAACTTTAAGTCGCCATCTTCAAGTTTAAATTCGGCCAATTTGTACTCATCAATTAACTTGATAAGTTCCTTGATATCTTTTACTGTCATGACAGACTATTTTACGCGTTCGATATAATTACCTGTAGCGGTTTCTACTTTTACTTTATCTCCTTCATTAATGAAAATCGGGACTTTGATTTCTGCACCTGTTTCTATTTTGGCAGGCTTTGTCACATTTGTAGCGGTGTTTCCTTTCGCTCCTGGATCAGTCTGCGTAATTTCAAATGTCTCATATTGAGGCAACTCAATTGACAAAGGTGTATCTTTTTCTGCATGGTACAAGATTTCAATTGTTGCACCTTCTTTTAGAAATTTTGAATTGTCAATCAGTTTTTCCTGAATTGCAACTTGATCATAGGTTTCATTATTCATAAAATGGAACCCCGTATCATCTGAATACAAGTATTGAAAAGTACGTCTCTCTACTCTCACGACATCAATCTTATGGCCAGCAGGAAATGTATTGTCTAATACTTTGCCATTGGTTAATGATTTAAGTTTGGTCCGCACAAAAGCAGGACCTTTTCCAGGTTTAACGTGCAAAAATTCTATAACCTTATAGACATCATGGTTATAGTTCATGCACAATCCATTTTTAATGTCAGATGTATTTGCCATATTCTAATTTAGCTTTTTTGTTTATTTAGCGTCGTATGCCCATTCCAAAAAGAGCGACCCCCATGTAAACCCACCACCAAAGGCGGTCAAGATCAATTTATCACCTTTTTTCAATTGAGGCTCATATTCCCACAAACACAAAGGTATAGTACCATCTGTTGTGTTCCCGTATTTGTCAATATTTACCATTACTTTCTCCATTGGGAAATCAAGCATAGAAGCCAATGTATTGATAATTCGAAGATTTGCCTGATGTGGCACAATCCAATCTATGTCATCTTTAGTGAGTTTGTTTCTTTGCAATACATCTTTAATAGAATTTTGCATTCCAGTGACTGCTGCTTTAAATACTGGTTTACCATCTTGATAAACAAAGTGTTCTTTTGCAGCAACTGTTTCCGCACTTGCTGGTTTTAATGAACCACCAGCTTTTTGATGAAGAAATTTTCTACCCGAACCATCTCCTCCTAACACTGCATCACGAATCCCATATCCATCGATTGCTGGCTCCAATAAAACTCCACCACCACCATCTCCAAAAATAATACATGTTGTCCTATCAGTATAGTCAACAATAGAAGACATTTTATCTACACCAAGAACAATTACTTTTTTATAGGCTCCTGATTTTATGAATTGCGCTCCTGTAAATAGGGCAAATACAAATCCAGAACATGCAGCACTCATATCAAAACCAAAAGCATTGTTGATGCCACATTTATCACAGATCGTGTTTGCTCCATCAGGAAAGTTCATATCTGAAGTCACCGTTGCCAGTATAAGCAAATCGATGTCATCAGGGTTCGTACCAGATTTTTCTAATAAACCCTTGACAACTTCAGCGCCCATATCAGTCGTTGCTTTCCCTGGGTCTTTCAGCATCCTACGTTCTCTAATGCCAGTCCTTGATACTATCCATTCGTCAGAAGTATCAACCATTTTTTCAAGGTCATGGTTGGTAACCACATCATCAGGAACATAGCCATGAACAGCACTAATAGAAGCGTAAACTTCGGACATTCTCTTTGATTTAAAATGAATCGATCGCAAGGTAAAAAAATGTTAGTGACTGTTAGGTTTCAATGACAACAGAATGATATATTTCTTTAAATATATATGCAATTCTAATTCATTAAATACTCTATATCAATACATTATATATAAATTATAAATTATATACTATGTGTGTTTAGTTCTTTTAGTAGAACATCCTCTTTGGTACAATAATTGGATTACTACTTACAGATAATCAATGTTTTATAAATAACAACTAACCATTATCTGTTATGAAGTACATATTTGCAATACTTGGTTTTTTAGTCCTTACAAGCTCTGTTCTTGGAGAGAACACACTTGAAGGAAAAGGGGTCATATTTTACTCAGCAAGTGTCGATGAAGCAAAATCACTGGCAGGATCTATGGGTAAGTTGGCTTTCATTGAGTTTTATGCTAGCTGGTGCGGTCCATGCAAATGGATGGATCAAACAACGTTTGCAAACGAAACTGTATCGGACTTGTTGAATGAAAATTACATTGCTATAAAAGTAAACATTGAAGAATTTGATGGGTTTGAAGCAAAAGAAAAATATAAGGTTTCTGCCTTACCAACAATGTTGATCTTTAATTCTAAAGGTAAATTGGTAGACCGAATAGAAGAAACTCTTCCACCATCCAGAATGGTTAAGATCTTGAGGCAACATGACCATAAGTCTAATCGTGTTGTCATCAGACACAAAACAAACAGTTCGCCATCGAAGTTAGATTTACATAAGCCATCAACTCATCGCACCAAAACGGTGAAAAATGTAGTCTCTTCCTCACAGCGTTATTCCACAAATACACCAATCCGACCTGACAAACACAGAGTATGGGTAGGTACATTCCGCGATCAGACAAGTGCACACAATTATCATCAAGTACTCAAACAAACCTTTCTTGATCCCATATATATTGTCAAAGACATTGTCTCAGCGAATGTGATCTATAAAGTGTATATGGGCGAATTTGAAACCAGAAGTGAGGCAGAGGATTACCAACGTATTTTGAAGGATCAGTTTAATATAGAAGGGAAACTTTAATAGTGCCTCGTGCCTTGGCAAGTGTTGAGTGTTGATATGCCCTCCAAATATTTCGCACCTAACGGCGCTTTGTAATTCTCTTAACTAAATGACATTGGTTCTTGACCCCTTGTATTGTTACATAGACAACAAAGACTTTCCTGCCATCGCTTGACTATACAACAAATACAAAATAGCAATATATCCAGTTGTGAATACAGCCAATAATAACTGCTGCTTTGATCCTACTTTCTCTTTCAACCAGTAGCTCACCAACGGAATGATCTGTAAGGCATGTAATCCAAAAAAATGACTTACTCGCAAATCTCCACCTTCCATACTCCAATTAAAAAATGGCACTCCGGGTCCGCCGTCAGCAACACCTATACTATGTTGATTGTTTGCAATCATCTGCCCTCCTATCCAACTTGAAATAAGGAATACGGCAAATCCTAGAATTATACCTAGCCGATATGTAGGATGAATAGATACCTTGCCAAATAAAAACAACATCATCATCCAAATTGATAAGAAGGTGGATATGCCAATCAACATACCCATAGATCCAAAGAGAATACCATCTAGTGCAGTTGACATGTTGAAATGTGATGGCACACCTCTGAAGGCTTGAAATAGGAGGATAAAAATTTCTAGCACCATCACCCCAGCAGTCACTCTGGAAATAATTTTAGATGACCTGATGTATGGCTGTTTTAACTCCTTTAAAAACCAGGCTATGGTCCAGGAATATATACCAATAGAAAAACAAAATTTCATGGGCTTAATCCATGGATTGATTCCTGAGACTAAGCGATCATCAATGAGCATTGGCACGACCAATAAAATTCCTGTAATGAACATGATGAACCCTACTCTATACAACAAGGGATCACGCCCAAAAATCTCTGCTAAAATTTTAGAAATTTTCATGGATTAATTTTCTGGTACTCACCATTCTGATAATCAAATACAACAGTAAACCAACTGGACCATACATCAAAGTGAAGAAAAAACAAGGGATAAGCAACCACCTATTCACATTCTTTTCTTTGGCATCTCTTAGTTGCCAATACCCTAGCCAAAGATCAAAAGCGAGATAATGAATCCAGCCTGCCAATAAGGCGTGTTTGTTTTGGAATAGCTGTGACAACTCATCCAGTGTATCGAATCCACCTTCAGCATCACCAAAATAAGTAAAGACCAAATAAGCATAAACGATACTCAATAAAATAGGAATGATGCTCCATGTCACCGTCTTGTACGGAATCTTAAAAAAGAGCGCCAAAATCAATACAACCCAGCCAGCCAACGCCAACCAAGTTGTATAGAGGAAGATTTGTTCTGCGGCCATCTACCTAATATAGGAAGATTTGATTATTCTTTCGATAAAAGTATTAGAGTCTGTTTCGACTTTAAGTACATACATACCACTCTCCACATGTTGCAAATCAATTTGTAATACTCCTCCATTAGACTCCCTTATTTGTTTGACAAGCTGACCTGAACTGTTGTACACAGATACTTGATTAATTGATTCGCTAATGGAAACAGTAATTACATCCCTCACAGGATTCGGAAACACCCTTAAGTCTGTACTTTGCGAAATTGATTTTAATCTGGCAATGGACTCCTCCTTAAACCCAGCACCGTCACAAGACCACTGGTTTGTTTGCTGAGTCAACTCATATATCTGTCTACAATTAAAAGATTCTGCTTCTTGACAATAAAAAGTACCATCTTGGAAGTACAACTCACCTGCTGGTTCTACATATAGAAATCGGAAAATTCCACTCGTATATTCTGTTATCGTTGACACTTCATCGCAATTCAATGTAGATTCTGCCCATGGGTAGCTTGCTATAAAATCTGGTGCAAAGGCACTATCGCTTCCTGCAAATTCAAATGACGTCCTGTCGTCTGGAATACCTATGTATTCAAATTCTGGTGTAACAATTCCTACATCCTTAATAATAATGTCAGCGCTAACTGTCTCAGTTGACTGTAATTGTGCACAAAAGGTCATAATCGTTACGCCTTGTTCAAAGAATACACCGTCAGTAATATTATTATTACTCATCCAGACAAATTTTACCTCCCCTTCGTCATTTGTTTCACTGAAGTTGCTAAAATCTGCATCTTCGAATATATCGGTAGAAAATGAAGACAAAATTGCATTTTTAGGATCCGACTGAAATGTTATTTCAATTGCACTAGTAAGATATGGTGCCACGGAAAAGAGATCAAAACACTTTTGCACATCAGTTGATTCGAGTTCATTTTCAATTATTCTAAAGCCACTTCGTACTGTTCGATCATAACTACTACAATCATCGATATCGCCTAGTTGGAAGCCTACAAAATTTGCATTATCTGTTGATGAATCTACTATGGCGAATCGATCAACTTGATATCTTGATCCATCAACCAAAGCGCTATTCTCCGGATAAAATCGCCAAAGATTATTGTCCGAATCTATATCTGTGAGAACACTTTGCATTAGCACTATATCTAATGTCGACACTCCTTCAATAATTGATTCTTTTACGCCATCAATAAATTCTGCTCCACTAAAATCCATTGCAAAAACACTTGCTGGCAAGGAACCCAACTCTTCACCATCAGCAAATATGCCCAATATGTAAGCACGTGTTATGGCAAGGTCAAATACATTCATGCATTCGTTTCCAGCCGTATAGCTTACACTTAGGACACTTGAACTAGGTTCTCCATCCAAGTTTAGCTTATACAAACCTTCACTGTCTGTTATAGCGCTTGTATTAGCAAAAGCTCCATCAATGATACTCACCACTGCTCCTGCAATTGGAAATCCCCTAGTGTCAGTGATTCTTCCACTTATCGCCCCAGCTTCTGTAGTGGATGTCTCACCTTGACATGCCCATTCATTCACAAGATTATCAGAACTCAATCCATAAATCTCGAGACAATCAAATGTTGGTGTTGCCGTACAATACGGTGTTCCATCCTGAAAAAACAATCTTGATTGTGTGTCATCTACAAAATAGAAAAAGGAAAAAACACTCACTTCATATTGTTGCACAGTTAAACTTGCGCAATCAAATTCTGATACTAGTTGTGCCATCCAAGGGTATTCATCAATTGGTAAACTTTGTGTTGCATCACCCACATCATCAGAATCTGGACAACCACTTTCTGCAGTTATATCAGTCAAATTGTATAATGCTCGACAATCTCTGGTCTCA
>CAYNMW010000127.1:0-12590 GCA_964398295.1 uncultured Saprospiraceae bacterium | reverse complement strand
AGATGACGCACCTAACGGCGCTTTGAAATTCTCTTAACTAAATGGCATTGGGTCTTCGACCTCTTGCCGAATTAATTCAATTCCATTAAACCAGCACCATTTGAAATTGCAGTTGAATAAAAGTCTGGCTCAGTATTAAACCGATGTCTATATTTTTTGGATACTGTCGATAAGATCAATTCTTTTGCAGAATGGTGAATAAGATTAATTGTACAGCCCCCAAATCCACCACCCATCATTCTAGACCCAAGGACTTCATCAATAGGCAATAAAAGATCAACCAAGAAGTCAAGCTCTTTGCAACTTACGTCATATAATTTTGATAACCCGTTATGGCTGTCCGTTAATAATTGACCACAAGTGGATAGGTCATTTTGCACTATAGCATTCTTAAATGCTTTGACTCTTTTATTCTCTTGCTGAAGATACCTTGCTCTATTCTCCACTTCTTTAGAAGAGAAATCTACTTTTGATATATCATATTCTGCACATAAATATTTTACATCAGGGAATAGTTGCCTTACCTCTTTAAGTGCTTGTTTGCATTCCCTCACTCTGTCATTGTAGCCAGATGATTGATGATTGTGCTTTACATTTGAATTAATCAATAGCAACTCATAATCTCCCAGGTCAGTATCTACATATTCATACTTCTTATTTTCGCAGTTCAATATCATTGGTTTGTCCTTCTTCCCAAACAAAGAAGCAAACTGATCCATGATTCCAATTTTGATCCCAAGAAACTCATGATTGGATGTATTGGATATGTCTATCATTTCCCAATTATCTAATTGGATGTCATGGAGAGCAGACACTGCCAGGATAAAAGCTATCTCCAATGCAGCAGAAGAACTAAGTCCAGAACCTATTGGAATTTCGCTGGTAAAACAAACATCCAAACCTTCAAGTTTATATCCTCTTTTTGCGAACTGATCTAATACCCCAGTTAGATAGTCTGCCCACAATAGTGGTGTTTTCTTTAACTCATCAAGATCTATGGAGTAATTCTCTTTCGTATCAAGAGCTTCAACATGTATAAAACGTGTCCCATTTTGTCTACAAGCAAAATACATGTACTTATCTATTGCTGCTGGGAACACTAATCCACCGTTATAGTCTGTATGCTCTCCTATTAAGTTGATCCTACCAGGAGCACGACTAATGATATCCCAATCGCCTTTTAGTTTATTCTGTATGTCGCGATCTATTTGTTGGAAAAGGAATTGTTGCCGTTTTATTACCATAGTCAAATGAATATTCAGAAATATCCAAATCAGGATACTTATGTAGTCATTTATTTAGACGTTAACTTGATGATGCCATTAGGAGGGCATGTAAATAGATGAGATTGATGTTCGAATTCATTAGTCACATCTTCGCCCAAACAATTCACTATCTGTACAATGTAAGTAGTATCAATATCAATGTTGTTACTGAAATAGATATTTCTTGTCATTTTACCATTAATGATATCGATATATTTCAAGTTGTTATTCAATAGTATGACTATCTCATCATATACACCAATAATTTGTTTGTCATCTTTTACAGCTTCCAATGTATGATAGTTTGATAAAGGTCCTCGTGCAATAAATTTTCCACTCAATAAAACATGTTCATTTTGCAACCAATAATAAGTGAAAAAGAGAATCATCTGTTTTTCTTTAGCAGATCTCTCAGCAAGTCTTACCGAAAGCTGAGGCACTGAAAATAAAATACTTGTGAATTGCAAGGCATTATGCTCTACTGACTCTTTACTACTCCAAGTCAACATATCGGAGTGAACAGCCGCCTGACCACAAATAAGTTTGACATCAGTGGTGCGCACTCGATTCATCAAAGGATCATTGGGACAATCAAATGCTCTAAACATATTACCGAGAGATGCCAATGCCGGACTAATGTATTTTTGTCTGAATTCAATTAATACATCCGGATTAATCTCATACAATGCTTGTTTGATTTCCTGGATTAATGTATTGCATCCTTGTGCTACCGATAATGTATCTCTTCCATTCAATTGATCTATTTCAGTTTCAGGATAGACTTTAAAGTCATCGATAAAATCTAGTTTGAGACCATCTAATTTCCATTCTCTAATCGCTCTCACGTACTTACCAACGAGATATTCTCTAACCTCAGAAAATCGAGGATCCAATACGGGAGCCCAGTGGTGATTCTCTGTTAGAAATTTTCCTTTAAAGTGCTTGTACGCGTTTGATTTAATGCCACAGAAAGGAACTGAAAACCAAAGCATTACTGACATACCTAACTCTTGTAAATTTGCTATAACTGAAGGTAAATCTTCAAACCGTTCTGGCTCCCAATCTCCTGTATAGTCATAGCCTCTATTGCCATCGTTGGTTTGCCATCCATCATCGATAATGACTACATCATATCCAAAAGATTTAGCTTCTTTACATTCAGCAATCAGACTATCTTTCTCCAGATGTTGGTGGAATGTATACCAAGTACTATATACTGGTTTTTTAGCAAGATTTGGTACTGGGGCTAGTTGGATTTTTGCAGTATTTACTATCCAATCTCTTGCATCCATTACTACTTTACTAAAATCGATTTTTCGTTCATCAATATAAATACACGTGGAATAATCTTCCATCAAAACGGAATCCACACAAAAGTGTAAGGAGCAATAAAAGTGATTGTCTTCTTCGCGAAGAGCACATTTCATTTGTAGCTCATTGACGGCATCTGAACAAGCAACTGTCAAGACATTTTCATCTTGATAACCAAATAAACAAAAAATTGGCAGATCGCTGTATATAGAAGAATTCACTTGTGGCAGTTCCCAATCTGTTCGATATCTTTTATCGAGGACAGTAGTACTGGACCATGTTCCTTTTACCGCAACATTTGCAAGCTTCCACTGCACACTTAATTTTTCATTTGCATAGGTTTTTGGGATGGATAACCGATACGTGACAATATCATCTGCATCATTAACCTTCTCTAACTTGACATGTGCGCTGTTAGCACCAGCAACAGTTGGTTCGTAAGGAATAGGTTTCGTTCTGTCAATTACAAGCATTTAAGAATATTTTTCGGTCTTCAGATATATGTTGTTTTCATAAGAGTAGATGATTTGAGAATGTATACTGACTGATATTTTTATTTGTGCTTATTAAGACGCTATTATCAGGTAATTCTATTGCTTGATATGCAGGTTCATTTACTGAAAATCCTGATTTTTGTGCTGATAATACTTCATAGTTTAAGTTCCCTCTATTCATCAAGACAAGACTGTTAGTTCCATCCAAATTACCATTGTGAATCTCTGCACTTTCATCATTCATAAGAACAAGAATATCGTCTTTGCCATCTTTATCTAAATCTTGTATATGGAATTGATTGACTAATGAAAATTGTATCTCCTTAGGCAATTTCCTTTTTTGGAAACTTAAGTCGCCTTTATTTTCTAAAAGTACAGATTTCATTTCGTCCATTTTTTTCGTATCCACTTTCGTGGAATAATGAGTCAACAATTCGCTGAAAGTCGCCTCTCCATACGATTCGTAATCTGGATAATATTGCTTGATCGAAGGAAGTTGTTTTGCCACATCGTCTCTCGTCTGGTAACAGAATGTTTTATGTTCAGTCTTGTTGTAATAACCAACCAATGGATCAGCTTTTCCATTTCCATCAAGATCACTAATTACTAATTCTATTGGATGCTCATGAGTGGCTTTTAATTTTGAATTTATACCCCAGTTAGCTAATAGGATATCGACATCACCATCCTGATCGGCATCTGTGAAAGAACAAGACTGCCATAGCCCTGAAAGATTCGCTTGGTCTGAATTAAATACGTTAGTCCAATGACCATTGGTTTTAGAAAACAACAGTGGAGTCATCCACTCCCCTGTGACAAATAATTCATCGATATCATCATTATCCAAATCGATAAATTCCAGGTCTGTGATAAATCCATCAACTTCACTCAAGACAGGATCTTCTTGTCTCTTTAAGCCATCACTACTAACAGTATAGAACCATATATCTAATCCAGGATTTAGAGGAAAGGTCTTTGCTATAGGTTGCTTGGCAACTAAAATTTCCTTGCTATCATCAGAATTACAATTCCCTATGGCGACTTGATATTTACCTTGTGGCAAGACTAAGGATTGAATAGCGGTCCATGCATTTGCTGTTTCTTGCAATACAGTCAACGTTGATTCATCTTCATTATCCGACACAAAGACAATGCTAGGTTTTCCATCCAGCATTCCTGTTTTCAAATCGAACAAGCTACCATTAAATTCATGAATTAGTGTCTTTGAAAAAGATGAGCTATTCACCTGGTAAATATGTTCATCGTAACCTATGATGAGTCTTTCTTTATCAGCATTTCTTAATGTACTTTGATGGATCCCATCATTTTGAATTTGTTTTAGAAGAAGTGGCTGTTCAGAAAAATCATGATTACTTTCTTGAGGAGTTGAGGACGTTAGTACTTGTATCGGTTCATTAAAAATTGTAATCCGTTTTTCCTTCCTGGAGTCAGGTTCAATATTCTGAGTTGATTTGTCAATAACAATAGTTTCATTTAAAAAAGGTCCTTGAAGTGTTGATACTCCGCCACCGACCCATTCAACAAGAATTTTCTCTACCTGTCGCTTTCCAGTGCCAAAGACTAAGTCATTATCCATAGTAGATATGTATGACTCTACTGGAGAATGCAACTTGCTTAGCCATCTTCCATCAGACAACAGAATAGATACCTGGCTACCAATTGAGCAAGTATTGTAATTTGTCTCAGCCAGTGAAATCGCAATATGATTTAGCTTACTCTCATTAACTAAAATAGTCGCTTTATCATTTAGATTATTCTGTACAATATCTAAATCACCGTCACCATCCAAGTCAGCATAGGCGGCTCCATTTGTTATTGTTTTTTTGAATGAATTGTGTTTCAAAAAATCGTAATCACCTGTTTGCTCAAAGTACACATTAGAGAGTTTTACGTCAGGTAGTTTTTCTATATCTACTTTAATCTTATTTATAGCTTGTTCTTTTGAGCCAAAGCCAGTCGGATTCGCATGATAATTTACGAAGTCGAGATCAGTAATGTTTTTTCCATAGCCATTAGTGATAAAAATATCGGCATCAGTATCGTTGTCAAAATCTGCAATAAGTGGTGACCAACTCCAATCTGTCTGATGAATTCCTAAAGCTCTTGAAATACAAGTAAAACTTGCAGTCTGATTATTCACAGATCCGTGGGCTAGTTGAAGTGTATTTTGGATGAATTGCGATCGATATCCTTCAGAAAGTGACAATTGGTATTTGTCATAATTCATTGCACCAAGCATCGTTTTTTGTCGAGCATTATTTGAAGGGAGCATATCTACAACTAATATATCTTCTAATAAATCCCCATTGATATCTCCTATATCTACTCCCATAGAATTATAGCTTGTGTGCTTAAGTAAGGATGAAGATTCATCTCTAAATGATTTTCCATTCTCGTTGATATATAAAATGTCATCAGATATAAAATCATTTGCAATGTACAAATCAGGATATCCATCTTGGTTAACATCCGTCATTGCGATACCTAAACCAAAACCTGGAGCCTCGATATTCCATGTTTTAGAGCGATCTTCAAATGCAATCACTCCTGTTTCTACCTCCATATTGATAAATAATTTATCGTGTGATTTTTTGGAGAAATATCGTTTTGGTTTAGGGTAATTCTTTGTTTGTGGATCAACATAATTCTGTACCTGATACAAATCCAAATCACCATCGAGATCGACATCAACAAACAAGCCTTGTTGGGAGTAGCCCTTAATGTCTAAACCATATTCCTCTGCTACTTCTTCAAATTTCAAAAATTCGTCTGTAGACTTGTTTAAGTATAGCAGATTCTCACATGACTCCATGGATTGACAATTTGGACCGCCAACAGATAAATAAAGATCAGGTTTTCCATCATGGTTGATGTCTACAACACTGATACCATTAATCCAATCGCTAGTTACCAAGCCAGCCTCAGTTGTATGGTCAGTAAAATGTAAATCACCATCTCCAATCATTAAACTACTTGAAACCAGATTGCCACCAAGGAAGATATCTTTATGTCCATCCAAATTGAAATCCGCGACACCAACACCACCTCCATTGTAAAGGTAATGGTAATCAAAAACACTCAACTCAGTATCTTCTATAGAATTCTCAAAATCCAATTCGATTATTCTTGTCCATATACCTGGTGTGTCATCAATGATTAATTGACTGCAAGCGCACAACAAGAGAATAACAACTATGGCAATTGATAATCTAATAATTGAAGATTAATCAACGGCCACCCTTGGCTAAGGATGGCCGTTTGAATTATGAAAAAACTATTACTTCTAATATCCTGGATTCTGAGTCAAGTTAGCATTTGCACTCAACTCTGAAACTGGTACCCAGATAAATTCATCTCTACCTGATTGGAATACTCCTCCACTTAATGATTTTGGATGATCTCCATGCAAGGAAGTAGTTCCTAAGAAATCATCAGCCAACTCCCATCTGACCAGATCAAAAAATCGATGACCCTCTCCTGTTAGTTCTAACACTCGTTCATCAATTATAGCCTGAGCCATTTCCGCTTGACTTGTAATCGACAATGCATCGACTTGTGCACGTTCTCTGACTTGATTTACAAATCCTAAAGCCTCAGCGGTATTTCCTTGATTATTCAGAGCTTCTGCCATCATAAGCAAGACATCTGCATATCTGATAATCCTCCAATTATTGCCAACATTAGTACCTAAGAAGTCTACAGCATCTCTCTCCCCTATGTCTAAACCAGCATATTTCTTAGTGAATATAGGTTCCATTCCATCATTGTTAGCAACTTCAATGTCACCAGCAAAATCTTCTAGATATGGAGTACCACCATAACCTAATGAACCAGGATAATCATATGCAAGTGTAGCATTACGTCTGATGGTTTCACCATTAGCTTCAAATAAATCTCGCACCCAGGTATTCACAAAATGGGATTGATCAGGAGATTTAGTTGGTGGTGCATAATCGATATGGTAGTTACCTAGTGTACCTACTCCAGGGATGTCAACACCCCAGGAAAAAGATTCAAGTCCTAAATACTGTAATTCAAAAACTGATTCCGAATTGTTTTCATTAACCTGCCCGAAATTGTCTTCGTAATTTTCAGCAGGAAGTAAACTATATCGACCACTATTGATTACAGTTTGAAAAGCTGCTGATGCATTAGCCCAGTCGCCTCGATATAAAAAGGACTTACCTCTTAGAGCAGCAGCTGATCCAGATGTTGGTCTACCCATATCGTTAGCTCCCCATTCAGCTGGCAATAATCCTTCAGCCAATTCTAAATCAGCTATAATGGCATCCCAAACTGCATCTCTTGACACTTGAGAAGGAAAAAATTCTTCATCTGTTTGCGGTGTACTTGTAATCAAAGGAATATTTCCAAAAAGATTTAATAAATACCAATGTGAAAATGCTCTCATGAAATAAGCTTGTCCCAGGTATATTTCACTATTTGGAATTTGTGACCCAACATTCTCAATAATAGAATTAGCTCTAAAAATTGATTTGAAAGGTTCTTGCCAAATTTCAGTAGCCCAACGAGCTACACCTGGCGTTCCTTGAAGAGTGGACATTGCAGTATTCACACCAAACGGTCTGATATTAAAAGCATCTGATCGCAGCATTGCACCTGTGTGAATAATCCTCCCCCAAAAGAAGGTATTGGTAATAGGGTGATACATTCCATTTGTCGCATTAATGGCATCAGTTTCAGTCTGCCAAAAATTACCTGTAGAAACAGTATTTGTATTGACTTGATCCAATAAGTCATCATTACAACTAACGACAATGAATGAAGCAAACGCTACTGTTAGTAAAAGCGAATATATTTTGTGTGTATTCATATTAAGAATGTTTAATCAATTTAAAAATTAGCTTGTACGCCAAAAATGATGGCTCTTGCATTCGGATAAGCACGGGAATCTAATCCTCTTCCTAGTAACGGATTAACATCAACTCTATTTCCTGCAAAACCTGTATCTCTATTGGCTCTACCTCCATTTGTAGATGAAACGTCTGGATTATAACCACTATAACCTGTAATTGTTAATAGATTTTGTCCAGTTACGAATACTCTTAATGATGACAATGAATTCGAAATAGATGCAGCATCAAGTGTATAACCTAATTCAAGACTCCTTAATCTGAAGTATGAACCGTCTTCAACAAAAAATGAACTTGGAGCTCGATTTTCAGCTTGATCCAATGTTGTTGATCTTGGAATATCTGTATTCGTGTTCTGTGGTGTCCAGGCTCGAAGGACATCAGTGAGTTTGTTATCATCTGCCCAGAAAATATTAAAGAATCGATTTAAATTATAAATTTCATTTCCTTGTACACCATTAAAAAATACACCAAAATCTAGATTCGAAACCTGACCGCTAAAATTAATGCCATAAATAAAATCTGGCGTAGGGTCACCTAAAATGGTTTGATCTTCTGCATTGATAATGCCGTCTCCATTTATATCACTTCTGATAAAATCTCCTGGTTGTACAAGCGATCTTCTGACCGGGTCATTTGCAATATTGGGGTCATTTTCAATTGCTGCCGCGTCAGCATATACTCCTTCGGTGATAAAACCAAAATAAACACCTGGCGCTTCTCCTTCTATAAATCGATTGACTCTTGTCAAATCTTCACTTGTTGAGGGTCCTATAATCGGATTAGGCAAATCAGTTATTTCACTATTGAAGGTTGCTAGATTTAAACCTACTTGATAAGAAAAGCCAGAGGATGAACCACCTCTATATAAACCCTCAATTTCAAACCCACTATTGCTAATAGAACCAGCATTTCGAATGACTGGTAAACTGGTACCTGCAGTTGAAGGCAGGTTAACACCTACCAATACATCGTCCACATCTTTATTATAATATTCTAGCGAAACAAGGAATTTATCGTCAAGAAAACCTAAATCTGCGCCGACATTAATTGTCGTAGCTTCTTCCCATTTTATGTCCTCAACTGACAATTCCGTTTGGGCATATCCAGGGACAAGGGCACCGCCAAATGATGCTCCTGAAGTCAAATTAAATACCGACTGGAAAGAGAAATCAGGAATATTTTGTGCACCCAATCGGCCCCATCCAGCTCTCAACTTCAACCTTGTAAGGGCAGAGGAATTAAAGAAGTCTTCGTTGTGCACTTTCCAACCTGCTGAAAATGATGGGAAATAGCCAACTCTAAAATCTGGGCCAAACCTAGAAGATGCATCCCTTCTCAAGGTACCTTGAAAGAGATACTTATCATTGTGATTATAATTAACTCTACCAAATAATGATCGCAATCCACTTGTTCGATCTTCACCTCCCACATTTTGAACATTAGCTGGGGATGCTGCACCAATTACCTGGATGTTGTTTGTAGGCAATCCTTGCACATATACAGCAAGATTTCTAAAATCAATTCGCTGCTCTGTAAATCCAAGTACGACATTTAAATTACTCTTGCCTGCTAAATCCTTATTGTAAGAAATTGTTGGTTCCCAAACCGTTAATAATTCTTCACCTCTTACTTCTGTCAGATCATTTTGGGTATTCACATTTATGACTGCATCAGAATTACTCATAAAAAAGGTAGGCGTGAACGTCTTTGCAAATGAATTGAGGTAATCAATACCAAAGTTTAATTTGACTTGCAGTTCAGGTAATATATCATATGCTAGGTTTACATTTCCTAACACATTTCTAGAACTCAGATTATTATCTTCCAGAGTAGCGAGACCAAATTTATTAAGTCCTCCAAAATTATGAATGTCAAAACTTGGAGCCTCGAATCCTCCATCATTTTCTGGTACAGTTTCGCTAAGGATTGGTGCTGTTGCACCGTCAAAACCAAACCAGTTGTTCTCTTGCAAATCAGAATCCATTAAGGATAACGATTGGTTAATTGTGAGTTTACCAATTGTGAATTGACTATTGGCTCTAGCATTTAATCTCCTGAATCCTGAACCAACCAAAATTCCATCCTGATCATAAAAATTTCCAGAGATATAATATTTCGCATTTTCGGTACCACCAGATACTGATAAGCCATAGTCTTGAATAGCACCCGAATTTATGGACAGATCTTGCCAATCTGTACTTGGTAAGTTAGAAGGAAAAACGAAACCTGTCCCATCGTTTAATTCTAACTGGTTACGATACTGAGCAAATTGTTGCCCGTCTAGTAAATCCAACATTCTAGTCGCTGATTCAACACCAGCTCGAACGTCAAGTGAGACTGTTGTTCTACCATCGTTGGATCCTCTTTTGGTTGTTACCAATACTACACCATTAGCTGCACGCGAACCATATATTGCTGCTGAAGATGCATCTTTCAGCACCTCGATTGACTCAATATCTTTTGGATTTAATGCAGAAATGTTATCAGCAAAGGTGCCATCGATAACATACAAAGGAAATGAATTTGTGAGCGAACTGACACCTCTGACAAATACATTCGAATCTCCTCCAGGAGCTCCTCCGTTATTTTCCACCTGGACACCAGCAAGTTTTCCTTGTAAGGCAGATGTCACATTACCGACGGCTAAGGCTTTGAGATCTGATCCGTCTATAGAAGCTACAGATCCGATGAGATCGCTTCTTTTTTGTGTACCATAACCAATCACAACCACTTCGTCAAGAAGCTGATTGTCTGATGCTAAGATGACATCAATAAAACTTCTTCCGTTCAAGACAATTGACTGAGACTCATAACCTAGATAAGAAATTGTGATCGCATCAACTCCAGAAGGAACATTGAGTGAAAATGAGCCATCGAGGTCTGTGATCGTACCGACTGTTGTTCCATTTGCTAGAACACTAGCTCCAATTACTTCAACCCCAGATGCATCTTTCACAATTCCATTGACTTGTTGCGCATGAATAAAGTTAGAGAGTAGTACTATGGCAAAAGAAAGGAAGATTGTTTTGCCTATTAAATGAGTACAAATAGACTTAAAACAATAAATTTGTATTTCCATAATTATTATTTTTAATAGTTATTATAGCGCATCAGTCCTACTTCAATAGCTGGTGCGTTTTTATTAATTCACTTTACAAAGAATTTCTTTTGATCAATTCACTTGGTATTATCGTGTTTATAAATTTTTTATGAATGACGAAGGAAGCAGCTTCTTTTCCCATACGTTTAAAATCTGTAGAAAAAGTAGTGATGCCACCTTCAATAATTTCTTTTACTTGGGAGTCATTGTGGGATAATACCCCAAAGTCTACTCCCATCTGATATTGCTTAGTTTTTGCTTCTTTTAATAATTGCCAGAGGTCAGCATCACCAATAGTAAAGTACAAATGACCTTTGCGCAACATTTCAGAAATATATTCTTTTTGTATGTCAAGTTTTAACTTATGAGTTTGACAGAATTCCTTGATTGCCTTTAAAATTTCAGGAGGATATGCTAGGTCGTCCTGAAAGAATAAAATAACTTTTTTGTACTTGCGTATCTCTTCTAACAAATCATTAAACACCACTAACAATGACTGTCTAAACTCCTGTGTGATTTTCGCCACGTGTTCATTGACAAATTGATACCTATCTATAATCAGTAACTTTTCTGAAGGAAAATCCTCTAATAAATTATCTGCTCCATCTGATTGAATCGGAGCAATAACATAAGAACCATATTTGCCTTTAACAGAATTTAAGATTGATTCGTAGACAAGTAGGTTATTGTGATGGAAGTAAACGTCAATATTATAATCTTCTCCTAGTGTTTTTCTAAATTGATTGTAAAACTCTTGTTGGAATGATTGGAATTCGTAAAGGACTAATGCGATCGACTCTTTTAAATCAGTATTGTGATTAACAATGAAATACCCAACTCCATGTTTGGATTCAATAATGCCTCTGTCTTTTAGTTCTTGATAAGATTGTACAATTGTTTCTCTAGAATACCCTAAACCTTTGGCTAATTCATTCACCGAAGGTAGGACATCACCAATCTTCATTTCGCTATCGCTGATACAACGAATCACTCCATTGATGATACCTTCTTTTTTAGTAGAAGATCCTCTCGGATTACCGAGTATGGTGCTGAGTAGAGGCATTTTTTCGTGCTAATTATTAATAAGTATACTGTACTATACTGTACTATTATTCTAATATATAAAATTATTTATACTTTTTTGAATAATAATAAGATCATTAACAAAGTATAGAGGACAAAACAATAAATCCTTTCTTACTCAATCGACAAATTAATCCATAACCACTTATTCAAATCAAAGACTTTTATCTGCTAATTCTATACCCAATGGGGACAAAGAATATTCTACTTTAGGCGGTACTTTATTGTAGCTTATTCTAATCACAAGCCCATGTTCTTCTAATTTTTCAAGGTAAAACCAAATATACCGAAGAGAAATTGGCTTTGAGACTTATATATAGAAACAACTTTTGCACAAGGGTGGTAAAAAGTTTGACTTTCTAAATTTTTGGTAAGTCTGAATAAAATAGGATCAGTATATCAAGAAACGGAGGAAAAATAACGTTTGGCTTCTTCCATT
>CAYNMW010000126.1:0-12651 GCA_964398295.1 uncultured Saprospiraceae bacterium | reverse complement strand
CTTAAAGATTCAATTGCCAAATACATTGACAACTTTCCTTTGGACGAAGCAAAAGGAATCTACGAAGCTGCATTTAGTTATTGTATTAAAAAAGTAAATCAAGGTTCTGCAGAATTTGTGGAGCAGTTGCTGATGCTTTACGAAGACTCCCTCCACAAGGAAGTGCTCTTTGAGGCAAACAACCTATCCCCTTCCAATTTTAGAAATATTTGTTTCATTGGATTGCGATCTGGAAAATTCGAATGGACCAAAGCATTTATCGATCAATACAAAGAGAAGATCCATCCTGATCTTCGAGATAATGCGGTAAACTTCAATTTAGCGCGATTGTACTTTTACCAAAAAGACTTTGACAAAACCATTGTCCAATTGCGTGAGGTAGACTTTAATGATATATTCTATGATCTTGGTTCAAAGGTACTCTTGCTTGCTTCCTATTATGAAATGGATGAAATAGATCCACTCTATGCCCTCTTCGATAGTTTCGGGGCCTTTTTAAATCGACATAAAAACACCATCCCAGAACAAAGAAGGAGCAATTACTCCAATCTCATAAAATTGACGAAGAAGCTAACTAAGCTTCAAACCAATGACAAGAAGGGTAAAGAGAAGCTGCGCAGTGAAGTGGATGGCACCCGAAATGTTGCGAGTAAAGAATGGTTGATTGAAAAGATTGATGCGATGGCTTAGGTCGCGTTCGCTAATGCTTCTTTATAGGTACTTAAACATCTTTCCCTCGCAAACTTATGATCTACCATCGGTTCCGGATAGGCTTCTGTAGCGATCTCAGGCACCCATCTTTTGATGTACTGTAAGTCCTTATCAAATTTCTTCTGCTGTGATTCTGGATTAAATATTCTAAAGTAAGGAGCCGCATCTGTGCCGCATCCTGCTGCCCATTGCCAACCACCATTGTTGCTAGCCAGGTCAAAGTCTAACAATTTTTCAGCAAAGTAAGCCTCTCCTAAACGCCAATCAATCAACAAATGCTTTGTGAGAAAACTGGCTACCACCATCCTAACACGATTGTGCATAAATCCTGTCTCATTGAGTTCTCTCATGCCTGCATCAACTATCGGATAGCCTGTATTGCCCTCACACCATTTTTGATAATCATCGGGAGCATCTCTCCACGGAATGAATTCGTATTTTGCTCTAAAGGCATTCTTTACCACGTGTGGAAAATGCGAAAGAATCATGGCATAAAAGTCTCTCCAAATCAATTCGCTTAAATAGACCGAACTAAGCGATCTTGCTTTCAATGCCTTTTCTCGAATACTGATGGTGCCAAATCTAAAATGAATTCCCAATCTCGATGTACCCTTTACGCCAGGAAAATTTCTTTCATTTTCATAGTTCTTGAGGAGCGCTTGTTTTACATCCGTACTTGGAAAGTCTTGGGTACTTTCTTTGAAACCCATTTCTTCCAAACTTGGAATGGGCAAAGCTACATGTTTCGCATAATGCTTAAAGTACTTTTTATTCGGATAGGACTTGAAATAAAACGGAGTACCATTCATCCATTCCGATTCTAATTTGACAAGCCACTTCCTTTTGTAGGGTGTAAAAACAGTATAAGGTTTTCCATCATCTTTTAAGACCTCGTCTTTCTCAAATAGGACATGGTCTTTAAAACTTTCGAATGGGATATCTTGCTTTTGTAATAGTTCTTGAATATCACGGTCACGCTCAAGTGCATAAGGTTCATAATCTCTGTTAGTAATAACCTTGTCAATGTTGTATGAATTGATCAGTTCCTCCCATACCTCTTTTGGCTTGCCATATTTCACGATTATGCTTGATCCTAGTCCTTCTAATTCTGTTGAAAGATTTGTAATTGCCTGATGAATGAAATGGACTCGTGCATCAGATTTGTTTGATAATTTATCAAGGATATTCTTATCGAAAATAAACAAAGACAAAACTGGATTTTTAGATTTGAGCGAATGGTAGGCTCCCGCATTATCATGTAATCGTAAATCTCTTCGATGCCAAAAGATCGTAAGCTTGTCATTCATATATCTTAAACTCTAAAAGGTTTTAAAAGTTTTTGTATAAAGTTTACATTTATACAAATTTAGAAACCATGAGATATTTTTCTTTCCTCTTATTGATATTTTTACTTGCTTCTTGTAAGACAGAAAACACAAAATCAGGATCTGACAACGCGGCTCAAAATCTTCCCGCAATCGACAATGTAGCAGATTTACAAGCCCTTGGGCAATCTGTCTATGACACTACAACTGGAAGAATCAACAATGCCTTGGCAAGCCAATTTATTTCGCAGACAGAAATTTTTGTCAATAAGAATAAAGCCATAGAAGATGCACCCGTTTTGTTGCACAGAGCAGCTGAAACAGCGAGGAGTATCAGACAAATTCCAAAAGCGCTTGGTCTTTATGAAAGAATTATCGCAGAATATCCTAATCATGAAAAGGCCGCTCAAGCACTTTTCCTAAAGGCATTTACTTACGATGATGATTTGAATGAATTTGAAAAGGCGAAAGAAATGTATGATGATTTTTTAGCAAAGTATCCTACGCATGATTTTGCAGATGACACTGAATTTCTACTTAAAAATTTGGGTAAATCTGACGAAGAAATTTTACAGTCTTTAGATAAAGGGGGTAACTAAACTAGGTCCAGTATTTGTGAATCAAAGGGTGAAAGTGCTGTCCCTTTCACATTAGCTTCGGCTAATATTTTATACTCTGATTTGACCCCTTTGAGCTTTTTTGCTGTTGCAACCAATCCTCTGAATAGAAAGTTTTTATTCCCTATTTCATCCATCTCGGATTGCATTACAGAGAAAGGTAAGTTGAATTTGATTTCTATAATTTCGTTAGCAGGAATCTCAATTTCTTCGAGCATTGATATCTCTCCTAATTGATACTCATCAATTAATTTACCTGACTTACGTCCACGATAGTATTTTTCTATGATGTAAACTTTGATCTCTGTCACCAACTGCTCTTGCATGGAACTAAAATAAATGGAACCATCAATACTTCCAGCATTTACATCTACCTCTTCAGGGACCGACAACTCTAATTTGACGCCTTCAATACCCAACCATTTTTTAACTCGTTTTAGCATGTAATCTTTTCTTTCAATTTGAGATAAAAAAATCTTAAATGAAATATCATTCTATAGAAGCGCTTTTTTAATCGATTAGTTCAACATTCTTTTATGCCAAGAGTCCTTAATGGCCGTATACCAAGAATCATCGAAGTCTGATTTTTGCTTAACCAGGGTATTGATCACGAGTGTATCCTCATTAATGGCTTGTGCTTTCCACAATTCTTTAAAAGCAGCCATTGGGTGCAGTTGCACTTTATCGGAATCTTTAATAGCAACCAACATTCTGTTGAAAGGATCAAAATTCCACTTTTTTCCAAGCTCTGTTATAAATCGGACACTTGAATCTATAGAACACCCTGATGCTCCTTGCGCTGTCTCATCTACCATTAAAATGATAAATCTTTCATCGACAATTTGTGCTCTGGCTTGTAAATTCATACCGTGACTTTGCCAATCAATAGCAAACTGGCTTAACTCAAGATTGATGGCATTTTGCTCTGTCTCGTTTAGTACTCGATCAATCGTATATACCCAAACTTTGGACTGCTTTGAAAGTCCATCAAAAACTTCACCTTTTGATTTAATTTGTTCCATGAACTATGATTCCCATTTTTGATTTTCAACAATCATCTCTGCAAGATCAAGTACCATAATGGATTCTTGCTTCTCTTTGGCTTTAACACCATCACTCATCATTGTTAAACAAAACGGACAATTGACTGCAATTGTTTCAGCACCTGTATCAATAGCCTCCTCAACACGCTCGATATTGATGCGCTTATCACCTGGTTCATCTTCTTTAAACATTTGCGATCCTCCTGCTCCACAGCACAGACCTTTAGAGCCGCATCGTTTCATTTCTTTCAACTCGACGTTCATTTGTTGTAAGATATTCCTTGGCACTTCATAGACGCCATTAACCCTTCCTATGTAGCAGCTATCGTGATAAGTAACTTTCTTCTTTTGTTCGGCCTTAGCTATTTTAAGTCTTCCGTCTTCGATTAATTTTTCGATAAACTGGGTATGATGCACTACATTATAATTACCTCCTAATTCGGGGTATTCATTCTTTAAGGTGTTAAAGCAATGTGGGCATGCGGTAACCAAGTTTTTGATTTCGTAACTATCTAGGGTTTGTATATTCATTTGGGCAGTCATCTGAAAAACAAACTCATTCCCTGCTCTCCTTGCTGGATCTCCTGTGCATTGTTCGTCATTGCCCAAAATGGCAAATGATACTTCACAGTTTTGAAGTATGTTAACAAATGCTTTGCTTACCTTTTGGGCTCTAGGATCATAAGACCCTGCGCAACCTACCCAAAATACGACTTCTGGTTTTTCTCCTTTTGCTGCTAATTGTTCTACCGTAGGTATCTCTTGCATATTATTCTGATTTAGCCCAATTGTGTCTATCTCCTGGAATGGTCCAAGCTGAGCCACTATTTTCAATACTATTAAACATAGGAAGCCAATCCGAAGGACCAGCAGAATCCATTAGAATGTCATATCTCCTTAATGCCAAAATTGGCTCCATCGGATTGATCATCACAGGACATGCTTCTACACAGGCCTGACAACTTGTGCAAGCGTAAATTTCTTCTTTCGTTATGTAATCAAACAATGATTTTCCGTCATCATAGGACTCCTTGGTCATCTCTTTATTTTGATCTAGGGTGGATCCAATCTCCTCTGCTCTATCTCTGATATCCATCATGATTTTTCTGGGAGAGAGTTTTTTGCCTGTCATGTTAGCTGGGCAATTATCCGTGCACCGTCCACATTCTGTGCAGGTGTATGCATCAAGAACATTTTTCCAAGTGAGGTCCATGACATCTTTGGCTCCAAAGGTTGGCAACTCTTCAGTCGTGTCTTCCATTGCAGCTGATTCATCCATCATGCTTTTCACTTCATTCATGATGGCGGGCATGTTCTCCATTTTGCCTCTTGATTCCAATGGCGCAAAATAAGTATTCGGAAAGGCAAGCATGATGTGCAGGTGTTTGGATTTTGGCAAATAATTTAGAAAACCAAAAACCACCAAGACATGCAGCCACCAACCAAATCGTTCGACCATATGCAAAGCTCCCTCTGATAAACTTCCAAATAAGGCTGGACCCAACCAAGAACTAATCGGAAGTGTTCCGGTATCTTTAAAATGTGTTGGATCAAGATCTTGAAGCAAAACATCCGTTCCATTCATGCAAGTGATTCCGATCAATAAGATCAATTCACCAACTAGAATTAAGTTTCCATCCAGTTTTGGCCAGCCTGTCATTTCATCTTTATGGAATCGTGGAATCTTCAAAAGATTTCTTCTCCATAAAAATATTAGGGTGGCAAAAAATGCTAAGAATGATAGAATCTCAATGATTCCAATCATCGTCGGATATAAGATTCCAATCTTGTCTGCAAAGAATCTATGATGACCAAAAATGCCATCAATTAGAATTTCAATAAGCTCTACAGTGGTAAATAGAAAGGCTGCATAAATGCAAAAATGTAGGATGGCGGGAATTACTCTTTTGAACATTTTTTTCTGTCCAAATGCTATTAAAGCTACGTTTTGCCAACGTTTTCCTTTGTCACCAGTTACCTCATATTCCTTTCCAAGAAGGATATTCCGTCGCACTTTCATAAATTGCCTGAAGGCAAAATAAAATGCAATAATTGTCACTATGCTGAAAACAATGCTTTGAATCATTTATCTTCGTATCGTTTAAGAAAACTAAGATAAATTAAATAGCAAAGAAGCATCTTGAAAATTCTCGAAAATTCTAAAATAGAGCAAAAAATAAGACGACTCGCAATTGAGATCATAGAACACAATTACGGAGAAAAGTCTTTGATCCTAGCCGGTATCAATAACAATGGCACCCATTTCGCGAAATTGTTAGCCAAAGAATTAAAAAAGTTAACCGAATCTGAAATCAAGTTGGCTACTCTTAGTCTTAATCCTGCCAACCCATTAGATTCTGATATTTCGATTAATATCGATGAAAAGAATTTGAAAAATAAAGTGGTGATCATTGTAGATGATGTTGCGAATACTGGAAGAACCATTTTCTATGCGATGCAACCCTTGCTCAAGACTTTGCCTAAAAAAGTAGAAGTTGCAGTCTTAGTCGATCGAAAACACAAAAAATTTCCAATCGGTGTGGATTATGTAGGCTTGTCTCTTGCTACAACTTTGAAGGAAAATATCCAAGTAGATATTAAGAAGGCGAAGCAGAAGTCTGTGATATTGACCTAGTAAAACTTGTAATCGGTTTGAAAAGCTTTAGACTGGATTAATTGTGCTCTCTTGTTGTTTCTCAGCTATCCGTTCTTTGATCATTGGGATCATCTTTTTAGTCTCTGCGTATCCAATATCCCTCATCGCTTCAAATCCCTTAAACTTAAATCTGCTGAAACTTTGAATGTCTTCAGGCTCAATTAAGATGTCACACAATTCTCTGTGGGGTATGATATTATTCAATACAGATAAATCGTACACTCTAGCCGCAACTCCTTTTACCGTCTTCATTCTATTTTGATTAATTTGAACTTGAGGTACTAAATTTACGCCTATGATGAAGTCGCATTTATCAACAAGTGGTTTAACTGGAAAATTGCAAACCAATCCTCCATCTACATAATAACTATCCTCAATTTTTTTAGGCTCAAATACCAAAGGAATCGATGATGAAGCTACAATGATATCTGCAAGTGATCCCTTCGAAAAATATTTCACCTTGCCTGTATTGAGATTGGTTGCTGCGATATACAATTCCTTTTTCAATTCATTGAAGGAATCATGTGGGAGGTATTGTTGCACCTTATTATGCAAATAATTATGCTTTATTAAGCCTCGAATGGATATGGAAAAAGATAAGAAATGATACCAGCTTCCTTCATTAAGAATATCAAAGATTTCATGAGCTGGGTACTCGGCAGCGTATAAGCTTCCAACAATAGAGCCTGCGCTTGTACCTGAAATCACATCAGCTTTTATTTGCGCTTCTTCTAATGCCTGTAGCACGCCTGTGTGCACAAAGCCTCTAGATCCCCCACCCGATAATGCTAATCCAATTTTCATACGCATAGTAACAAAAAGAGCCGCTCAAAAGATTAACTGAGCAGCTCTTTTTTTTATTTTATTGAAAATACTATTCTTTTACGAATGGTACCGTATAATTACTATTTCCAGAAATTACACAAACCATGTATAATCCAGGAATCAATCTAGATACATTTATCTCATTCGTCTTTTCAGAATGATACATCAAAATACCTGTACTATTATATACGTGCACACGATCTAAAGGAACTTCAGATTGTAAATACATGATATCTGTCGCTGGGTTTGGAAAAATCTTAATACTATTCTCATCCAAGAGATTGTTTGTTGAAGAAATTTCCATGATGTCTTCTACATATCTTGGTAATAATTGATATCCATCAAGTAATGGGTCATCATTATCAAATTGTCCACCAATTCCAATTACATTAAAAGGACCAGTGGGTGCTGCAGAACCATATAGATTCGTTTGCGCATCTAGTCTTAATGTATAAAAATCAGTTCCATTGGTTACTTCAATATTGTCACCTCCACCACCAGTGCCACTCCATTGGCTGGCATCTACAAGTGTTAAGTTTTCAATTCTAACCAATTGTGATTCTGTATCTTCCCCCAAAGCTGTTACCAGTGTGGGTTCGAACAGTGTATTATCAGAAGAATTTAATGCAATTGAGTCTGGAGAGATTTGTATCAATCCTCTAAATTGACCAATTGAACCTTGTATGGTAACTTCATCGCCTTCATTCACAACATATCCAGAAACAGCATCAAAAGAGAAAACACCGATACCATCATTAGCAGCATCAATTACTGTAAATTGAACTCCTGAGCCCATATTAACACCATATACCACTCCAGTGATCTCCACTAAGTTTCCATTAGAAACTGGATATCCATTTGCATCAATCATCGTCACTTCTCCGATGGATGAAGGAGTATAAGTTGGAGCATTTGGATCAACAACTGTCACAGTGCCTACCATACCTAATCCAGCATGTGGATCACATTGATAGTCGTAAACTCCAGCAGTGTTAAAGGTATGTGTAAATTGCCAAGGCGCTGAGGCTGCATTTCCATTTCCAAAAGATTCAGGATTATTAGGAAAAGTGGCTTGTGTTCCATTCACATTATGAAAGCCTTCTTGGTTGTCCCAAAAAACCGTTTCACCAACATCTATGGTTATATCAGCTGGTGTAAACACATTATTGGTAACTAAAACGGTATCGCTTGGAGTCACGGCTGAACAGCTAACACTATTAGCTGCGCCTGGTGAACCAAAGACATCAAGACCATTGATGTTAACTCCGGTCGCTGTTTCAGATGGTTTCCAGTTGCTTCCTGCAGCATTGTCTGCTGCTAGATCACAAAGTTCCAATGAAGGACCTCCTTGATCAGCCTCTAGCGGCCATGGATCTGCATCATCATAGGTAACGACATCTATTACATTTCCTCCTCCATCTATGATGGAAACTTCTTCTCCCCCATTACTTAGGCCACCATCTTCCCATTGGATAGAATTGGCACCAAAGACGGTTGACAAAGCAGCTGCATTGACAGAGACAACTACATATTGACCATCTGTAATTAAGGTGTCTGGAAAAGTTAGTGTTACACCACCCATGGTGTATCCGTCAAGATTTAAGTCTCCACCTGAGACGTTGACGATTTCGATGTATTCCAAACTATCTGCTCCTGACTCTGCAGGATTGTAAGATATTTCAGAGATAACCAATTGTCCATAAGAAAACAAGGTCATAAATAGTAAAGGAATAGCGAGTGTAAATTTTCTTTTCATGTATTTGATTTTAGTTAAAGAGTTTAGGGAATTTTAATTAAATATAATTAAAAAATGTATAGGTTTTTTTACGATATGAAAAAGTGAAAATAAAAAAGGCCTCTTTAAGATAAAGAGGCCTCTATATTTATAGTGTTTTGATTATTAATTTTGAATAACCTCCACTCTTCGGTTTGTAGCTTTACCAGATTCTGTCTCATTATCTGAGATAGGTCTTGTTTCACCATAACCAATTGCAGAAATTCTGCTACCTGCAACTCCTTTCTTAATAAGGTATGCTTTTACAGAATTTGCTCTTCTTTGAGAAAGCGTCTGATTAGCATTTGCATCACCTGAAGCATCCGTATGTCCTTCAATAGTTACAGGAACATTCGTGAACTTCAAATTCTCTGCTAAATTATCCAAGTATGCATATGAACTAGGATTGATCGTGCATGAGTTCGTATTAAAACTAATCTGGCTTGCAGCAGAAGAAGAAGTATATCCTCTTGAAGTTGAAGTAGAACCATAGCTAGAAGAACTAGTACTTGAACTAGAAATTATTCTACCCGTCGCTCCTGAAGCAGTACGAGTTGTGCTTGTACCACTTGTTGTTGTTCTGCTTGTGCTGGTTGAAGTTGAAGAACTTGAACTAGAAGAACTTGAAGTTCTTGTAGCAGCAGCTTTCGCTTTTGCTTCTGCATCAGCTTTCGCCTTTGCTTCAGCTTCTGCAACTGCTTTTGCTTCAGCTTCAGCTTTCATCTTTGCAGCAGCGGCAGCTTCTTCAGCAGCTTTTGCAGCTTTCGCTTCAGCTTTAGCTTTCATTTCCATTTCTCTCTTTGCTCTTGCCTCAGCAGCAGCAGCGGCTTTTTTCTCAGCTTCTACTCTGGCCATTTCTGCTTTTGCAGCTGCGTCAGCAGCCATATCTTCAGCAGACTTTGGACAACCACCAAATTTCTTGATACCTGGAATTTCAGGACAAGCATCTTTTGAATCTTTTACACCATCACCGTCAGTATCCAAGTTAGCTGTTGCAACAGCACCTGTCGCAGCAGTAGCTGCAGCAAGACCACTTGCACCTGCACCAAATCCAATTTTCGCTCCTACATTCCAAGTTCTTAATTTCCCGAAAGTAACGAAGTTGTCTTTGTTAATACCTTCCCAGTTGTTACTTGCATCAGCATCAGCTGCGAATGCAGAAGTAGCTCTAGAAATGTATAATGCGTCTAGTGCGTTAAAGACATTTGCTCTAAGCGTTAACAGATTAGATCCGATATCAAAAGTGTAAGCAGCTCCTAAATCAAGTATACCAAATGAAGGCAACAATAATTCATTAGGTGCAGAAACTTTTGCATATAAGTTGTCGTAAAAATTGTAATCAGCTCCGATTCTAAATCCTCTATTATTATAATCGATCCCAGCTCCAAAAGTAGTCTGAGCGGCTCCACCTACTTTGATTCCTGCTACATCTGTTCCTGATTGTTCAAATAATAAGTCTCTATCTTCATTGTAATACTTACTATCAATTGTACCATCATACTCCCAATTTCCAATAGAAGTGTAAGCATTGAATCTTAAAGTATTCGTAAGTTTCACACCTAAGTCAAGCTCAATACCTGTGTGCAATTGATTTTGAATGGTATTCTCAAATCCTTCTGTTGTTAAGCTATCACCATTAGGTAAAGTAAAGCCAGCATTTAAAGAATTTGTTTGAGTTCTATCTTTCCAAGAAGTTCTGTAAGCATTTAAGTTTGCTACAAATCTGCTATTAGAAAATTTGTACCCACCCTCTAATCCGAAGATTTTCTCTGCAACTGTAACAGGATTAACTGTATTTGAAAAATTCAAATAAATGTTATCATGAAATGGTTGACGTAAGTAATAACCTGTATTAACATAAAAGGTATTATTAGCATTTGGAGAAACACTAAGACCTGTTTTTGCATTGTATCCAAAGTTTGAAACTTTCTCTGATGTTTCATTTGATTCAGGCTCATTGAAAAGCTCAAATCTTACATGAGATTGGTTAGAAACTGCTCCTTGTACAAAAAATGTAAATTTCTCAGTCTGGTATTCTACCTGACTAAAAAGTCCACCATAACTAATGGTCTCATCATTAGAGTAAACGATTTGATCTTCTTGATCAGCAAAACTATTAATGGCTGCCCATGGATCAGCTTTGAAAGTATTTGTTACTTCTCTAGCACCAAATCTTGCATTTGGCCATTGGGAAAATGCAGGAGCTCCCATAAGGTCTCTTAATTCTCTAAAGTGAGATCCGTGGTAAGTTCTTAAATCTGCACCTAAGTTGAATGATACCTTATCCGATATTTGTGTATTGAAATTCGATACTAAACCATACCATTGGTGATTATTTACAGAATTTCTTACGATCCATTCTTTCTCACCGTTTGCAGCTTGGTTAGCAGCGTATACTGCATCCCAATCTAAGTATCCATCGTTTGTATAGAATCTGTTATCTCTATTTCCAAAGTCACCAGATCCACCGCCTCGACCCCAAGAGCCATAAAGAACAGTAGATATAGAAGAAGCAGGAGTAAGGCTCCACTCCCAGTTAAGGTTAGCAACTGGCTTGTGATAATAATTTCTTCTTAAAGAAAAATACTCACCATCAAGTGTTCCGAAGTTGTTGTTGAATTTTGGATTCAACTCATCTGTACCTTGATAGTATTGTGAAATTCTTTTTCCAAAATTTTGATCGTGCCATTGTGGAGCACCTGTAACCAAAAAGTTAAAATTGTGATTATTATTTGGCTTATAACCTGCAGAAATAAAATAGTTCTGCCCTTGTCCTTGTGTGCCTTCAGCCCATCCGTCACCTTGCCAGTGCGTTAATAAAACAGAAACACCAAATTTGTTATTGATCATTCCAGTATTGTAAGCAAGTGTTCCTTTGAGGTAATTATCATTACCATAAACAAAACCAAGACTACCACCTTTTTGGTTGTCTGTAGCTCGCATGATAATATTCGTAGTACCTCCTACTGATGAAATAGCCAATTTAGAAGAACCCAATCCTCTTTGCACTTGTACAGCGGAAGCTACATCAGTCATACCTGACCAGTTTGACCAGTACATCTTACCATCTTCCATACCATTAATAGGTTGTCCATTTAATAAGAATGCTGTGTTTGTTTGATCAAAACCTCTGGTAAAAACCTCAGAGTCACCATAACCACCAGCTTGGTTGGCTACATAAATTGAAGGGGTGTTTTTCATTAATTCTGGGAATTCAACATTACCAGATTTAGATTGAATTTCTGCTGTTGATATTGTAGAAACCGCTACTGGTGTGCGACGATCTTGAACAATATCCATAACACCCGTCACCACTACTTCTTCTAATCCAACCGCAGATGTGCTCATAGCCATCGTACCAAGTGAATTTCCAACAGATCCTCCAAAAGGAACCACCATCGATCTAAAACCGATATAAGAAATTACAAGGTTACCATCACTTGAATTAGTTTCTAAAGTAAAACTTCCGTTGAAGTCCGTTACTGTTCCTGTTGTTGTACCTTGCTCGATTACTGTGGCCCCAATGATTGGGTCGCCAGAAGTAGCATCAGTCAAGGTACCGGAAATGCTATTTTGTCCATATGCTATAAAGGACATAAAAAGCATACAAAATGAGAGTACTAAAGTTTGTTTCATATTTATGTTACATTTTTATGCCACAAAATTAGCATTAATGTTTTTATATATGATTTTTTCATAT
>CAYNMW010000125.1:0-12756 GCA_964398295.1 uncultured Saprospiraceae bacterium | reverse complement strand
CAGAAGTATGTAGATGATTCTGATCGCACCGAACGAACAACAATTACCTCAAATGCAGGAGTAAGTCATGTGCAATCTGTTTGTTTGATTCCAGGTATTATCAAAACAAAAACAGAGTTTGAAAGCATCATCATAAAAGGAATTGGAGATGATTTTAGCTGGGAGCATTTAAATGATTTTATCGTTGCAGGCGAGCCCTTAGAATTGATGGAGGAACAAATGTCAAACGGGATTATATTGTCTGAATATACTGCAAAGAAGTTGTCAATAGATGTCGGACAGGAAATAGTCGTAACATTTTTACGCTCTGCAGAACGCAAGCAGATTCCAAGAAAATTTAAAGTGGCTGGGTTGTATAAAACAGGACTCCAAGAGTATGATGTTCGGTTTGCTCTAGCTGATATCAGAAAGGTCCAACAAGTCTTTGGATGGGAGGACAATCAGGTCATGGGCATGGAAGTATTTATAGATGATATAGATGACCTCAATATTTTAAATGACTATATCTATCTTGATGTCTTACCAGGCCAATTGTATTCAGAAACAGTTCGGTCAAAATTTCCTGCCATCTTCGGTTGGCTTGAATTGCAGAATATTAATGAATATGTTATTCTAAGCTTAATGACGATTGTCGCTGTGATCAACATGATAACTGCTTTACTGATATTGATGCTCGAAAGAAGTCGGATGGTCGGTGTCCTTAAATCATTAGGTAGTAACAATTGGAGTATCCGCAAGATATTTTTAATCAAAGCATTTCACATCATTAAATGGGGATTGATCATTGGCAACATAGTCGGTATAGTCTTGTGTTTAATTCAAAAGAAATTTGAGATCATTAAACTAAATGAAGAGAATTATTATTTGTCTTCAGCGCCAATAGAATTAAATTTTCCTTACATCCTTTTATTAAATGTTGGCGTTATTGGTATAATTTTACTCTTCCTAATTATCCCGACATACTTGGTCACAAGAATTTCTCCTGTAAAAGTCCTCCGCTTTAATTAATGTTATTATTTCGATCATCCTATTTTGTTACAAGTTTGCCAAAAAGAATCAGCAGACTTGTTAGGCATATCGTTTTTGATGACTTTGGTTTAGAACAACCATTTAAATTAAAAGCAATTAAATACTTTCCAGGTATACTACTCTTAATTCTTGATGTCATTGCAATACCAGAATTGTATGATTGGGTAACAAATTCGTGGAAAAGTTCCTCCCGCTATTTAACTAAAGAAGAAAAAGAGTGTGCTGCTCCTATATTCGAATCGAGTATTCCACTTGACGAAGTACGCATCGATAATCTTGCTAGAATAGGACCTTCTCAACTTCGCATTATTTATGTCAGTTTTTTCACCATCAATAGTCATGGGAGTTATAGCTTTTCCACTTTCATCCATGAACTTGTACATGTCTGGCAATACCTGAATTTTGGATCTATATACATATTACACGCGTTGATAGCACAGCGCAGTACGATGGGTTATAATTACGGCGGAATTGCAGCATTAAAACATGCTAAGGAAAACAACAAAGGAATCCTATCTTTCAATTTTGAACAACAAGCAGATATAGTCAGAGATTATTTTTTGCTCATGAATGGCTATAAACCACAATGGAGCATAGCAACGATTGAAGACCTTGACACCTACTTTTATTTTATTTCTGATTTACAGACAGTTTTCAAGAAGTAATTGTTTATTAATCTAATAAAGCCGTCAGGAGATCGGGAGACCTTTGACTCATGTATCAATTATTTGGAATCAATATATCACAAATATTATGTTTTCACCTCTTTGCAATTTTCACTTAGATTACTATTTTTAGTAATGATACAATTCAAAGACTTTACCATCAAAATGACAAAACCACCCGGTTTTTTGAATAATCCAGAATTTGAACCTCTGGATGAATCACTAATTAGAATGAATGCCTGGATTGAAAAAAATGAAATAATCGTGTTAAATGTGGAGACATTACTGATGCCAAACATTTTCGATGGCAGTTATAATAGAACCAGTACACTTGGCGGATACAAGCAATCTAGCAGTGAAGCTAATTGGTGGTACCAAATATTTAGGGTTTGGTTTCAAGAAGAGACCAATGATTGATGCCAAATCATAAGTTTTAGAAAGAATTGCATCATTTGTCATTTTAAGCAACTTAATTCTTTATAGGAAGGATTTAAAAATTGCTATTTTAACAATATGAATCAACTACAACCTTCTAGACTTCCAATGAGAATCCTATATAGTGTCTTCTTTTTATTCACGACAATTGCATCGATTCATGCACAATTGAACTGCAATAATGCTCGCTTAATGACTTGTCCATTTGACGATTCATTTGGAACATTTAATGAAGCAAACAATGTCAGCAAATACTGTAATGACCGAAACCAAGGATTTACTGGTGATGAAGTTGTCTATTCCTTTACACCTATTAGTAGCTCCGTATACACATTCTCCTTGACCAATATAAGTCCAGGAGATGACCTTGATATCTTTATTTTGTCTTCTTGCAATGAAGATTCATGTCTTGCGGATTCAGACGGTTCTTCTTCAACAGCACCAGATAATATAGTGGTTACATTAAATGCGGGACAACAATATTATGTTGTTGTAGATACAGATGAATCAGCTGGAGGAAATGAAAGTAATTACAGACTGCAAGTAAGTGGCTGCCAAGCTTCAGGTTGCCCAAATGGGAGTTGTGTTGATTGGGAAGAAACCTTGTCCTGTTTTAATCCTGTGAGAAATGCAAGCATCGATTCTCAGGATACCAATGACTTTAATGCAGAATGTCAATACGGTCCTTCATCATGCTATAGCGGGAACTCTGATTTTAATGGAGCCGATGAAGTTATACAAATAGATTTTGGGTCTAACCCATCAAATTTCTCTTTAGCATTAACAGAACTGACAGGTGATCTTGACATGTTTTTGTACCAGTCTTGTAATGGCACATTAACTAATTGTGTCGGAAGTTCATTGAATCCAAACACAACAGATGAATCAATTGTATTATCAAATGTGAGCGGTATTTATTATCTGGTTATTGATGGATTTAGAGCAGATATCACGAGCCCGTATCAGTTGGAGTTGATTGGCTGCAGACCACAAAATTGTCCACGTATTCGCGGTATTAATTGTGGTGATGAACTCTGCTGCCTGACTACTTCTGGAGCAGGAAACAATTTCAGTGTATTGAATACTAATTATGCTTCATGTAGAGCAGGTCTGACAAATCAAGCTTTCGATGGAGGTGACGTCATCATAGCATTTAATAAAACAGTGCAAGACGAAAGCGTGACAATTGAACTCTCACATGCGACAAGCATAAACTTATCCATGTTCATCATTGAAGACTATTGTGGACTGGCCTTCATTGGTGAGTGTGTTGGGTCAGGTATAAATTTCCCAAACAATTCCTTACCTGAAGGTGAACTGTGGACTGATAATGGTAGTTTGTCTCCTGGCACCTATTATGTCATCATAGATGGCAGTAGTCCTCTGCAAGATGGAGACTTTTCTCTGTCACTAGTCTGCAAAGATGTTTGTCCACAAGGTGATTGCAATAACTGGGCAAGTCCGACAATCACCTGTACTGATAACATACGGAATGGTTCGATAACTTCTCATGGGATGAATGATTTTAATACCGAATGCCAATATGCACCAACCAATTGTTATGTAGGTAACTCATCATTCAACGGCAATGACGAAGTTCACAGAATTGACGTTGGTCCAGATCCAACTAACATCAGATTAGAACTTTCAGGTCTAAGTACAGACTTGGATATTTTTCTATATGATAATTGTGTGAACAGTGAATTAGCAAACTGTGTTGGCAATTCATTGAATAGTGGAACTCAACGTGATGAAATTATCGTACAGAATGCTTCTGGAGTATATTATGTTGTTGTCGATGCATCGGAATCTTTTAGCTACAGCGATTATACCCTGACACTCACTTGTGAAGGTGAACCACCAAATTGTCAGGATGCAAGACTATTGACATGCAATACGAGAATAAGTAATGAATCGACAGTAGGTGAGTCAAATAATTTTTATGACCTCAATACCAATTACGCTGAATGCAGACCTGGTTCTGCGGGACGATCGTTTAGCGGTAGTGACATGATTTACCGTTTTACAAAAACAAACGCTGAGGATATTTTAACAGTACGAATGGATCACAGCTCATCTGTAAATCTATCCATGTTTATCCTTGATATTTGTTCTGGAGATGTAGTGAATTGTACAGGCGCTGGTACTAATTTTCCAAATAATTCGACTCCTGTTGGTGAGGAATGGACGGACAATGGGCAGTTACCAATTGGAACATATTATGTAGTTGTCGACGGGTCAAGTTCACAAGTAGCTGGTTCTTTTTCCATCATGTTGAATTGTGAGACTCCTTGTCCCAATGGAAATTGCACACAATCAGTAGCAACCTTGAGCTGCTCTAATCCAATACGCAATGGCGCAATCAATGAATTAGACGGAAATGATTTTACAACGAATTGTCACTACCGGCCAACAACTTGTTTTAGTGGTACGGCATTAAACGAAGGACCAGATGAAGTGATCCTTATTGATGCAGGCAGTATACCTCAGACCATCGAGTTGACTTTGTCAGGGATGTCTCAAAATATTGATATGTTTTTATTTAAGCGTTGTGTCAGCGGTGCTATCGAACAGTGTGTAGCCAGATCACAAAATTCTGGATTCACAGCTACAGATCAGATTGTACTTCAAAACGCCTCAGGTGTTTTTTATCTCATTATTGATGGTACATTACCTGCAACAGAAACCAATTACAAATTAGAATTGAGTTGTGCGTCTGGTGGTACAGCTTGTCAAGATATAAGTGGTGAATTGGATTGCGATAGTGCTATTGCTTTAATGGGAGGGCCATACGTGGTAGAAGGCTGTGACAATCGATTAGAAAATATATCACAGACAGATGCAACTCAATATTGCAATGGAACATATACCGATTTTTGTGCAGACGAAATAATCTACACATTCGATGCTGTTGGCGGTGTCAACTATCGCTTCAGTATAGATCATGGAGAAGAACAACCAAAGATGTTTTTGCTCAACTCATGTGATCGGAATGACTGCATCTCGTCATCAAGTTTACAATCAAATGCTCAGGGTGAAGCAATTGAATTTGGCTCATGTGTCGATAAGACGATTTATTTAGTTGTTGATGAAGAAGATGCGCGTGATTTTTCAGCTTGTGTAAGTGTAGAAGAGTTGGGTCCAATTGATGGATGTGGCACATGCAATGACATTTGCTGCAATGATTCTAATGAGACTCTACTGTCCTTGACAGAATTGGAAAATGAAGAGTGCAATACTGGATTACATGTAGCAATTTATGAGTGCAGATATAATGGCCAATGCAGTTATGCGATTTTACGAACTTCAGTTGAAAATCCAATATTCACTAATAATTATGCACAGACTGTTGCCGAGACACTTCCGTCTGGTGAAATTATAGATTGTGAAGGAAGGACACTGTTTACCTTTGACTATGCCACTAGCTTCAATACTTTCTTCGCAGATCAAGCAACTGATTGTGTGCTGGCATGGACTTGTACTGGCTTTACAAGCCCTGATTTTTCTTGTACAGATACAACGCTATGCATAGAAACTTGCTGTGTCAATTCACCCTTTCTTGAGGGAATCGTTGCAGAGAGAAATTCAAATACAGGAGATTGTTTTGATGGTGATATAGAACGCGCAACATTCAGAGGGCAGTGTGTAACCATCGTTGTTCCAAGTTTTATCATTGCCGATGCACCGACAAACGTATTTGATTGTAGCGGTAATTTGATTTTCTCATTTGGTGGATTTGTCCCTCCAGATATTGGGCAAGAACAGAATGCATTGGCGATGGAACTTATGGATAGACAAGTCATATGGTCATGTAGAAACAAGACTGAATATTGTCCATCAAATGAGAATACCTGCGATGATTCTTGCTGTGAGAATAATCAAAACACCTTGCGCATGCTTCTCGATTATGAGCAAGTACTTTGTTTGGACGGTCAAGGTATAGCTGTTTATGAATGCAATTACAATGGTGAATGTAGCTATACAATTTTGAGGACATCATCACCTGTACCTTTCGGGGAATATAATTCTTCAACTACACAATTCTTACCTTCTGGTGAAATCATCAATTGTGAAGGCACAACATTATTTACCTTCGATTATGCTACTAATTTTAATGTCTTTTTTGCTGACTTGGCTGAGGATTGCCAATTGATATGGACCTGTAGTGGCTTTGAGAATGTTGATTGTGAAGAAGGAAATGGTAGTCCCGAACCTACAGATCTCTGTCCTGAATGTTGTGAGAACAACGGCACTGGTTTTCAGGTGCTAGTTGATCGCTTGAGTGCGAGCTGCTCACCGGATGATAATTATGGAGTGTACGCTGTAGATTATCTTGGGAGTTGTGCATTGGTAATATTGCGATTAAATGCTGGTTCACAAATTGACGCAACTGATTATTCCCTTCTTGTCTTGGAAGAGGCTCCTGCTGGAGAATTGATTAATTGCGATGGTAGTACTTTGTATACATTTGATTATAGCACAGGTCTCAATATTGAAAATTTTGCAAACCAAATAAGGGACGCGGCATTATTGTGGACTTGTTCTGGCTTAGCTAGTGATTGCCCATTAGAAGAACCTGCTGCGGCTTCCTTGCGATCCTTTAATGAGACGTCAAATGATTTTTCTGTAGTTGTATATCCTAATCCATTTGATGATTTTTTGCAAATAGATATACAGGTAGAAAAAGCATGTGATGCAATATTGAATATGTACACCATTGATGGTAAATTAATTGAAAACAGGAAGTTGGAATTGTTAAATGGCTTGAATAAAATTATACTAGATGATTTACAGCTTTCTGAAGCTGGATATTATCTGTATCAAGTACATACAGTAGAAGGTGTGTCAACAGGTAAGATCTTGAAAGTTAATTGAGATTTTTTAAATTCTAGTCTATTGTAAATCTTAAGTCCAAGGTGCTAAGTCCAGGGTGCTAAGTCCAAGGCACTTTAGTACCTTGAGTTAAAAACGTAATTTAGAAATAATCATGAAATTTTCATTAATCCTTCTCATAATGCTATTGGTATCATGCACCAATCCAGCACCAATTAGCAACAACATAATTACATTAGAAGAAACAAATATTGCTAAAGACCTAATCCAAGGTGCTTTCGATGATTTGTGGGGTGGGGTTGATTCTACAAAAATTCTCAACTACCATACTAATGATTTTATCATACTGGAGCATGGTGAGATCTGGGACAACAACAGAATAAAACAATTCATGCGCGAACAGTTAGAAAATCCAAATAGACCGAAAAGGGTGAATAGTATGGACTACATCTCCATAGATAAATATGGCCCCTCCATCCAAATCGCCTATCACAACACAGCTGAATTTTACAATCAGGATAGTCTAGTCGGAAATGGCAGCTGGTTAGAGAGTGCTGTTGCTGTAGAAACACCAGAAGGGTGGAGGTTGAAGATGATGCACTCTACCTGGAATGGAAAGTAATAAATCCCAGTGCGATCTTTATAGCAGGCATCGAATTTCTACACATTAAGAATTGACTTCAAATTTAATTTGAATAAACCATATCTTCCGTGATGAATAAGCTTGAAATTAGAGCCGTAGATGTGGTGCAATATATCAAGCCACTAAGAGAAGGAGGTTCATTGCCTGCCATTGTCGAGGCAGACGATGGTTTTTTATATGTCATCAAATTCAGAGGAGCGGGTCAAGGCAAAAAGGCATTAATTGCAGAATTGATTGGCGGTGAATTGGCAAGGGCAATTGGATTGAATGTGCCAGAGCTAGTGTTTATGAATCTGGACGAGTCTTTCAGTAAGGCAGAAGGTGACCAAGAAATTCAAGACTTGCTCCGCTTTAGTGTTGGTTTGAATTTGGGTTTGCATTTTTTATCAGGAGCCATCACATACGATCCGATTGTATCAGTAGCAGATGCTATCTCTGCTTCTAAGGTAGTCTTGTTGGATAGTATCATTTCAAATATAGACAGGACTGCTAGAAATACCAACTTGCTCAATTGGAATCGAGAATTATGGTTAATTGATCATGGAGCGAGTTTGTATTTCCATCACAATTGGAAAAACTGGGAGTCTCACATTGACAGAACATTTCCGAAGGTTAAAGAACATGTTTTATTACAAAAAGCAAGTAAATTGGACGCAGCTGCACAATTGATTGAAGAAACTGTGTCTGACAAAAGATTAGAAAATATTATATCATCCATTCCTGAAGATTGGCTCATTGAAGAATCCGATGAGTTTGATCCTTCACAAAAAAGAGCAATATATGCTCAGTTGTTACGGTCAAAACTAGAGAACATTGATTCACTCGTAAAGGAAGCAGCTGATGCCAGATAAAGAAATTTTTGAGTTTGCTATTATTCGAGTCATGCCGAAAATCGAGCGAGGAGAATGTATAAATGTTGGTGTCATCATTTTTTCAAAAAAGAAAAAGTATATAGGGATCAAGTACACAATTGACAAACAAAGATTGACTTCATTTTCAAAAGACATCGATCTAGTTGAAATAAGCGAATACCTCAAAGCTTGGGAGCTGATAGCTAATGGTCATCAAGATGGTGGATTGATTGCCGCTTTAGAATTGCCCGAACGATTCCGATGGTTAACGGCATCCAAAAGTACAGTGTTGCAATGCTCAACTGTACACCCGGGAATGTCTTCAGATCCAGAAGCAGTTTTACAAGATTTATTTAGTAAATATGTATTGTGATTTTCTTTAGTTTAGTTTAATGTGATATATGATGAATGCACAAGAAATTTTGACTCAACTTGTTTCTTTTCCAGTTCTCGGTGGGGACTCCAATATTTCAATAGCAGCGTGGATTGAAGACTATCTGACAAAACATGATATCTCATTCGTGAATGTACCTAATGAAGAGAGAACTAAGCGATCCATTCACTGTCGGATAGGACCAGCAGTAGATGGTGGTGTAATACTCTCAGGACACACCGATGTGGTTCCAGTAGAAGGACAACCATGGGATACAGATCCGTTTAAGTTGACTGATGGAAATGACGGAAAATTGTATGGGCGGGGCTCTTGTGATATGAAAGGATTCATCGCTTGTTGTCTGGCAGCTTTACCTAGCATGAAGGCAGCAGATCTGAAGCGACCCATCTACTTTGCCTTTTCTTACGATGAAGAAATTGGCTGCATTGCTGCACCTGCATTAGCCGCAGACATCAATAAGTATTATGAAGAAAAACCGGTGTATGCAATCATCGGCGAACCATCTATGATGCAACCAATTGTTGGGCAAAAAGGAATTGTTATTTACAAGACGACCCTCAATGGTTCTGCTGGCCACAGCAGTCGGATTCGTACAGAAGTGAGTGCGATTCACGAAGCATCCCGTCTCATCATCTGGCTCGAAAATAAAATGAATGCATTGATTGATTCAGGTCATATAGATGATCGATTTACACCGCCCCATACGACAATACACTCTGGGGTTTTTGAACACAGCGGCATTGCACCAAATGTCGTATCTGATCGAGCAAGCTTTTTCTGGGACGTACGCGTCATCCCAATGGATAAAGGAGCCGAGATTCGCAAAGAATTTGATGCGCACTGCCAGGAAATCCAAACAGAATTGAGAAAGCGATTTCCCGATTTTGCCATTGAAACAGTCGAGTCGCACCCTGATGTTCCGGCATTAGATACACCTGATCATTTGCCTGTCGTAGATTTCATTAAACAGCTTTCAGGTGTAGATAAAACAGATACCGTCGCCTACGCTGCCGAAGCAGGTCAATTCGCCGAAGCAGGATTCCAATCTGTAATTTGTGGACCAGGCGATATCGCCCAAGCTCATCGAGCAAATGAATTTATTGAAAAGGATCAACTTGATAAGGGTGTGGCGTTTATGGAGAGACTTGTTGCTGCGCTTAGTTCTTGAGGAGTCAGGTTTTGAGGTGTCAGGTTTAATTTAGTTTTGTGGTTTCCTTTTGTTCCTTTTGTGGTTAGCTCTCATTTGTTTCATTTTGCCGTCAAGAGGTGAGACACCTTTGACTCAGGAATAGTCTGGCTCAATCTCAAACTGACCCCTGACTCTTCAAAACCTGACTCCTCAAAATTCAAAAGAATTAAACCTCAAACTCAAACTCAACGTCAGCTTAAAACTGGTAAATCGTAAAACATATAATTCAGCGTTAAACATTCAACATTCAAGATAAACCAAAACCTACGCCAGCAACTGATAGGCCAAAAACGCAAACCCATACGCCAAGACCAACATAAACCCAAATTGGTAAAGCGCATATTTCCAACTACCAGTTTCTTTTCGCACAATAGCCATTGTACTCATGCATTGCATAGCAAAAACATAGAAGAGTAATAATGATATGGACACAGCAATTGTAAACGTTGGTTGACCTGTTCGCCTATTAATTTCATTTCGCAATCGTTGGATGATCGAACTTTCTTCTTCTGAACCAATACTGTATATGGTTGATAGAGTACCGACAAATACTTCCCGAGCAGCGAAGGAAGTTATTAAGGCAATCCCAATTTTCCAATCATAGCCTAGAGGTCTGATTACAGGTTCTATAAATTTACCCATATAGCCGATATACGAATATTCGAGATCGAAAGATTCTCTATTGGTATCAACATTCGTTTGTGTGCTTGTATATGTCTCATACTGCTGTTGAATGTAGGCGTCAGATTTAGGACTAAAACTTGCAAGTACCCATAAGAGTATCGAGATAAAGAAAATGATTTTACCCGCCTCTACTACAAAAGATTTTGTTTTGAGGTAAACAGTGGTCAATACATTTCTCCAGTTTGGCATACGGTAAACTGGTAACTCTAGAGTCCATAGATCATTCCCGGAAAGGGTAGAACGTCTTGTAATAATCTTTGCTACAACTAGGGTAGCGACAACTCCGATTAGATAAAGTACTAGTAATGAGATGCCTTGAATGTTGATGAAACCACCGCCAGGGTTAGGAAACATAACAGCAATCAAAATGGTATAAACAGGAAGCCGAGCACTGCAGGTCATTAATGGAGACGCCATGATCACGGCCATGCGCTCTTTTGGGTCATCTATAACTCTCGTACTCATTATTGCAGGTATGGCGCAAGCCCAGCTTGACATTAAAGGAATAACACTCTTGCCACTCAAACCAAAACTGCGAAGAAAGGAATCTGAAATAAAAGAGATTCGGGACAAATATCCTGTGTGTTCTAATATTGACAATAAGAAAAACAGGATAGCGATTTGAGGAATAAATATCAGGACGCCACCAATACCTGGAATGATACCGTTTGTTATCAAATCAGAAAGCCACCCGATAGAAATGTTTCCTTCTGAAATTTCAGAGATTTTCGCAAAACCTGCATCTATTAAGTCCATTGGATAAGCTGCAAAGCTGAAGACCGCCTGAAAAATAACTAACATGACTGCTAGAAATATAAACATACCGAAGATAGGATGCAGCAATACTTTGTCCCATTTCTTTGAACTTGATAAGTAGTTGATTTCAGATTGATGGCTGACAGTTGAGCGGACAATGGAACTGACGGTCTTTTGTCTCTTCAAATATTCAACCTGATTTTGATCCCAATTCTCGTCAATTGATGTTTCAACTTTGGAGACATAACTATTGCGGATTCCTTCGTCATTGAGTTCATCATACAAGCTTCGGCAAATTGCATGAGGTATTTTAAATTGATTTTTTTCAACTATTGATCGTAGTTCATCCAATCCTTCACCGTTTCGTGAATTGACCATCAATACAGGGCATCCGATAAGATTCTCAAGTTCTCTCTGTTGAACAGAAATTTGATTCTTGGCCATCTCATCTTTGAAGTTGATGACCAAGGCCATAGGTGTTTGTAAGTCTGCTACCTCAGAAAACAAGATCAGGTGGTCTGCCAATTGCATCCCATTGGAGACAAATATTAGTGGTGTTTTACTTTCAGATAATTCGAGTATTTTTTTCTTAGCTATCTTTTCTTCTGGAGAAGTGATGCGTAAAGATTGCAAGCCTGGTAAGTCGACAATTTTGGTATCGCCAAATTTACCTGATTTTGATTCAACAGTAACACCTGCATAATTTCCGGTCTTTTGATTTAAGCCTGTTAGCAAATTAAACAAGCTACTCTTGCCAGAATTTGGCTTTCCTATCAATCCAATCGTTTGCTTCATATCCTCGTCCAATCCATGGTTTGGTAAACGTGTTGACGTAGACTGATCATCTTGCCACCAACAGTTATATTGATGAGTCCAGAATAAGAAGGGCTATAATTCATCGTAAATACAGTCCCAATGGTAATACCATGGATCAATAGGAATTGGTTAAGTGGAGTAGGACCTTGTAATTGGATAATAATTGCCCGTTCATTCTCTTGAAGTCTGTCTTGCACCATCTTGATTATATCAATACCACAAAGGAACTAATTATTTTGAATTAATCTAAATAAACTACAATTCTTAAGTCCCAGGTGCTTTATTGCCTTGTTGTCTATTGGGTTTTACGAGTTATAAAAGGGATTAACCATAACAGTCATAAAAGGGATTAACCATAACAGTCATAAAAGGGATTAACTCTAACAGTCATAAAAGGGATTAACTCTAACAGTCATAAAAGGGATTAACTCTAACAGTCATAAAAGGGATTAACTCTAACA
>CAYNMW010000124.1:0-12780 GCA_964398295.1 uncultured Saprospiraceae bacterium | reverse complement strand
CCTATTATGGTTCACATCTTTAATGCCTATTATGGTTCACATCTTTAATGCCTATAATGGCTCACATCATTTATGCCTATTATGGTTCACATTTTTTATGCCTATTATGGTTCACATCTTTTATGCCTATTATGGTACACATCTTTTATGCCTATTATGGTTCACATCTTTTATGCCTCTTATGGTTCACATCTTTTATGCCTATTATGGCTCACATTTTTTATGCCTATGGTTCACATCTTTTATGCCTATTATGGTTCCTCAATAATTACGACCCAGAAAATATGGAATCACCTCCTCCCCAAGTTGCTCTAATACCTCCCCAACAGGACGTGTACTAAACTTAAGATTAAAGACAACATGATTAACCCCATGTGCTTCAAGCGTTTTCAAGAATTCCACAAGATATTTGACACCACTTTTAAACCCAAGATGAATCTTAGCAGGCGACGCACTCTTGTCCTCCAATAAATCAATATATAGAGATTGTAAAAACGGCTTCCAATGTTGTTTTGTTTTGTCCAATGCTGCATTCCAATCCTCCATAATGAATTTGAGGAAATGAAGGCTTCTGGGATAATAGACCCATCCATCTCCATGCTCGGCAATCCATTCCAATGACTGACCTGAATGGCCTGTGACCAACAATGGGGTTCTGTGTTCAGATTTCGGGAGGAGGTCTGCATTGCCAAACATGCTTCCATAATAGTGTGACTCATGTCTCGGAAATGAGCCTTGCAATGCCTTGATGTAACTAAAATTGTCTCTGAATAAGGCGCTTCTATTTTCTAGGTCTTTTTTAAATGCAGGATATTCCAAAGGGCGATCGCCAGATGCAACCCCTACAATAATGCGACCATCGGACAAGTGCTGCAAACTCGCAATTGACTTGACCGTATGGATAGGATGTCTCAATGGAAGAATGATGCTACCAGTAGCCAGTGCGATTTGGTTTGTATGATTCATGATATGTGTCATGTAAACCCACGGGTCAAATGTTTGTCCTGCATCTCCAAAAGTGGGATCCAACAGCGGAACATCCCTAAACCATAAGGATTTAAAACCTAAGTCCTCAGCTCGTTTGGCTAACTGTTCCTGGTTTTCCATTTTGGGAATCGCACCTTCATAGGCTTCAATTGGAAAAACCAATCCCAGACTCAATTTATCCTTCCCTACAATTCGATCAAGTGCACTCATTTAATATTTCAGCAAGATTTTCTCTGTTGTTGTTAATAATATGTTTGTCTTCTCCTCATTTTTTGAATCTGGGTGTGCTTCTCCAAACATTCCTTTGGGATCACCTTTATCATTGTCAAAGTATTGACCATTTCTTTCAGCATATTCTTCTAAAACAGCTAAGTCGTATAGGATATTCGCACCCTTATCAGCAGATGACCAAAATTTACCGTAGGCCTCCTGTACCATTTTGGTATTGAGTAACGAACCAGGATTAACAGCAATTGAAACAACTTCTGGATATTGTTTTGACATATGCTGATTCCACATGGTCAATGCCAACTTACTTTGTGCGTAAGCTTCCTGATCGTTTAAGTTAGACACACCAGATAGTGCATGAAGGGAAACAGTCGCTTGAGCAGCAGAACTGACATTGATAATTCTTGAGTTTGTAGTTGCTTGCAAAGTTGGTAAAATTAAATTACTTAATACATAAGGGGCAAGATAGTTGACCGTAAACCGAATATCAGTTCCTTTATCGTCTTGTTGGATTTTACTCTTAAACACTCCAGCGTTATTAATCAGCACATTAAGTTGAGGTACCTCATCAAGTATCTTTTTTCCAAGATTTCGAACTTCTGAAATATCTGAGAAGTCAGCTTGATATCCAATAATGTTTTCGTTGTCGGATTGGATTTTCAAGTCAGAAATTGTATCGTGTAATTTTTCTGCATTCCTCCCATGGACATAGACATGATGGCCTGCCTTTGCCAATTTCAATGCTGCTAGTTTGCCAATGCCATCAGTGCTACCTGTTATGAAAATATGTTTAGACATTATGTTTTTGTTTGGTCATCAACTTAATATAATAAAACGATACTTATTTAAAAATCAATATTTGCGGTTTACGAATAAGGATTACTATTCCGGATTTCTTGGTTTTATTTTCACCTGTTGTGATTTATTAATTGCATCTCTTTTGTGAGTCTGACTTTTGTTTCTTTTGCTCCTTTTGTGGTTCAATTTTATAGAATAATTATGTTTAGATGGAAGCAATACACGAAGGATCATTAGCTTTGCCAACAATGGAAATTGTTCAACGACAGTCCGCTATTTTGGAAGTGGACTTTGTAGGCGGAGCTGCTATTCTGATTGATAAACCAAAAGAATGGACGTCTTTTGATGTCGTAGCGAAAGTCAGAAATACACTTGGTAAAAGATACGGTGTCAAACGCTTCAAGGTAGGACATGCTGGCACTCTCGATCCGTTGGCTACAGGTTTGTTGATACTCTGTACAGGTAAGGGAACAAAAAAAATAGAAGGCTTCCAAATGCAAGAAAAAGCATATTTGGCAACGATCAAACTAGGTGCAATTACAAAAACCTATGATGCAGAGGCAGAGGAAGAAGAGCAGGTAGACGCTACTCATCTACCGCAGAAAGAAGTAGAAATTGCAATGCAGAACTTCGTAGGTACGATCGATCAATATCCACCCATCTATTCAGCAATTAAGGTCAAAGGGAAAGCACTATATAAATATGCCAGAAAAGGGGAGGCAGTGGAAATCAAATCAAGATCTGTAACAATTCATTCTTTCCATCTAGAAGAATTCAATTACCCATACATTACGGCATCAATATCTTGTAGCAAAGGCACATACATTCGCTCACTTGCACATGATTTGGGCAAAACATTAGGTTGTGGTGCGTATCTTTCTGACTTAGTTCGCACAGGCATCGGTACTTACTCTCTTGAAGATGCTCTATCTTTACCTGTTTTAATTCAGCAATTAACAGACGAATCACAGTCCAACAATCGTTAAAAATGCAATGGCTCTTCGCTTAGATTCAGTTAGTAAATACTATGGCACCCAAGCCGCTGTTGAAGAGGTTAGTTTCTCTACTACGCCTGGTCAAATAATTGGGCTATTGGGACCTAATGGTGCTGGTAAATCGACCACAATGAAAATGATATGTGGGTATGTGAAACCTGAACATGGGACGATCTCAGTTCTTGATCAATTGATTACTGACTTTGGGGAAGATGTAAGGCATCATATTGGCTATCTGCCAGAAAGCAATCCCTTGTATGAAGATATGTATATCAAGGAATTTCTTCGGTTTGCATGTCGAGTGCACAAATTGGATAATTGGAAAAGCAGAGTTAGTGATGTGATAGAGCAGACGGGACTCGGACTGGAGCAGCATAAAATTATTGGACAACTCTCGAAAGGGTATCGTCAGCGAGTTGGAATAGCACAAGCGATCTTACATAATCCAGCGATTTTGATTTTGGATGAACCAATTTCTGGTTTGGATCCAAATCAATTAGTTGAAGTGCGAAGCTTGATCAAAACTTTAGGACAAGAAAAAACGGTTATTTTCTCCTCACATATTTTGCATGAAGTAGAACAGATTTGTGATCGATTACTCATCCTGAATCGCGGTAAACTTGTCATGGACGGCAGTGTAGATGAATTCTATAGATCAACTTCAGGAAAAGAACAAATAGATGTCATGTTCGAAAATGCGATTAATTTAAATAGTCTATTGAAAGAAGATGAAGAACTCATCATAGGTTCTCCTAGAACATTCACCATATTGACAAATCGACCAGATGAATTGAAAAAAGATTTATTTGACTTTGCGGTTAGTCATGCCAACCGAATTACAGAATTGGCTCAAAAAACATCTACCGTTGAAGATATTTTTAAAGAACTAACAGGAGGAAAGGAATGAGAGCAATCTTCTTAAAAGACTTAGGGTCATTTTTCAGTTCCTTAATTGGATATATTGTGCTCATAGGGTTTCTGCTCATTTTAGGCTTAATCACTTGGGTTTTTCCTGATTCAAGCATATTAGAAAATCCATATGCACAATTAGATCCACTGTTTTCTATTGCTCCTTTAATATTCATGTTTTTAATTCCTGCACTTACGATGAGAAGTTTTGCCGAAGAGTACAATGGCGGCACAATAGAATTATTATTTACAAAACCGATCTCCGATCTCAAACTTGTCATTGCTAAATATTTAGCTTACTTGTCAATTGTTGTCATGGCTATTGTGCCAACATTCATTTATTATTATAGTGTGTATCAATTGGGTGCGCCTAAAGGGAATATAGATTCAGGTGCTATTTTCGGTTCTTACATTGGCTTGTTTTTATTGGCCGGTGTGTATGTTGCTATTGGAATATTTTCATCTGCATTAACAAAAAATCAAATTTCAGCATTTGTAGTTGGGTGTTTTTTATGCTTTTTCTTTACATGGTTTTTTGATTTTATTAGCACCCTCCCAATGTTTTATGGGAGTATGGATGACTTGATCGAACGACTGGGCATTTATTACCATTACACTTCTTTAAGTAAAGGTTTAATAGCTTGGAAAGATGTTATTTATTTCTTGAGTCTTAGCTTGTATTTTATTGCATTGACTTGGCAAGTCCTCAAATCAAAGAAGGCATGAAGTGGGGAGTAAATATCGGTTATGTAGCCTTGCTTACAGTAATGTTGCTCTTGATCAATGTACTAGCAAATCAATGGAATGGACATATTGACTTAACAGAAGACAAGCGATTTTCTTTAACGCAACCATCTAAAGATTTACTTACAGAATTAAATGAACCAATATACATCAAGATACTACTTGAAGGAGAATTTCCTGCTGGCTTCAAACGATTGCAAAACAGTACACAAGAATTATTAGAAAGATATAAATCTTATGCACCCCAGATTATTTATCAATTTGAAAATCCATCCGAGGGAACAATAGAAAATATAAATGCGCGAAGGGAAGAATTGCGCAAGGACGGTATTTTTCCATTGACACTAAGTATTGGAGAAGGAGACCAATTGACACAAAAACAAATATATCCGTTTGCTATTTGCAGTTTAGGCTCGCGGCAAGTAGTTGTAAATTTATTAGAAGAGCAGGTAGCAGGAGTACCCGAGGAAGTGATTTTGAATAATGCAGTCAGTTTATTGGAATATAAATTCTCAAACGCAATTCAAAAATTAACTCTTCAAAAGAAACCAGGTATTGTTTTCACAGAAGGACATGGTGAATTGGCCAGAGAACAAACCGCGAGATTTGAATCATTATTGAGACAATATTACAACACAGGACGATTAAATTTGGACAGTACATTTCAAATTAAGCCTGAGATTGACTTAGTTGTTGTTGCTAAACCACAAACCGAATTTGACCAACGCGATCAATTTATTTTGGATCAATATGTAATGAATGGTGGTAAGGTCATTTGGTTAATTGATCAATTGAAAGTAAATGTGGATAGCATGAGACGGAATCAGCTCTATATTCCGACTGTTTATAAAAGTGGCTTGGAAGATTTGTGGTTTAACTATGGTTTTCGGATTCAACCTAATTTAGTGCTCGATTTAGAGTCAAGCCAAATTCCACAAGTTGTGGGTATGGCAGGCGGTAAACCTCAAATGAATCTGCTAAAGTGGCCATATCACGTTCTCTCTTTTCCATTGACAAATCATCCGATAGCTAAAAATTTGAGCAGAGTCAATTTATTTTTTCCATCTACAATTGACACATTACGAACAGCAACTCCAGTTGATAAACATATCCTGTTACAAAGCTCACCATATACCAGATATCAGTTGTCTCCAGTACGATTAAATTTTCAAATACTGCAAGAGGATTTTAAAGCAGAGTTATTTAATAAGAATCCGCAACCACTTGCAGTTTTGTTAGAAGGTGAATTTGAATCTGCATTCAAAAACAGAGTAGGGCAGGATATGCTAAATATGCTCAGTCAGACTGGAGCACCATTCAGAGATAAAAGTAAAAAGACACAGCAGTTAGTTGTGTCTGATGGCGACCTTGCAAATAATGTATTAAATGTACAAGAACAGACTATTTATCCATTGGGGTATAATAAATGGGAAAGAAAAGTATATGGAGGAAACGAAGCATTTTTATTGAATGCAGTTGAATACATGTTGGATGAAAAAGCAATTTTATCTGCGAGGTCTAAAGAGGTAAAACTACGAGCCTTGGATACAATCAAAGCACGAAATGAACGCTTAAAATGGCGGCTAATAAATATTGGCGTACCGATACTTAGCCTTCTTGTATTTGGCTTCATGTATCGAATCATACGCAGGCGTAGGTACGGAAAAGTATGACGATTTCTGTAGAGCTTCAAAATGATGTTAAAAGAAGTTTAAACCTTTATCATGTTGAGAATTATGTTGAAGAATCTTTGGTTACATTGAGTGATACACCAATGGTCAATAGATACTTTGGCTATACTGAATTTGGTGATTTTCTTTTGTTTCAACAGCAGATTATTTGGAAGTTGTTGAGAGGGTTTTCGTATTTTGCAGAAGAATGAAAAGATTTCATATTGTATATATTGTAGTAATTGTTAGTCTTAGTTTGACAGCATTTGTAGCGTCTCCTTTTTGGGGGTTTTACGCCCACAAGGAGATCAATAAAATGGCTGTTTTCACTTTGCCAGCCGATATGATGCCTGTCTTTAAGAAGAATATTGAGAATATAACAAGTCAGTCAATTGGTCCTGACATGCGTCGTTTTGCCTCTGCTAATGAAGGTATACGTCATTATATAGATATCGACCATTGGGGTGATGATCCGTTTGGAGATGTGCCTAGAACCTGGTCAGAAGCAATTCTAAAATTTGCTGATTATCAAGTTATTTCTGGAACAGATACTGTATTTGTTCGTGGTGTGAATCACGATTTATTGCCACAGTCCTTGAGATTCAATAATGCAGAAAATATCAACGTAGACAAATTATTACCGATTTTTCGTCGAAACTTTTATAGAGACCTGTATGGTAAACGATGGGAGTTACCATTAGATAGTGTGTATAATTTGATTTCATCAAAGGATGAAGCCATTAACCTTGACTTAATTAAAAATAAATCTGACGCTAAACTTAAAATTACAGATCGTTTTTCTTCTTTTGGAATTACACCGTTTAATATTGCGAATGTGCATGAACGCTTAATAAGAGCATTCGAAGATCATGACTTAAAGCGAATATTGCGTTTTTCAGCTGATATAGGTCACTACATTGCAGATGCACATGTACCTCTTCATACATCTGAAAATTACAATGGACAATTAACTAATCAAAAAGGAATTCACGCATTTTGGGAAACCAGATTACCTGAGTTGTTTGCAGATGAAGAGTATGATTACTTGGTAGGCAGAGCAGAATTTATTGAAGATGTGCCTGCCTATATTTGGGAAGTGCTAGAGGATACACACAGTAATCTAGAAGATGTGTTGCAGATAGAACTCAGATTGAGAGAGACCTTTCCTTCAGATTTACAATTTTGTTTTGAAGAGCGTAATACGCGAACAGTCCGTACACAATGTAGAGAATTTTCAAGAGCGTATCATGATGAAATGGACGGCATGGTTGAAGATCAAATGAGAAAAGCAATACGCTCAATCGGAAGTATGTGGATGACTGCCTGGGTCATGGCAGGAGAACCAGATATGAAACAAATAGCCTATGAATACACACTCTCTGACGAAGAAAAATCTTTATTGCAAGAATTGAGAAATAAAGCAAGAGAAGGAGAAATACTGGGAAGACAACACGGCAATTAATGGAGAAGCAAAATGAAAAGTCAGCGATTGGCCTAATGTTAAGAGGACTAGCAATGGGAGTCGCTGAAGTAATTCCTGGTGTTTCAGGTGGAACAATTGCATTCATTACGGGTATCTACGAGACTTTATTGGAAACGATTAAATCTGTAAATATTGAGCTGCTTAGACTGATTGTAAAAGGAAAGTTTGCTGCGATTTGGGAGCAACTAAACGGAAGATTTTTATTGTTTCTTATTGCAGGAATGGGAATCGGAATTGTGGCAGGTGTATTTTTTATTTCACATCTATTGGAAACAACTCCGGAGCCATTATGGGGTTTTTTCTTTGGGTTGGTCTTAGCTTCAGTAGGCTATATGTGGACTCAGATTACGCAGTTCAAACCAGTGTATATCCTGTTATTTTTAGCTGGAGCCTTGATCTCTTATTTGGTAACAACCTTAACACCTGCAGGAGGTAGTACTTCCTTACTCTTCGTTTTTTTTAGTGGTGCGATCGCGATATCTGCACTGATATTACCAGGTATTTCTGGCAGTTTTATCTTATTGCTTTTAGGGATGTATGGAATCATCATACCAGAAGTGAAAATGGTATTGTCCGATCCCAATAGTAAAAGCTTAGTATTGGTAGCGGTATTTGCACTAGGCTGTCTTACTGGATTGATGAGTTTCTCAAGAATTCTTTCCTTCACGTTCAAACATTTCAGCAATGCCACTTTAGCAACCTTAACTGGCATCATGTTAGGTTCATTGCCTAAGATATGGCCCTGGCGGAATCCTTCTCTGTTGATGAATGAAACAACAGGTGAACAATTTATTCCTGACCTCACTAGTTTTAAATTTTCTGATCTCGAACACGCCAAATTATTAAAAGAATTAAATGTGTTACCCGCCGATTATTTTGCTGAACCTAGAGTTGCATTAACTATTATCGCACTGCTTATTGGAATAGGGCTCATTTATGCGGCCTATTTATTTCAAAGAACAAAGTAGTTAGTTTTGTTGCCAACAATCTTCTCAAAAATGTCTTTTTACATTCCAATTTTTGATTTACATGTATTTAACATTGTAAGGTCAAGAAAGCTATGAACTTTAATTTGGGATAGCTTTTAAAAATTTATTAGATTGGATAGAGCGCTCAACATAAATAGTAGCTCATTAACTTATATAAAATATGACTCCAGAAGAAGTAGTTAAAGCGCAAGTCGAAGCTTACAACAATAGAGACATCGATACATTTGTGAACCTTCATTCACCTGAGGTAAAGTTATACACCTTCCCAGAATCAACACCCTTTGCTTCAAGTCAAAGCCGAGTTAGAGAGATTTATACAGATGTTTTTATGTCTTCACCTGAATTGCATACAGAGATACTCAACAGAATGGTTTTTGCGAATACAGTGATCGATCATGAAATAGTGACTGGCAGAAAAGGTGTAGACAAACTCGAAATTATTGCTATTTACCAAATTGAAAATGGCCTCATTTCGTCTGCAAGATTTGTGCGAGAATCGTGACTAACTTAATATTAGAGTAAAGGATCTTACGCTACTAGCTACAATTCAGTAACAAATTGTTTCAACTATTGAGCTGTATTTGACCCCTTAATTCTCCTTCATTGCCAATTCTGTACCTACAGTCGGAATCAAAACACCATCAAAATGATTGATCATAGCAGAGGACATTTGTCCTGCAAAATGCTCTGGTATATCATGTCCAAGATCATCAATGAATAAGGTTTTTGCATGCGGTATTAACTCAGCAGTCTTTTCACCATGTGCAAAGTTTACAAGAGGATCACTTTTGCCGTGTATGACTAAGGAAGGTATTTTGACTGTAGAAAGTCTATCGTATCTAGATCCAGATGCTGTAATCGCGGCTTCATGATGTGCACCTGCATCAGGATTTATGCCATTTCTTTTTTCGATTTCATATCTTGATTTTAAGACAGTGTTCACATTGTCTAGCTCATACTTTCCTTTAAACAAATTTGAGGCAGTTAAATTGAATTTATACTGCGTTTCTTGTGAGCTATTAAGTGAATATTTCAAAGTATATCGACCAATAGCAGTCATGGTTTCAGGCCAGATACCTGGTAATTCTTCATCATCAAAATAGGCTGTTGATGATATAGAGGTTAAGCTTAAGGATTGCTCAGGGTGTTCGATGACAAAAGTTTGTGCAATCATTCCTCCCATTGACATCCCGACAATATGTGCTTTGTCTATTTGTTCGCTATCCAGAATTGATTTTACATCTGCTGATATATCAGACAACGTATAAGGATCATTTTCATCCCAATCTGTCAACCAAGTTGATTTACCAACATCTCTATGATCAAAACGAATGACATCATAACCAGCTTCTTGAAAGGGTTCGAAAAAATAGAGTGGCCATTGCATTGATGTTGAACCATAACCCATTATCAAAAGTACAGTTCCTTTTTTCTCCGTTCTTGCGGGATTTACTTCATACCAAATGTCGATATCACCATTGCTTGCAATTTTTTCCTGCCCTTTGTAATATTCAGGGAGCTCCATGGCTTGTGCTTTTTCGATTATGTCATCGGCGTTTGATGGCAAGTCTGGAGCTAAGGTGATATATGCAACACCTGCTAAGCAAATGATGAGAAACAAACTCAAGACAAGTAGTAAAACTTTTTTCATGTGGTGTGTGATTTAAGATTGCCAAAGATACTTATTAATTATTCCTCAGAGTGTCTGATAAGTTCCACAATGTCGACTCCATTAGACTTTAACCCTAATAGTCTGGCGCGACCTGTTTGTACCATTACTTCACCGTAGATTGTTTTTGTAGAGTCACGTGACAGTTCTCTCACTTTTCGTTCTGCAAGTTTGATGTCATTTTCGTTCATGTAATATCTGTTGAATGGATAGTTGACTTGAATGCTTGGCTTTTTTTGCTGATTCACTGGGCCGTAAGAATCACAATACACAGATGATTTAATATAGTCCAAATCTTTGCGATTATGTTTATATGATATGGCTTCAATCGCTGCAAATCCTTCAGCATCGTTCTTGAGATAAATAAAGGCATTCGTTCTTCCAAACACCTCACAAGAATCTACTGCAAATTGGTCGGCATCAAATTGAAGTGTCATAAATTTACCTCTGAACGGATCATTCGGATCAATGGGCTTTAATTTAAATAAATATGTCGTACCATTTTCAATGACAGATTCACTATCAAATATCATTTTTGCTGGTACGGCCAACTGTACTAAAGCAAGTAAGGCAAACAGAAGTATGGCCAGCTTAATTGATTTCATTACTCCTCTTTTTAATGATTACATAATTAGCGACAAAAAAGGCAATACCCAAACCGATAAATATTAAACCTCGAATAATAAAAGGGATTGATATATCGAAAAACCGAGCAATAATTAATACACTGAGAACCAACATGCCTATGTTTAAAATACGGAGATCTTCGTTTTCAATTCCTTGGTTGAGTAGATAAATAGCAATTGATAATACCAAAAGATTAGTTGCAATAACAGATAGACCTGAACTTGAAAAATGTATGGCAAAAATGAGAAGAAACAAGACTGGCGAGTATGCGATAATATTCATTGGCTGTATCAGTCCTTTTTTCCAGGTATAAAGAAAAGTAAGGACAAATAGAATGGTAAGTGCAATCCACAAATACATACCATGAGTTAAACCAGTATCAAAAATAGAATCGTTTAACATGTCTTCCCAAAAAGGCTTGAAGCTTGAAAAAATATAAAAAATAATGACCCCAATAAATCCAATACAAATAAATGGATTCTTAATTAACGATGATTCTTTTACTCTGAAGTGTAAGCCTAATAAATAAAGGTTCCCAAAATAACTGATATAGCAAAGGACCACAGCTGGCGATTCATCCTCCAGTGCTATAGTTGCCAACATAATTGATATCGATAGTAAAAATCCCCACAAAAGAAAGGTGAATATATTATGGTCATCCTCATCGTTGTATACATGCCAAAGAGCTGGAACTAAACTTGCCATCAACACCCAATAGTAAATCGGAATTTCTCTAGGAAATAAAAATCCAACTTGCTGTCCATAATTGAATATACCTATTATACAAAATAGTAAAACTGCCCTTGATCGCAATAAGTAAATAATGGGAATTGCAAGCAACATCCATGTCAATAGAAAAGTATCCAAATCACCTAGTATGTGATAAATTTGACTGACTAAGGCAATGCAAGTTCCTATTGAAAAGAATAGTGCAGTAGCTGTAGTTTCCCTCCAAATGACATTATCTGACTTTTTAAATAAGGTAAAAAAGACCAACCCTTGAGATATGATCAGAGGTAAAAATGCGAAAACAGTTTTAATGGATTTTGGAAGTTGATCCCAATTGTGTGCAATAATTAAAATGACGCCTATGCCAATCAGCAATGCACCTACAATAGCAAAGATCAATAATAGAGTGTTTGGTTTTCCCTTATACTTTTGATCATAATATGCTTCAATAGAATCTGCTGTAGCATTATCTAAAATTTGCTTGTCAATTAATTCCTGCAGATTGATTCTCATGAACTGTATGAATTGTTCAACTCTTATTTCTGATTATAATAACGGACGCCTAAATACATGGAAAATGCACAAAGGATGTATACATCAAAACTAAATAAAATAACCGGGTGAAAGCCAATATTAAATAAAGGTAATATCATGGAAAGTATAAGCACATCTATCGGCAGTCCAAATACGACAACCCAAAATGTATTCCCAGCTTTAAATTCTCTGAAGAGGATTAACAATGCTGCCAACACAAAGAATGTATACATGACATTAACCGCAACAGAAATATGGTCTTGACTAACCTCAATTCCGTGTCCTTTCATACCTGATAACACCAGCACAATGGATGAACTGATAATAGTAGACCAGGCAGTAAAGGCGATGAATTTTTTCATCTAACAAACTTCCGGTTTCTCTTCACTCAATTCCCAAAAGGTATCTTCTTTGTTTT
>CAYNMW010000123.1:0-12882 GCA_964398295.1 uncultured Saprospiraceae bacterium | reverse complement strand
ATTTTTCAAACACAACACCTTTTTCGGTCAATGCTTTTACTTGATCTTGGATGTTATTGATTTTAAAACCCAAAACAGTGAATGGGTGAGGAACAAATGCATCGACGCTTGTAATTCTTAAGGTGACACCATTCCCTTCAAACTCCAGAGCATAGTCATCTTCGGAAACTAAATGAAGTCCGATGGTATTTGCATAAAAATGTTTTGATGCTTCTTGTTGGGTGGTTGGTAAAAATGCAGTTATGCTAGGATTGGATAACATGTCTTTTGGTTTACAACAGTAAATGTGAAATCAATTTATTTGCCAGTAAGTAATTTAATTATTTTGAAGACACAACTCCTCTAAATGTCCTATCAAGTTTATGGGCTCAGTAATGATAAAAGCATTTTGAAACCAAGCGGGAACCGAACCACCTAGATCAGCATGACCGGTTAATATAATTTCAGTACTGGTATCATTTAGTGTTTGAATTCGATACTGTTCAGAAAAAGTAGTTAATCGCACCACGCTCTCTTTTGATGCTTCTTTATATTTAAATGCGTTTGAACTAATCATGCATCCATCCTCTAATTGCTGAATGGCAATTTCTGAATATACTTCTCTGTCTGCCATGGGCCATGGAAAATCAAGTAAGGTATAGGTCTTAGCCAAGGTATCGGTGTTTACTAAAACTTTGAATTCTGAGATGCCATTAAATAGCTCTTGATAGTTAGGGTAATCCGTCAGGCTTTTGCACAAGCAGTCTGAAGAGGCAGACACTTCTGCAATGAGTTTATACATTTTTATGGGACTGCCATTTTTCTCTGCAGAATAGGCTTGTATTTGATCTGTGTTTTTTTCGAGTTTCCACTCTTGTGCATGCAGGCTACATGAAATGCCCAATGCAACAAACAGGATTAGTATATATTTCATTTTCTTAGTTTAAATGTATTTAATTAATGCTCATTTGTCATGATATGATATTTAATGGATCGCTCCGTAATCGTATCAAGCAAGCGGTAGTGCATCTTTTCGAATATTTTCACATTTACCTCTTTTGTGGTTTCAAGCCAAACAGTACTTCCTTTTGTACTAGCATATTGATGTAATTCATTAAACAACATGCGCCCAATTCCTTTACCTCTGTAGTCATCATCCACAGCAATAAATTCAAGGATGAGCTGATGTTGTTGTGTATACAATTTACTTCTGGCTTGATCATGTTGTGCTGATTTTATTACAGTACCAAGACCGCAATTGAATGCTACAGATACGGTCCATTTAAAGAGTGATGTAAATAAGGGTTTGAATGTGGTATGTGAGACAAGCATGATACCTACTAAGTTATTTGCTTGATAAGCTCCCATAATATATTGGCCATTGTTCAACATCAATGCTAAGGTGGCAGAAAACCAATTATGCACCTTAGTATGGTAGCTACTTTGCTTCTTTTTAAATAGTACCATTACACCCTGATCTTCTAGGAAGCTTGCAGTTAATAGCGCTGCAGCATTTTGGGTCTCGCCATGATTTATTTTCCTTAGAATATATTCCATCATTCATTATTATAGCGTCTAATGGCAAAGGCAATAAATAGCTTAAACATATAGATGGGGAAAAACCATAAAAGCAGAGCGTTGCTAATTCCTATTATATACATTAGGCAAAAGCCAACAATCAATAAAAATGAGGCAGCAACTTTTTGTCTTTCATAGCTATGAATCGAATTGATGACCAGTGTAGATAGAATTACAAAAAATACGATGCCTACAGATTTTATAGAAAATAAATTCAAGCTAAAAAAGAATAGGGCAGGGTGGATGAAATGAGAAAATATAAATAGTAATCTTTTAGATTTATTCTGTGCTCCTGAATAATGCGCGTTCGTTCCTTGTGTAAAATTCGCTACAACTCCAGCCCCTAGATCAGCGCTAATGAGTAAGAGTATGATAAGCTTCCAAGTAGGTAATTGAAGCGCGCTATTATATTGCATAATGAATACACAAAGACTGGCGATGGCTCCTCCTCCATAAGAAAGCAAAAGATCAAACATAGAGGTGCTACTCCCATGTATATCGTGTAAAAACTTGGGTGGATGTATGAGTCTTGAATTCATGATTGATATTTTTTTATCAAGTAGTTTATTTTCTTTTGCAATACAGAAGGTTTCGGATCGAGCGCATAGTCAAGTGTGATTCCATCAATTGTAGCTAACAGTAGTTCTGCTTCTAATTGGCTGTTTCCTTTAAAGCGCTTTTTTAATAATGAGGAGAGTAGTTCTAATAACTCATGTTTTTGTGCTTCAAGCATTGTCGTTACCGAAGAAGGTGTCTGAGGATGAATCAATAACAATAGGCTTAAGCGAATGGTCTTTACATTTTCTTTGAGTCCATTGAAGAAATTCATTAACAAGAATTCAATGCTCAGTTGTTGAATGTCCATCATATCATCAGTCATCTGGGTAATAGTACTTTCGATGGTGGCACGAAGCAAATCCTCTTTGTTTTTAAAGTGGGTATAGGTAAGTCCTTTAGATACTTTCGCGTGTTTTGCTATGGCACTAATGGACGTTTCTGTAAATCCATTTTTCGCAAATAGATGTAGTGCACTGTTTAAAATCTTTTCTTTTCTATTCATTATGACTGACCGTTCAGTCACAAATATATAAAACAAATGCTGTTTTGAAAATGAAAGCCTAATTATTTTGTCTTATTAGATGGTGTGGGTAGCAATGAAAATTTGACTATTCAATTCAATAAATACATCAAACTAAACTGTAATCCATTTGATAAACCATGGTTGACAATAGGAGCTAAAAGGCTTTTTGTATCATGAAAAGCTATGCTTAGAATCCCAAAAAATTAGAAATCATTTTTTACAAGGTTGCTTCAGCTACCTTTCTATTCTTAATTTTTAGATACTTCTCTATTTCCTGTTCCAAAAATTTTGCTTTGGAAATGGTATTAACGGTACAAAGATGTTCGTGTTTTTGACCATTCAAAGTATTGACAATAATCTGGAGTGCAAATCCTCCTCCATCAGGAGCATGCTTTAAATACAGTTGGTCAACATCTGATACTAAGAATCTTTTATCCTTTCTGAAATTCTTAGGACGAGATTTAATACTAACGAATTGATTGTTAATATCTATATAGGTTTTATTCTTAGAATAATTTGCTGCCTTGTATATGTAGTACATTCCTATTACAGAAAGGACTATAGGAACAAAGGGTGATAAGCTTATTTTATCTGAAAAGAAATAAAGAAAAACAGAAAATACAGCAGCAATGGGAAATAGACCAATTCCAAAAGCATCAACTCCATGAATGTGTTGATCAATGGTGATATCTAAATTATTTTTAAAGTGAAATAAATCTATTCCTTCAGGTCTTAGTAAATCCTGTTTTACTTCTTTTTTATTTTTTAAACTTTCGATGTCCTCATCAATCGAAAAAATACTATTACAATTATTACACTTCGCTATTTTATGCTGAAGGTTTATATGATCTGCGATAATATCATTATTACAAGATGGGCAGCAGATATTTTTAATCACTTTTTCATCTTCTTCGTGCAGCTCCTTCAATTCTAGCTTCTCTAGCGTTTTATATTTTTCTATCGGTTCTTTCATATGGTTTTATTCAATTTTTTTCGCCAAGATATTCCATCCCTATTTTACAATCAATGCTTCTTGCTTCTGTGCCCACTCCGTCCATGAGCCATCATAAACCGCCATTTTATTTTCCATGACTAATGAGGCTGCTAACATAATAATACATGCTGTCAATCCTGATCCGCAACTAAATATAATAGGCTGCGCTTCAAGTTTCAATTCATCGAATATTTTTTTCAGTGCTTCTTTTGATTTCATCTTCCCATCCTCCACAACTTCAGTCCAAGGCAAACTTAAAGAATTTGGAATATGACCGCTTGACAATCCTTCTCTTGGCTCTGGAGCCGTCCCACAATATCTGCCATGCGAACGGGCATCCAACACGATGGCATTTTTAGCTTCAATATTTGTTAACACATCTTGCATGTCTTTTTTCATTTCATGAATGGGAGCAGACACAAAGTTTCCTTGATCATAGGATGCTGTTTCTGTGGCTTCTGTTGAATGACCCTCTTTCACCCAAGCGGGCAGTCCACCATCCAAGACGGCAATGTCTTCATGTCCCATCGCTTTAAACATCCACCAAACTCGAGGAGAAGCATAGATGCCTAAATTGTCATAGACAACAATCTTAGATTCTTGATTAATTCCTAATGCTTGAACCGCCGAATCAAAGTCGTCTGATTGAGGAAGGGTATTCGGCATATCAGATTCCTTATCACAGAATACATTTTTCAAATCGAAATATCTAGCTCCAGGAATTTGCAGGTTTTCAAACTCCGATGACAAATTCGATTTATTGGTCTTAGGACTTGCGTCAAGGATGACCAAGTTTTTATCATTGATGTTTTCGTTTAGCCAGTTAACTTGGATTAAATCTTTCATTGTGTAAAAGTCGAGCTTAAAGTTAAAGTTAAAGTGGGAAAGAACAATTCAGCTTGATGAATTTAACCGATAGCTTAATAAAGAAATAGAAGTGTAACTGCTTACGTAAACAAAGCCGTCCATACCCAAAACTCAATAAATAATACTTAATTTCAAGTTCCTAATTTATGTAATGAAACAGCTTCAGATTATCATCGCACTCTGCTTTCTCTGTTTAACATTGTTCGCGCAAGACGGTTCAAAAGAACAAGCTATCGTCTACTTAATCGGCGACACAGGAGCACCAAATCTAGAAGGGGAGGATGCCTTGCTTAGTACCTTGAAAAACCACCTTAAAACAGCAGAAGCAGATGACAAGGCCTTGATATTTTTAGGAGATAATATTTATCATGCTGGAATGCATAGCCGTCATCATCATGAAAGGGAAAATGACGAAGCAAAAATCAATGCACAGTTAGATGCCGTAAAAGATTTTAATGGGACGATTGCATTTATTCCTGGCAACCATGATTGGAATGAAGGGAAGAAGGAGGGAGCTGCCTATTTAAAAAGACAGGAAGATTATATAGAAAGCATTCTTGGTCCAGATGGATTTATTCCTGACGATGGATGTCCTGGGCCAGTGCATGTAAATTTAAGTGAGGAGATCAGCATTGTCATCATCGATACTCAATGGTGGTTGCAAAAAGAGGGGAGACCCTATGGAGCGGATAGTCCTTGTGAGGTTAAATCGGAAGAACAATTTGTACAACAATTGGACACCACATTGAAGGTGATTGATCAAGGCAAACAGATTATTGTTGTCGGACATCATCCCATGTATTCCAATGGTTCACATGGTGGGCATTTTACCTTTAAGGATCATGTTTTTCCTTTGACGATGGTGTTCCCTAAATTGTACATCCCACTTCCGATCATTGGAAGTATCCTTCCGCTTTTTAGAAAGTGGATTGGCAGCAGACAAGATATTCCCAATAAAAAATACCAGGCATTAATCAAGGTCTTAGAATCCAATTTTAAAAATCATGAAAATCTCATATACGCTTCTGGGCATGAACACAATTTGCAATACACCAAGAAGTTGGGATTCCATCATGTTGTGAGTGGCGCTGGTTCCAAAACCAATCCCTTGAAAATGGATGAAAATATACTGTTTGGAAAAGCGATCAATGGATTTGCCAGAGTAGTATTATCTAAGGAAGGGATGATATCCATCGAATATTATGGAGTTGAGCAAGATGCGAAGGCAGGGAAATTACTCTTTAAAAAAGACCTCCAGCGTCTCAATTAAAATTTTATCACATAGTGATAAGAAGGTTTCTTCTTTGAGTCTGCCTCTTTTTTTTGTGCAGGACTCGAAGTTTTAATTTGGTATTGAACTTTGGTTTCTACCTCTTTAGCTTTTGGGATTTTAAAATGCACATTGATGCTTTTCTGAAATTTAAGTTTGCTTGACCGATTTTTGGGCACCTTAAATTTAAGTAGCTTGACGACTCTTTCAGCTTCCTCATCTAATCCATGACCAGGCCCAGAGATGACTTTGGTTTTGATGACCTTACCTGAAGCATTGATCATGTATTTGATCACGACCACTCCTTCAATCTTTTTTTCTAATGCCTCCTTCGTGTATTTTTTGTGTTTGCGTATGAATGCACGCATGGCATCAACACCTCCTACGTAATAAGGCTTTTTAATGAAATGTTTATCCTGCCGTTCTTTTTTCAAAATGATTATTTCAGGAAGTAGTCTATGCTCGAAACGACACGCACCATTTTTTCTTTGAAAAACTCTTGACCATCACTTGATCTGTTGGCAGGGAGAATGGAAATGATTCCTTGGTTGGCTCTTTTGATTTCTCCAACAGCGCTTCCAGAATTATTGGCAAATTCTTGAGCCGATACTCTTGCCGCTTGTGTCGCTTCTTTTAATAGCTCAGGTTTGATTTCATTAATCCGCGTAAAATAATATTTAGGTCTAGAGAGCCATCTGTCACCTGTGATCAATATTCCCTTGTCAATCAATTCACTTACCTGTTGAGAGGTCTTTTCCAATAAATTGACATTGCTGGAATTGACTTCAATTCTAATTGTCGCTGTATGCTTAGCAGCGGCATCTTGATACCAATTCCTGTTGATGCCTATTTCTTCTGTTTTGATTTCTTGATCTGTAAAGCCTTTTTCTCTTAAAAAGTTTTTAACCACTTTTTCATGATTGGAAATGGCGACCTTTAATTCTGGTATGGTGTTTAAATGATATTCTGAGCTGATCATCCAAGATCCCTTATCTGCAGTAACGTTTTTTTCTGCAAGACCTTTGACGGAGACATAGCGTTGCTGTGCTCTAGATTTGTAAATATTTTTTGATAATAAGAAAAGACCGAAGAGAAAACTCAGTCCTAATATGATCGATGGTATGAGGTATTTATTACCCGTATCCATGTATTTTTTGGGTTTCGATTAATCTAATTCGCCCTCTTGATCTAAGTACCAAACTACTAATAGAATGATTAAAGTCATTGAGCCGAAAATTGTTCCAAATGTTAACATTGTGTTATAGTATTTACCTACTCTTTAGATGTAAAAAGGGTCCAAAAGTCACATTTTCCCCTCGTTTCTTGAAGGTATTAACATTCAAGCGTAAATACAAATTGAATTGCAGTTTATGTAATCAATCTTTTTCTGCATCCTAGTAGAAAATAAAATCCCTAATTATGAAGAAGCTCAATTTTACAAAGAAAGAATGGCGTATTTCAATTTTCATTCATAGCCTATTATTAGGATTGGCTTTTCTTCCATTTATGCAGATCCATCATGATAAGGAAGACGCCTTGCAAATTGTAGTAATGGATTTCACCAAAGAGATCCCTATACCTAAGGAAGAGACTCTAGCAGCTCCAGTAGAAGTTCTTGCAGCAGCAAGCAAGAAGGATGTAGTAGAAGAGAAGGTCAAGAAAGAAACAAAGCCTAAGGAGCAGAAAGCTGATGTCTTAGTAACTAAGCCAAAAGAAATTGAGGCTCCTATAAAAGTAGAAATACCTGTTGAGCAGGAAGTTGTTGTTCCTAAGGAAATTGTAGTAGAAGAAAAAATAGAAGATGTGATAACGGAAGAACCCATTCTTGAAGAAGCACCCATAGAAGAAGAAGTAATCGAAGAGATTCCTGTGATCATTGAAGAAGAAGTTGTTGTTGAAGAAGCTATTGAAGAAGTAGAAGAGCACATCGTAGAAGATGAGCCAAGTAATACAAATGTGGATGATGTTGAATTGAGTACAAGCGATGAGGAGGCTGTTGATACAGATACTGAGTTTACAGAGGTCATAGACGAAGGAGAAGCAAATTCTGATGTATCTGATGAAGATGCTGGCGATAGGCCTGGGAGTGGATTTATCGAAGGAGATGGTGTTTTGAGTCGCCCAATTATTTTTAGAAATGATCCTAAAAATTTAGCCATAAAATCAGGCACCATCGTGGTGAAGGTTTGTATCAATAGAAAAGGATTGGTCAGTTACGCAGAGTTTGATAATGAAAACTCAACGATTCATGATCCTGAAATTAAAAAATTGGTCATGGCTGATGTAGTTGAATATCGTTTTGAAAAATCATACAGTGCTCCTGAAAAAGAATGTGGTAGACTTAGTTATCATTTCAAGTTTAATAAATAGACGATTGTCTTCTGAGCCTGTCGAAGAATGGTGTGTTAATAAGAAAGGGAGCGCATGAAAATGCACTCCCTTTTGTTTTTTGTTTGTGGTTCTGTAGACTCGCCACATGGATTTTAGCTGGCACTATTCCAGGTACATCATTTTCTTACCTGCTGTGAAGGAGTCAGAACTTATTTGATAGTAATAAATTCCGCTCGCTTTAAATAAGGCTTTTTCCAAGTTCATGGAATGCATGCCTTTCTCAAAATACTGGTCCTTTACAAAAACTACATTTCCAATTGGATCAAAAATTTGAATATTCACCCAAGAAGCTTCAGCAATTTCAAAATTGAATGTGGTTTCTCCTGCAAAAGGATTTGGGAAGTTTTGATGTAATGCATTCTTTGCTAAAACATCATTGCTTGGATGCGAATTGCTAAATACCATCCCCAATTCTTTCGTGTCATATTCTGAGCTATACCATGCTGATTTTGTGATCGCAGAGTTCACTTGTAATACTGAACTTAGATCAACATTTTCTAAAGCAGTCACTGATAAATAGAATAAAGCTTCCTCATTGTTGATTTCTTTGATAGCTGTTTCATTCCAACTAAAGCTCATAGATGATGGTGTATGCATAGCGTAGTTTGAAGGTCCTACTTCTAACTGACCGGATACCACTTGATCTATACTAAGCTTGGTTGCTGCTAAACTAAATTGCAATCCTAAGATTTCATCCATGTCCTTTGCAAAGACAGGAATTAATCCTGTTGTATTTCTATCTAATGTTCTATTGGGAACAGATAGCAAGACTTCAGAAGAACGATCAGATAAGTTGTCTGCAAGTGCAATAGTAGCAGAACCATTTACATCTCCAATTTTGATGGCAGTGAAATCAATGTTCATTCGCATGTTTTGATCATTTACCACGATCTCTTCAGCAAATGGCCAAGGTTGATCTGGATTCACAAATACGAAATCTTCATCTACAAACCTCCATGATTTGTTGTTAGGGAATTCCTGATATATACCAAGAATCAATTTTCTCAACTCTATCATATCGATGGCTGAAACGCTATAAGAATCATTGATATCTGCAGCTATAAATTTGTAAGGACTATCAAAACTATTGATCCCCAACAAATGCTTTTGAATAGCTACTAGATCCAGTGTGCTCACTCCATTAAGAGGATTAGTGTTTTTCTCGGGTGAGAAAATAACTTCATCTTCCATGCTTGAATGGAATGCATAGCCATCTACATTAGTCATTAATTGTGTAGCGTCTGCATCTACAATTACCTCTGGTAATGCATCCCCATAATTCGTGAAAGTTGAAATCATGAATGGGTTTGGTGCAAGCGTATCACAGATCTCTTCGTTGTCACCAATGAAAATAAAGGTCGTACAGAAATCCGAATTACCCGATTCGTCAGTCACCCAAATTTCTACCTCATTGATACCAATATCATCACAAGTGAAAGTCATTCCAGTATGTGTGACATCATTGGAAAAAGAAAATAATAGATCACCCATCGCAGTACAATTGTCAAATGAGCTTGCATCAAAATCGTTTGCCCAAATCGTAACCTCACCTGCGTTTGGCATGATCACGGTAGAAAGTCCATTGATACAAACAGGTGTGGGTTGCTTGCAATCAGCCACATCAAATGGCACTGTGCAAGTTGCTTCATTACCACAAGGATCTGTAACAGTCCAAATGATTTTATGCTCCCCAATAGGATGGTATGGCTCATCTACATCTCCTTCACCCGCAATGTCAATCACGCCATCACAATCGTAATCTATTTCATATTCAAACAAGAAATCTCCAAGAATCGTAATCGTCGTATCATTCACGACGGTGATCAGACTATCAACTTGAATATTAACGGTGCTGTCCACATCAACGGTTACAATAGTATCTATGGTAACATTGATTAGTGTGTCAATATCAACGATGAAAGAAGTATCATTTACGATGGTCGTTCCTAAAGTATCTGTACTACAGAAACTCAAATTATCCATTCCGAATCCAAATGCTCCTGCCTCCATTCTATTTCCTTCGACTCTCAAGCTTCTCACATTGTTAGTAGGAAGTTGTACCGCCCAATCCGTAAAGACGCCATCACCTGTCATTGGATCACCACTGAATATGGTATCAAGAACAATCGTTGTTCCATTGATATCTCTGGCTTCCATAACAAAGAACTCATCAAAATCTATATCCATTAGTCCGAAGGCTACACTATCAATTGGATTGTCCCACATGACAACTAGGGCAGGGGTAGTAAGTCCTGTTAGCATCCCGTCATCTGTCAAGAAGAAACTTCCAATAGGTTCGCCTGGCATCAATTCATCATTACCCCATGCAGAACCAAAGGCATTAGCAACAGCTCCGCCAGTCTCTGCAATTTGAGGTGTTGTTCCATCCTCCAACATAAAGGTGATTCCAAAGTCTGCTTGATATTGCGTTCCAATCATCTCTCCTTCAAATGGAGTAGAACCATCAGGCAATAATTCAAAATCAATCATACCACATTCAAATTCAACTTCTACTATCGTGTCAATGTCAACGACTAAAGTAGAATCGAAAACAACAGTGGTAGTTGTATCAAAATCAAAATCTACGATGGTATCAAAAAAGTATTGAACAATGGTGTCAAAAACCACCGTTACAAATGTTTCACTGTTTATAGTTGTGTCATATCCTGCACAATTGTCAAGAACCATTGGCTGATCGAATGCTACATGAAATTCACAAGGATCATTAGGATCGGTATCACAAGTTGTTTCTACGATATCACTGCAATCAAGAATGGGCGCTTCATCATCAACCACTTTAATAACTTGTGTATAAGTCCAAATACCATCTGATTGATTAGGATTGTTTTGATCAAATTGGCACCAGTCTAAAACCGTCCATGTTCTTAATATTTTCGCACAAACACCATCAACGTATTGAAAGAAAGTATCATCATAACTTACAGCCAATAAGCCACAAGCTGCATCATCCAATACAGGCTCACCTGTATCTTCAGGAAGTGTGCTTTCCATGCAACCCACATCTACATTGTTGGGCCATAAAATGTCATCCTCTGTAAATGGATTGTTATCGATTACATATATGAGTTGAGTACAAGTAGAAGATCCTACTCCGTCACTCGCAATAAAAGTTCTTTTGTATGCATATAAGTATTGGCCTGGATTATTAGGATCAGCTTGGCTCTTTCCACATTCTGTATTGTCTTCAACGGTAACTGTCAATTCATATTCACAATTGTCAGCTACAGCTGGAGCACCTAGAAGGGTAGAATAGGGATCCTCTAATTCAGCTGATAAATCATCTGTGCAATCGAAGGTCAAATCATCTGGACAAAGAATCACAGGAGCAATTTTATCTTGGACGGTAACTTCAACCATGCAATCATTGAAGTGCCCAAATAGATCTCCATTGGCTTGGTGTCTGCTATCCGCAACAGGCCCTGGCCCTGGATTTACATCATACACTCTGAAGATGACCATCACAGTTTCATCATCACAGCAAAATGCTGCATAATCATCAAACATCTCTTGGTATCCTGTAACGGATGGGAAGTCATCGCCATTGGCACCATCACATTCTCCAGTGTTCATCCTTCTTACTTTGAAGAATACATCTGAGCAATTATCGAAAGAGCCATCATCAAATGTGTGGGCGAATATCTTTGCAATACCATCATTAGAATTGGTTGTTGTAAGTGAGACTACTGTGTGCTCATCACAAATAGCAATGGGAGGCACATCATCAATTACAGTAATAATGAAAGTGTCTGAATCTGAATCTCCGCAGCCGTCCGTTACAGAAACGGTAACTTCAAAAGTTCCTGTACTTAAATCTGAAATGATCCAATTATTCCCTACCTGTGTTAGGGTTCCATAATCAGAACTTACTTCATATGCTGGACTTGGTCCAACTGAAGTGCAAGGGTAAGTGATAGTGGGTGTTGGAATGGAATACTCAGCACTGCATTCTGTATGGTTAGCAGAGATGGTTACATCCGGTCCTGCAATGATGCTAGGTCCGCCCCCAACAATTTTTATAATTTGAAAATGTGTTATGATTTCACTTGTGCACCAATTTTGAATGGTCCACTCTCTAACGATTTTATAGCTTGACTCACAAATCGGGACTGTGGTATCCTCATAGTTGGTAATGATGTTGCTACAAGAATTACCTCCGGGTTCACCTGTCTCTTCTACATCAGGATAAAGGTTTCCATTTGCATCCCAACCACTACCGTCACAAGAAAGTGTTGGCTGATCTATACCATCGTAATTAGGTGGAAAATTAACGGTGGAGAAATCTCCTCTTAAAACATTTATTTGTTGAACACACACACCTTCATTTCCTCCATCGTCTGTAAAAATCCAAGTTCTATAAATGATCTTGATATAATCAGGATCACTGCATCCAAGATCAACTTCACTATCCACGTAAGCTGTATCAATAAATGCGTCACAATTATCATTTACGATTGGATAAGGCAGATCACCTACTGCTGTGCTTTCAAAACACTCAACAATAACATCTACACATATTGGCTGTGGAGCCAATTTATCTTCAACCAATATTTCACCCCAACAACTGTTCCCGTCTGAAGGATCAGTTACTGTGATGCTGATGGTCATACCAATCATACTGCCATCTAATATAACAGGACTTTGGCCTGTTTCTGTAAACGATACAATGTAGGTATCTATGTCAGGATAGGTGCCTTCGAGCAT
>CAYNMW010000122.1:0-13020 GCA_964398295.1 uncultured Saprospiraceae bacterium | reverse complement strand
ACGCACCTAACGGCGCTTTGAAATTCTCTTAACTAAATGGCATTGGGTCTCTGACCTCTTTAAGGTTTTAACATAACTCAACACTCAACTTTACGATGAGTTTGCCAATAGCCATGCCTATCGTAAAGTTGCTCCTAGCTTATTCTCCAACATCTTCATCACATTCTTTATGATCGGATCGATGTCCTTGTCCTGCAGTGTCTTTGTTTGATCTTCAAAAACAATACTGACTGCATAAGACTTTTTACCAGGGCCCAGTTGTTCTTCATTTTTATACACATCAAAAAGTCCAACCTCTTTGATTAATTTTTTATCCGCTTTTTTAATGATGGTCTGAATTTCTTCAAAATGGCATTGGCGATCAATAACGAGTGCAAGATCTCTCCGGATGGTAGGAAATTTGCTGATTGATTTCATTTTTGTTTTTGACTGGCTTGTTAGCTTATATAACATCTCCAAGTCAAATTCAGCATAGTATACCTTTCCAGATATATCCATTTTGCCTAGAAGTTCACGGTCTACACTTCCATAGCGAACAATGTGATCCTTTCCTCGCTCATAGGATAAGCCATATTCCAAGCGGTTGTCCTCATTTAGCTCGCTCACTTTGTATGAACTTGCTCCAGTTTTACTAATCAGTTCATCGACGACACGACGCATATCATAAAAATCAGCTTCTTTGTCTTCTGTATGCCAATGCTGTTTTTGTAATTGTCCACTCATGATGAGGATCAAATGTTGGTTTTCTTTTCTTTGATCTCCAGCATGATAACTCTTGCCAATCTCAAAGTATTTAAGATCCTTGGATTGTCTATTTTGATTATACTGTAATGTCTGCAGAGCTGGCAACAACATGTCAGGACGCATGATGTCCAGGTGACTGTTTGATGTATTGTTAATGTATATGAATCTATCCTCGTATTCTGGTAAGACTTGTTTATACACTTCAGATTGTGTGATGGAAAGATTCATCATTTCAGAGTACCCTTTGGACACCAACAATTCACTCAATGATTCTTTGATTTCTGTTGCAGATGGGTTGTTGCCAAAAGATATGGATGTTGTCATCTTTGTGGAGATCGGAACATTATTGAAGCCATACACTCTTAATATTTCTTCAATGATGTCGACATCTCTTGTCACATCTGCCTTGTTGGTAGGGACCTGTACTGTAAATGAATCCTCAGATGTAGATACAATTTCAATATCCAAAGAATTCAATATGTTGGAAATGGTTTCTCTTGATAATGGTACACCAATTAAGTCATCTACTTTTTTATACTTGACGTGAATGGAAGCTGGTATAATTTCATCAGGATAAACATCAATCACGTCAGAGCTAATGACTGCTCCAGCATGCTTTTCCATTAATTGTGCGGCTCGTTTTAGAGCAAAAAGAGTCTCATTTGGATCAGTCCCTTTTTCAAACCTCATTGCAGCATCTGTTCGCAATAAATGTCTTGTGCTACTCACCCTAATTCTCTTTGCATTAAAATGTGCAGATTCCAAAAAAATGTGCTTTGTACTCTCGGTGACACCACTTTTAATCCCACCAAAAATTCCTGCAATACACATGCCTTCATTGTTGGCATTGCAAATCATTAAATCGTCTTCATATAAGGTTCGTTCTTTCTCATCTAAAGTAGTGAATTTACTACCAGCCGGTAGATTCTGCACAATCACTTTCTGACCATCAATTTTATCAATGTCAAATGCGTGCAATGGTTGTCCTGTTTCGTGAAGGACGTAGTTCGTGATGTCCACAATGTTATTAATTGATCGCACGCCAATCGCAGCCAATCGTTTTTGCATCCAATCAGGTGATTCTGTTACTTGTACATCACTTAAGGATACAGCAGAATATCGAGGACAACCTACGAGGTCGTTTATTTGTACATCTATATGATTGTAGTCTCTTCTTTCTATACTAAAGTTATAAATGTCAGGGAGTTTAAGTCCTGAATGTTCTAGCTCATGCACCTTAAAATAGGCAAGAAGATCACGTGCCACGCCTAAATGGGAGGTTGCGTCAGATCGATTTGGTGTAAGCCCAATATCATACACTACATCTTCTTCTAAATCTAAATGGTCTTTTGCAGCTTGTCCTATCGTCGCATTATCATCAAGTACCATTATGCCTTCGTGATCGGTACCGATTCCCAACTCATCTTCTGCACAAATCATCCCTTCAGAGACTTCTCCTCTGATTTTACCTTTTTTAATCTTAAACGGATCTCCACCATGCGGATGTAACTTTGTTCCTACTGTTGCGACCAATACTTTTTGACCTTGCGCAACATTTGGTGCGCCACAAACGATTTGGACAGGTTCTCCTTGACCTAAGTCTACCTTTGTCAGAGATAATCGATCGGCATTCGGATGTTTGCCACATTCAACAACATGACCGACAACAACTCCAGCTAATCCTCCAGGGACACCTTCTATTTTTTCCATCCCTTCTACTTCCAAACCAAGATCAGTTAAAATTGCTGATAGCTCATCTGGCGAAACTGGAATATTAATGTAGTCTGATAACCAATTCAATGAAATCTTCATATACCGTGCATTGACCTACAAAGATATAAGACTAAATGAGGAAATACTTGATCAGAAATGATGAATATAAATTGGAAACTATTTATCCCACATTATTAGCTATTGCACATAATGAATATCATAAAACGCCTCATAATTTTTGGTCGTCTTCTGTTTCATTACTTCCCGATAATTGTTCTGAGTGACAGCATACATGTCGTAGCTGACTTCATCAGGTTTCAGATGATTCTGAATATTCCTTTTGGCTATGTCCATGTATTCAAGAGCTTTGCCTCTATTCTCAAAACTTCGGATAAGGATAACCTGGGATTTATTCTCAGGATTGAGGAAAATATTTGATATCCTCAACTTTGCAAGTTTGTGAAATTTAGTGTTATAAGCTGCAACTGCTGCCTTTGATTTTTTCATTTTATCCAAATCACAATCATATAAGACATACATGATGTAATGGAGTTTCTCATCCTGTCTTGTAAAATTGGCAAGTTCCTCTTCGTACAATTCTCCATCGAAAGCACTTTCATTGCCTCTAAGAAACCTTAGTATTTCACTTGCTCTTGTAGTTTCTGGTGTATTAGGATGTTTCTGAATGAATGTTTTCAATTCAGAGATATAGAATTCTTTTCCATCAACAGCACCTTTACTCATTACTGCCAATAAATCGAATTTAGCGACATAGTCATGGGAGACACCAAATATATCGGAAGACTGTACTGCCATTTCTGATGCTTTCGCATAATTGCCTGCTTCAAAAATCTGATACGTCTCCTCATAATAGTCATCAAGTTTTTTCTGTTCAGTTTCTATTTTTTCAGCGTATGTAGGATCTTCAAGAGACTTAGCAAAATCAGACTCGGGAAATTGAGACTGTATCAAACTAAGGTAAAGATTAGCACCGCTTTCATTACCTAAGTCGATATTATTCAAATAGAGATAATAATAGATATCGATGAGTTTACCAGAATTCGGAAATCGTTCAATGTATTCAGATAAGACTTCACTAGATTTCTCATAGTTATCCAGATTGTTTCGTAAATCGGTTCCTAAATCGAACAATGCTGTTTGCAATTTAGCTTCAGCTATTTTCTGTTGGGCTGGGCCTACAGGAATGTCTCGCAACATCTGTTTTATAGCGTCTTGTTGAGCTATTTCTTCTTCATCGGGCACCTCAATATCTGGATCATCTACGAGTAATGTTTCTGTCAACTCACTTGACCTACGCCAGTTATCTTGCAATGGTCGTTCTCCCCATTTTCGGTTAAAGTCAAATTTACCTTTGTCAAGAACCAAAGGATTGTAAGCGAAAAAACTATTACTGCCTTTGTTGCCAAATGACGGCCGTCTTGTATTTGGTTTTTGAATTAATGTACTTGATTCCTCAGAGGAGGACTCTTCTTTCTGGCTTTCATATCTGTTAAGTGCCCAAGCTTCTAGTTCTTCTTCTGATAAGTTTGCTAATCTCAATAGAGAATCCTGTTCTTGTACGATTGTAGCATTCGCAGCCACAGAAGTTAAATCATCGCTCAAGTCTTTAGTCTCTCTATACCTGTCATCTTTTTCAGGCATGACTTGCATTGTGCTATCGAAATAAATTTTAGCATTTATATAGTCATCTGTACTATAAAATAAGTTTGCTAATCTGTAATAAGACTCAGCTTTGCGTTGAGGAGATGCATTGCCATAGCGAGTGGCTTCCGTATATGAAGCTAAGGCCTCTTCTTTATTGCCATCTGCTAAAAACAACTCAGCTTTTGTGAAATAGATCTGATCCAGAAATTCGTAATTTTTGACGTCCCGTGTCAGTCTATTCAGTTTCTTTTGTGTTTCATTCATTGATGATAAACCAGCGAGCCAGGAAGTTCTCAGATTTGCCAACTCGGCGTTAAACTTCATATCATACACAGGACTCATATCTTTGGCACTTACAAACGCTTTGCTTGCTTCTCTATATTGTCCCCTTTTTTCCATTAGCTGAGCGAGGATGAAGGCATATCTAGCTCTATCTTGCTTTCTGTCAGCGACGTCCATAGCTTCCTCGAGTACAGATGGTGCGAGATCTTCTCTACTTTGTTTGAGGTATAAATGAGCTTTGGAAGCAGGTATGCGCTGTGCAACTTCTTTTGGTATGGATGGATTTTGTTCTAATGATTTTAAGATATAATCTGCCAAATGGTAGTTTTCTCGTTCTATGTATGTCATTGCAAGCCAATATTGACCTTCTGCATATGCAGGTCTGTGTTTCATGAAACCAGTCTTGCCAATATTATCCCTTGACTTTATTTTATCTTCTTCATTCTTTTTATTTTCTTCCTCTTCTGAGAGTTGTTCGTCAAAAAGATTCTTAACTGCTTCTGCTTCAGCCTCCTCTTTTTCTTTTTGTTCTGCCTTCTTTCTATTGTCTTCCTGTGTTACAACATCTTCTTCTTGCTTTTCATATTCTTCTTCCAATTGATCACTTTCACTTTGATAGTCTTCCAATTCTTTAGTATCTGCAGCCAATCGAGCTTCTTTTTCTGAGGCGCGTTTCTCTTGTAAGGCATCTATTGCCGCTTCTTGTTGATCTACTTCTCTTTGGAGTTGTTCTGATTTACTCACAAACTGAGCAGCTTTTTGTTTTTCTAGTTCTTTTGCTTTATTCTCCGCCTCAATTTCTGATTTTTTTCTTTTTTCAAACCTGCTGGTTTTCTTGGCATCCTCTGCACGTTCTTTGAGTTTTCTGTCTCTTTCTGACTCTCTCTCTTTGCGTTGAACATCAGCCAGTTCTTTTTTCTTTTTAACAAGTTGATCTTTCATTCGCTTCAAGTCTTTATCATAACTATCCTTCTCCTTATCCCTTCTTTCTTTGTGCTTTTTTCTGATCTCGTTGTATTCCTTTTTACGCTTTTCGGTGAATTCACGCTTGTCTTCTTTTATCTTCCGTACCTTCTCTTTTACCTGTTCTTGTGTCTTTTTTAACGCTTCTTTCAGCTTATTATCTTCTTTTCGTGCTTCTTCTTCTTTTTTCCTTTCTATCTCTCTGATTTTGCGTTGTTCTTTAGCATTTCTTTTTCTAGCATCATTCGGATCTTCTTTCTTGGCAGCATTAAATACTCTAGAATCAGGGTCTGCTGGATTGAAGTTGTCTTCAAAATATTTTAGTGTTTCTTCTGCAGATTCATAGTCTTGCTTCAAATATTGAGCTTTGCCCATCATCACATAACAATCATCCACCCATTTACTACCAGGATGCAAATTGCTCACAATAGCTACCTTTTCTATTGCACGATCGAGTTCTTGTGCTTGTGATTCTGGGTTTTCTATACTGATTGATGGGTATACTGGCAATAATTGGTTGTAATTATCAACATATTGATCTTCCAAAGAGGCAATACTTTCATTATAAATGACATCTGCATTGTAATAACCATTAAATCTTGATGTTACGTCCTGATACTGCTTTCCAAGCCAGCTCATTTCTCCTTTTTTCTTAGTCGTTTTACACGAATTCAGACTCAAAAGGAAACTGATGACGAGACTATATAAAATGATGTTTTTTAACATGTATTGCTTTTGTTAAAAAGGGTTCAACTTTGAAAATAAGGTGATTCTTATTCAACTATAAATCACTTTATACCAATAATTATGACAGGATTTGACTTATTTTTGCGAATTCCAAACAAGACACCCTGAATTACAGTACTTTAACACGAATACGATAAAAATATTATAAAAAATAGACCTCAATTGGCATTAGTAAATTCAACAGAAAAGAATAAAAAGTCAAGGATTAGCTCACAAAGTACTTATCGGATGGTCATTCTCAATGATGAAACCTTTGAAGAAGTATCTAGTTATAAGTTGACCTTAAGAAATATATATGTTTTGGTAAGTTCTTTTATTGTAGCTTTGGGGCTTCTTATTATCGCATGTATCGTATTTACGCCGGTCAAAAAGTTGATTCCGGGATATGCTGACTTTGAATCCAATCCACAATTTATACAAATCACCCAAGAATTGGAGTCCATTCAAGATTCGATTGCTGCTCAAGAAATTTATCTTTCTAGTCTAAGGCAATTGCTAACTGCAGATGGAAGTACACTAAATTTGGATGGTGATATAAAACCGATTCAATCACAAGCAACTGTCAATCAGACGATTATCCAGCCTAAAGCAGCGATTTCATCCAAAAACATGCAAATTTCTGCACCAATACAAGGGATAATAAGCTTGCAATTCGATCCTAAGATTAATCATTTTGGAATTGATATTCTTGCACCCAAAGATTCACCCATAAAGGCAATTTCTGAGGGTCATGTCATTTCATCTGGATGGAATCTTAAAACAGGACACACAATTGGCATACAACATGCAGATAGATTTATTAGTTTTTACAAACACAATCAAAAGAATCTGAAAAAAGAAGGAGATTTTGTAAAAGCTGGAGAAGCTATTGCTATAATAGGCAATAGTGGTACTCTTTCTGATGGACCACATTTACATTTTGAATTATGGTATAATGGAATTCCGGTTAATCCAGAAGACTACATTAAATTAAACTAACATATGGATCATTCGCTAAAAAACATTACAAACGAAAAAGGAGAAGCACTGAGTCCGGTTTTAGATCCGGGTGTAAAGAATTACCTCATTGATATTGATGGTACCATCTGCGATGATGTACCTAATGAAGAGCCAGAACGTATGGTCACTTGTGACCATTATCCTGATGCACTCCAAATCCTAAACCAATGGTATGATGAAAATCATATCATCACTTTTTTCACTTCTCGGACAGAGGAGCATCGTACGATTACCGAGGCGTGGTTGAAAGAACATGGTTTCAAATACCATGGTCTGTTAATGGGTAAGCCTAGGGGAGGTAATTACCATTGGATTGATAATCATATGGTTAGAGCTACAAGATTTAAAGGTAAATTCACAGATCTTGTGCTCAAGAATAAAGAAATTGAAGTGTTTGATCACTGATCAGATACGCTCTTTCAACAGATGTGATAAGGCTTCTAGCAATTTTGGATATTGAAATCTAAATCCTGCTTTCTCAATTTTGGAGGAAGACACGGAAGTATTGTTTAGTATAGTTTTAGACATCTCACCAAAAACAAGTTTCATCATAAATGAAGGTGTTGACAGTGTTAGCGCCTTTTTTTCTGATGCAATTTCGATTGTTTTTACCAATTCCTTATTCGTTGCAGGATTGGGAGCAACGGCATTATAAATATCTGGTTCCAACTTGTTTTCGATAAGGTCAATGATTTGTTGACAGAGATCATCAATATGAATCCAACTGTAAATCATCTGTCCATCTCCGAAATATGCACCAATTCGTCCCATTTCAAGTGGTTTTAATATTTCTTTCAAAGCACCTCCTTTGGTGCTGAGTACAATACCTATTCTAAGAATTGACAAATGCTTAATGTTGTTTGCTAGTTGAAGATGTGCTTCTTCCCATTGCCTACAAACATCCACCATGAAATCGTCATCTGCCGACACATATTCTTCTGTAAGCATAGTTTCTGACGTACTGCCATAAATTCCGATCGCAGATGCACCTATATAATGAGTTGGCTTTTGTTGAAAATCTGAAATTCCTTTACCTATAAGGGCCGTACTCAATGTTCTACTCTCCAAAATTTCTCTTTTGCGAGCAGTAGTCCAACGTTTATCTGCAATCCCAGCTCCAGCAAGGTTCACAATAGCGTCTACTTCTAATGCCTTTGGGTCGATTGCATTCTTATTTAAATCCCATTGGTGATAGCTAATCTTTGGATCTGAAGACCGACGTGATTTGCGAGATAAAATATGTACATGGTAGTCCTTACCTACCAATAGATCTGTCAGTCTAGATCCTACTAAACCAGAGCCTCCAGCCAACAATACATGCTTTTGAGATGATTTCATAATGGAAAAACGTCTTCTACAATTGAATGTTTAAATGGTAAAGCTAATATTGTATCTTTAATTTATGAGACTGTTAGCTGTATTGGTTGTTGTATGTATCTTCTTATTTTCTTGTAAAGAAGATAGTACATTGATAGATTCTGATCAGGAAATACAAGTGAGAATAGATAGAGATCCAGGTAGATTGTTTCCAATGTTTGCTACCAATCTGGTATCACGGGAGATTTATTCCTATATCCATCCTCATATTGCTGATTATCACCCAAAAACTTTACAGTATGTGCCCATCTTGATAAAGAAAGTCCCAGAGGCACAACAAATAGAGTCAGGACCAATGAAGGGAGGGGTTTTTTATGATATGGAATTTCTTGATGAAGCTGTATGGCCAGATGGAAGTCCGATTGATGCACAAGATTATACATTCACCATAAAGTCAATTCTACACCCTGATGTCAACACACCTAGTTGGAAGAACTACATAAGTCTTATTTCTGCAATTGAGATAGATCCAGACAATAACAAACGAATCAGAATTTATTTTAAAGAAAAGTCAATTGATGCACAGAATATTGCATACGGTATTGAAGTTTTTCCAGAGCACATTTATGACCCGGACAGTGCCTTAAAAGATATTCCAATTGCACAGTTTATTAGTGGGGAGCTCGATGAGTTTTCAGGCTCAGAGTCCTTTTCCGCATTCGCCAACACATTTAATGATTCAAGATTTCATTCAGAAGTATCAGTTGGTTCTGGTCCATATAGACTCACAGATTGGCAGACGGATCAATATATCCGAATCGAAAGAAAAGAAAATTATTGGGGAAGCTCTTTTTCTGATCGATTTCATTTGCAGGCGAAACCGAAAGCAATCGTATTTAATATAATACCGGATGAAGTCACAGCCACTACACAACTTAAGTCTGGTGCAATTGACGTAATGTCATTTTCAAACGGTGAAAATTTCAATCAATTGGAATCTGATGAAGCAACAATAGAATTGCATACACCGGAATTACAAGCTTATTATTTTATTGCTATGAATAATAAGTCTCCAAAACTTTCTGATAGAAATGTAAGAAGAGCATTGAGCCATTTATTGGATGTTGATGCATTCATCGATCAGATCGAATTCGGATTAGGTGAGCGAACTGTCGGGCCAATTTTACCTTTCCGTGCTGAGTATAATCAGGAGATTCAACCAATACAATTTAATGTTGAAAAAGCTCAGCAAATTCTCGAGAATGCTGGCTGGAGTGACACAAATAGTAATGGGACGATTGACAAACAATTATTGGGACAATTAACCGAAATGTCATTGGATATATACGTTTCTCAAGGTGCATTAGGTCAACGCTTAGCTCTATTACTTACAGAGAATGCAAAAAAAGTAGGTATTCAAATCAATACCATTCAAAAGGCCAACAGAGCAATCCGTACAGAACATATTGCAACCGGAGATTTTGATCTCCATCCTATGGTCCAACGTACTCATTTGGATGACTATGATCCATATAATACCTGGCATTCCGATAATGCAGTGCCAGGGAGTCTAAACTATACGATGTATGAAAATCCTAAAGCGGATATGATCATTGAATCGTTAAAAACAGAAGTGGACGAAGAAAAACGTGATGAACTTTATTTTGAATTACAGGAAATCATGTTTGACGATCAACCAGTGATTTTCTTGTATGCCCCAGTTGCTAAGATTGCCACAAATAAAAATATGGATGCACAAATCAGTGAAGTGCGTCCAGGCTATTTTTTGCAAGAAGCTACCATTCGAAAATGAAAATAGGCTACATTTTTAGCCGATTGTTAATGATCTTCCCAACAGTGATTATCGTCATTGTTTTGAGTTTTTTATTGTTCAATTTCTCTGGTGCAGATCCTGTAGCCAGCACCCTTGAGTTGCAAGGCATGGTTGGAGACGATAGGATTTCAACAACTGAATATAGAAATGCCTACGAACAATTAGCAAAAGAATTAGGCAAAGACCAAGCTCAATTTTATTGGTCTATCGTGCCTTCCTATTATCCGGATACATTGCACAATATTCTGTCACCCTCTAAAAAGCGTTTCGCTAAAAAGTTGCTACATCGATACAAAAACTGGGAAACGACCGAAACATATTTGATTGCCTTAGATGCAATGTACAAGCACAAACAATTGCCTTCTAGAGTCGATCAGGTTTTGCTCAGACTTAGTTATGATATCAATCAAGACAATTTGGATCCAATGCTGAATTCTATTCAGGAAGATGTGAATGCATTACCAGAGGATCAACGATTAGATTTTCAAGTTTTACAAACCAAGCTAAGACAATTGGATAGTCAAAAGAAAACATGGTTTTATCCCACTTTCAAATGGCACGGCTCAGCCAATCAATTTCATCACTGGGTAGCTGGTATGTTGACAGGAGATTTTGGGGAAGCTATGGTCGATGGCAAGCCAGTTTGGTCAAAAATATGGAAAGCATTATTGTGGTCTTTTACCTTGTCATTCTTAAGTATCCTTGTTGCCTCCTTATTGTCACTTAGTCTTGGATTTTTGACAGGTTATTACCAAAACAGCTTGTTTGATAAACTCACCTTTGGTTTATTGTTTGTGGTTTTTTCTATCCCTTTATTTTGGTTTGCAACAATGATGATTGTATTCTTTACTACTGATGATTATGGCAGATGGACTAATGTATTTCCATCAGTAGGTTTGTTTTATTCAGGAGATGGTAGTGTAATTGCATCTGTGCTGAGACATAGCAAACTATTTATTCTGCCTATTTTTTGTATTGCACTGCACAGCCTTGCGTATTTAGGTAGACAGGTACGGACTTCTTTAATAGAAGAAAAAAATAAAGCCTATTATTTGACAGCTTTATCAAAAGGAATGTCGCCACTTAAAGCTCTTTGGAAGCATAGTTTTTTGAATGCCTTAATTCCATTCATCACAATAATTATTGGAGCAATTCCATCAGCTTTTGCTGGTTCTTTAATCATTGAGGTGTTATTTAATATACCTGGAATGGGAAGACTGATGTATGATTCTATACTCAATAATGATTGGAATGTCATTTCTGGAATTTTGATTTTGATATCAATAGCAACTGTAGTTTTTTATTTCATAGGAGATGTAGTCTATTCATTACTCAATCCAAGAATGTCATTTGATTCATGAAGAACGTGTTGGTTCATATTGTTTCAAGTAAAAGCGGGCGTATTGGTTTGATCATTCTTTTATTGTTTTGTTTAGTCGGTGTCTTTGGACCGATATTCATTTCGAAAACAAGTATATCAGCTTCTCAATTAGAAATATTTCATCCTCCTGGAAAAGGAAAAACTGCATATTACCTGTTCGGTACAGATCAAATCGGTCGCGACGTATTAAAAGGAATTGTCAGTGGTACAAGATGGGCTTTGATTATAGGATTGTTAGCAATGTTAGTTTCTTCTTTTATAGGTATTGTTTTGGGCACAGTTGCAGGTTATTTTGGAGATAAAGAACTCAAGTTCGGCCTTATCCCATTGCTGTTGTTCTTGTTTATAATATGTCTTTCATTATTTTATGTCAGTCATTCTACATTTGCCATTGGCTTAAAATTTTTGGCCATCATTATCGTATTGCTAATTTCCTTCTTTTTCTCCACTCGAGTCAATAGACGGATGAGTCTACGAGGCTACAAACAAATAAGCTTTCCAGCAGACTTTTTTGTCTCAAGACTAATCGAAATATGGCGTGCTGTACCTGCATTGTTTATCCTGTTGGCAGCTATATCTTTATTGAAAAGACCATCCTTAGTTTTTGTAGCTGTATTGATCGGGTTGCTGACTTGGACAAGAATTGCTCGATTGCTGAGAGCAGAAATTATAAAAATTAGAAACTTAGAATACATACAAGCTGCTAAAGGTCTTGCATATTCCAACCTTAGGATCATCTGTAATCATATCTTACCTAATTCTATAAGACCATTAGTGATATTATTTGCATTTGGATTTGCTGGAGCGGTTATACTAGAAGCCTCCATTTCATTTTTAGGGATAGGCAATAATCCAGAAATAATGACTTGGGGAAGTATGCTCAGTGCAGCCAGGCAAAACTATCGAGCTTGGTGGTTAGCCTTATTTCCAGGTATTTGCATCAGTCTATTGGTCTTATCCTTGAATCTGATAGCTGATAGTTTGGAAAAGCAATAAAGCTATGATTTTCTACTTTTAATTTTTTTCATGGTTTTTTTATCAAATAAGGCAGTTTTGCCTCTCTTTGAGGAAAGGTTTCCATGCTTATCTGTCTTTAACTGGTATTGTTCAGACGTCTTGCAACCATAGCCGGTCCGACACGATTGTAAAGACAGTATTAGAGGGAAAATTGCGACACTGAACAACACTAATTTTATGTATTTTTTTGTCTTGGAATCCATGCTTCTAAAGTCATTTTGAACAAAATAAGACAAATAATTACAAAATTTGGTACAAATTGAGGTGAAATGCCGATAAATACTGGCTTTTGACAGCAAAAACTTTGTATTATAGATTTATATAATATACATTAGCATAAATTTTAATGTATTAAAAA
>CAYNMW010000121.1:0-13135 GCA_964398295.1 uncultured Saprospiraceae bacterium | reverse complement strand
TATGCGAATGGCGAGAAAGTGTATGAGAATGGTAAGTTTACTATTTTTTAATCAACGGCAAGAGCTTGAAGCCCTTTTCCTCTATTTCCAAGATTCTTGAGCAAAAGGTGTTTCACCTCTTTGCGGATACTCGGCAAGAGGTCGAAGACCCAATGAATGCTTTGATCAAAAATACCGCCAAATGGATTCGGTTTAATCAATTATCACGGCGCTTACGCACCGTGCTAATTAGATGACGCACCTAACGGCGCTTTGAAATTCTCTTAACTAAATGGCATTGGATCGAAGACCTTTGCCTGAGGTTTCAAGGCATACTCTAATGGATCCAATGGGTCTCGACCCATTGCTACAATTCGACAATTCCTTTATCTGTTTGTAATCGAATTCGAATATGAACATCTGTGGCAACTTCAACTTTATGCTCAACATTCAACTCTTCAAATAATTGTTGATACTTTTCTTTTTCTGGATGTCCAAATTCTATGGAGTGTAGTTGGCAAGCGACTGGTAAACTGTCTGTAGGGTGTGAATCAGAATCAGTCCAGTCTACCATAAACGGAACGATATCTACTAATGGACTGGGTAGTGGTTTGATCATTTTCCATCGCAACATATTTCCATCAGTTTTTTGTCTGCTTCCTTCAATGATGTCACCATATTTTTTATTGAACTTAGATAATATACTTTGATCGTTTTCCAAGTCGGATGACTTCAGTGCCCATCTACTGACTACTGGGTTCTGAGAAAGATCTGCACCCATCCAACGTTTACCAGCAAAAGCCTCATTATTAGGATCTGGAGCAAGAATTTCTAAATACACGCCATTACCAAGATTGACTAATGCGTTATGCGTGCCAAATTCTTTATGTTGTCCTCCATGCTGTGTTTGAATGCCATAGGTGTTTTGAAACAGATTCATGGTATTCTGTAAATCAGAAACAGTGAGTACAATATGATCTATTTGTCTTTTTTTGACCATTAATTTATGCAAGCTTTGATATCTGCAACAAATACTACTCCTGGCTCTACTTCAAATTGATTGTCGAGAAGGACAGAAGACCCTGCTTCATAGTTTACGAGTGCAGTGTTGCTAATTGTGGCAGATGATTCTATTGTCTCATTAACCTTGAAGGTTCCATTTGATGACAATTCATCCTCAATGACTAATTCATCAATACAGGACAACAACGAATGATCATTTGAACAAAATTCTCTAAATCGAATATGATCAACATATACGGTTTCTGCATTTCCACCAACTTGCAAGGTCAATCTTAAGTCATTGTCGTTAACTGTACTCGAAAACAGATAAGCGCTTGTTTTGGTTACTGAGTTAATTGCAATATCCTTTTCAAGGTAAGTAGTGCCATTAGGTTTGTTTCTCAATTTAAGTGTGACTTGGCGATCGTCATCTGCTCTTAGATCTGTTTCGATTATATATTGTTTACCGGCATCCATCGACAAATTATCTTGCCATAATTGTAGATCATAATTGAAGGTGCCTGGATTTGTAATTTCTAATACTGCTTTAGTATAATGATTAATGGATGCTGTCATTGATGCGCCACCAATTTGATTCGAGACCCATTGTGGTACATTAGGTGAATCTATTTGATTGAATTCGCCTTCGATAGTTTTTTCATCATTGTCACATGATTCGATTGTAATCGTCTCTCCGTAAACAACTCCCTGGCCGCTAACAGTTGCATAAACTCGTCCTGCTACATTTCTATCTCCAGCAATCATTTTAATGTCACCCCAAACTTCTTTTTCTCCGTGATCTGTCACTCTGATCCAAGTCAATCCAGCATCATCAGATCTATACATATGTCTGGTAGAACTTCCTTGTACTGTACCATAGATGTATAAAGCAGGATAAGTTGCAGTAAAGCCTTTCCCAAAGGATAATGCATAGACATCATTTACTGAATGTTGACTCGAATAGTTGGTCCATGTACCTCCGCCATTGATTGAATGCCACAATTGTTCATTAATGTTTATCCACAGATGTCCTGGAAAACCTGGAATACTGATTAATCTTGTTTTAAGCCAAATGTTGCTAGTTGATGGGAGTGTGTTATCGTTCATAATGCACCATTGTTCTCCCCCGTCAGTACTGATGTTGAAGGACCCATCCCAATCATAATAATAGAAGACACAATCAAGACTTTTGTCTGCTGTCACATTTCGAAATGCACCAAAGACATTGGGATTAATGTTGTCTCCTGAAAAATCAGAGGCTCCCTGACAATTTATAGAAAAGGGTATGGTACAATCATCATTCAGTGAATTGCTACCAACAGCATTCTGAATATTTTGTCCACCATCCTTCGTATACATCATATTTGTATTGTTGAGAAAAATGATGTTATTTGGATCATCACTAGAGAAAGCAATAATAGACTTTTGATATGATCGTTGATAATCCGGCAGTAGATCCCATGTCAATCCTCCATTATTTGTGAGTAGAGCGCCTCCATCACTAGCTTCCCATACTCTTGTGATGCAAACAATCATATTATCTGGATCGTTTTCACAAAAATCCATACTGCTCGATTTTATTAATCCATTTAGTGGTGGTGATCGATCACTGATGTCAAAAGTGGCAAAAGCATTTTCATCTTCTATAGCATCATCAAAAATGAATCCGTTATGGTCGCCTGACCCGACCATCAAAAAATTACCTTCTGTGTTTTCAGGCATTGCAGCGATCTCAGTTGGTACAATTTCTTCATGTCCTGCCGCTTCAAAATTATGCCACTCGTTCGAGCCATTCGTAGAAAAATTATTGCATTGGAATGTACCGAACCAACTCGTATAATGCAGCTCTGTAGGATCAGATGGAGAAAAAGCAATTTGAGAAACATGTGAAGCAAAGGCATGGGACCTCCACGGGAAAATATTGTTTCCGTTTGGTACACTTCCACTTATAGTTGCCCAATTATTTCCAGCATTTGTCGTTACTTGAAATTCATTGATGTGATTCCAATCTGCTACAACAGTTACTGCAATGTCATTATCATGAGGACTACAATCTACTGTCAGATAACCTTCATCATCCGGAGAGTTGTAGCCACTAAGTACTTCAAATTGAGGACTTGCTGGATTCTGCAAATTTGCTTTAAGAATACCTTCTCTTTTGCAAGCAAGTAACATGTAATCACCATCTTTTGATATAGAAATATCAATTGCTCTGGTTAATTGAGGAAATTGATTTCCAACATCTACCGGAGTAAAAGTACCAGCATTTAAATCACCCAGATAAACACCATGTCCTGAATACGCAATATATACATATGGCTGAGTTGGATGAAAGACCACAGAACGAATACTGTACTGCTCAGTATTATAAGGAATCTGATTATCACTTATATGAATCAGATCTAGATCGTCTAATTCCAAAATATATAAACCTCTTTCTCTAGTTCCGATGAACAATTCATTTGTATTGTATGGGTTTAAAGCCAATGGAGTACCCTGCCTATCTTTATCATTTGAATTAGGAGCGTTGTTGTCAATTGAGGTATTACAATCTCTGCCGCCATTAGCAGCAAAATAAAAAGGCACACCTCCTGGAATTGGTAATTCTTGTACTGTTTCACCACCATCCTCGGAATATAGAATTGCAGAATTATTGGGATTACATTTTCTGCCAACAGAAAGATAAAGTTTCTGGGTATCAGTGGGATGCAATGCAATTCCTGCAACAGAATATAAATCTCTGTTGTCAAGATAGATAAGTTGTTCCATTCTCCCGCTTTGTTCGTTCCACCTATATGCGCCACCAACATCTGTACGATAATAGCGAACTGTTGCATCCAGTGGATGTATTTTCATTCCAGTGATGTAGCCGCCAGCTCCGATGGGAACATTTTTCCAGGTATAATCTTCAACTTGTGCATATAGCGAAATACAAAAACAGAATGATAAAAGGTGGATTAGATATTTCATTTGTTTTCCGATTCCTTTGAAACCAAAGATAATATGCTTAGATGTTCCAAGAATAAGGGTTTATCCTAATCTTAACAAGAGCCTCCTTGATTATTTTAAGATGTAAAAAGAGAATTTTGTTCGTATAGAAGCATAATTGAATGTTATCATATACTCGAAATTAAAATCGAAGTGTCAACCCAAGTCCACTCGCGTGAAGGTCTAGATGCAATTTTTCAGACTTATGTAAGGTAGGAATGAGATATCCAATTGTTGCTCCCACTGCATATCCAGCTATGACATCTGTCGGAAAATGTCTACCCGCCTTAAATCTTAGAAAGCCTATGGTCGCAGGAATAACAGCAGCAGTGGTCCAGATTAATCCTTTATGCTTGATATCAGGATGAAGGTCAGTTAAGACTTTGGCTGACATGAAGGACATGGCTGTTGTCACCGATGTATGCCCAGAAAAAAATGACACACGGGCATCCGCTGTCAATTTCATACTTAGCTGCGCTTCTGGATTAAAGTTGAATGGTCGTTGTCGTTGTACCAGAGCTTTGGTAATATTTGTCACTCCAAGTGTAACTAAAAAGGTCTCTACAGCCATGAAAGAAATCGCCTTGGTCTCCGCTCGACAATTGTTATTGAATAATGTGATGAATGGGAGTATTGCACCAGTATAAAGAATGATGTCACTTGCATCTTGAGCTGTTCCTGAAAAATTTGATGCAGCTCCACGATCAAAAGAGTTTATATCATTGATATCTAGTGCACTGATGCTCTCAAGAGTGTTGGCTTCTATGCTTCCATTTAATACTAGGCCTACTATATTTAATCCTACTCCAGATAAAAGATATGGTAGTTCATTTTTAAAACTTGGCTCGTAGTTGTGTTTGTAAGTGCTGTGATTTTCATCATCATCACCGTGGTCATGCTGGGACAATAGGCCACAAAATGGGATGAGTAAGAAAACAAGTAAGTGAAAAGGTAGAAGCTTATTCAAAAACATAATGGACAAGTTACCCAAAAACACCAAAAAGTCTCAAAATAACGAGGATAACAATCACGATAAGTACGCGATAAGCCCATAGGTCTGCTGATTTATATTTAGAAGCAAATTGTGCTGTAAAGTAGCCACCAATCATCTGTCCAACCGCTAAAAGACATCCTGCTTTCCAATCAATCAGACCCTTGTATTGAAAAATGGCGATTACGAAAACCGTATAAAATGCAACGGCAAAAGCCTTGAGTGCATTTGCTTTGATGATATCGTATTTAGAAACCAATACAAATAGAGCAAGGCAAAAAATTCCCATTCCCATTTGAATGAATCCACCATAAAAACCAAGAGCAAGAAATAGGGGCGCTGTTAATACAGTAGGTTTGACTGCTTCTCTATTAGGTTGAATTAGCCATCTCTTTGGTCTGATTAAAATGATAAATAACATAGCAATCATCAAAAACTTAAAAACTGTTCTGAATTGCTCATTTGAGATTTGGGTGGCTACATAGACACCTATGATAGCGCCTACGAAAATCAATAGAATGATTGGTAGGCTGTCTTTTATATCCAGTTTTCCATTTTTGTAAAAGACATAACTGCTCAAGCTTCCTTGACCTACAACTCCAATCCTGTTGGTCCCATTTGCCAAATTTCCAGGTAATCCCATCACCTCTGTCAGTATGGCCAATGTGATCGCCGAGCCACTGCCAGCAAGAGTATTGATACATCCTGCAATAAAGCTCCCAAGGATGATGATTGCATATTCAGCAAATGAATAGTCCACTAAGAAGGAATTTCCTGACACAGTTCGATCAGTACACCGTTAGATGTTTTGGGATGGACAAAGCAAATGAGTTTGTTGTCTGCTCCTTTTACAGGTTCTGCATTGAGAAGAGTGAAACCTTCATCCTTAAGTCTGTTCATTTCTTGTTTGATATCCGCGACATCAAAAGCAATGTGGTGTATGCCTTCTCCTCGTTTTGCAATGAATGTTGAAATGGCATTGTTGTCATTCAAACCCTGGACAAGTTCTATTTTATTATTACCGCTTCTGAAAAAGGATGTTTTGACGGAAGCAGTTTCGACTACTTCTTCTTTATATGGTCCTTCTACATTAAATAATTTAGCAAACAATTCATTGCTTTTCTCAATGTCTGCAACTGCGATACCAATATGTTCAATTTTTCTCATGCTCAAAAATAAGAAGTATTTGAGTAGAGACAAGTTTTCAGAATTAGTCCGAAGCCCCGTCTCCATAGAAGGGAGATTTTGAGGATGACCCTTACGGGAAATGTAAACATCTCAACCATTAAATTTACCTCAAAGAGACATTGGGACATAAAAAAAGACCTGCAGTAAACTACAGGTCTCCTAAATCTCATTTTAATAAAGACTACTTGCTTAAAGCATCTCTAATTTCTGTAAGTAACGCTTGGTCTGGTGTTGGATCTGGCGGAGGAGTAGCACCCATAAATTTAATTTTAGCCTTTCCTAGCATGAATAGTACAAATCCTACGATTAGCAAATTAATGATAGTATTAAACCACTTTCCATAACGGATGGCATTTTCTGCCACGTATCCATCAGTTCCCTCAGCACCAGATGCTGCAGTCAAGACATATTTCATAGAACCAAAATCAGTTCCACCTGCTGCTTGACCAACTACTGGCATGATGATGTCATTGACAAATCCTGTCACAACCAAGCCAACAGCGCCTGCAAGTATAACTGCAATTGCAAAGTCGATCACGTTACCGGTGAATATAAATTCTTTAAATTCTTTCCACATAATATTGCGTTTTGTTAGTAATTATTCATCAAATATATTATAAATATTCAAATATGTAGACTTTTTGACGATTAAAAACTATGCGACGCCAGAGTCTATTCTGATCTTATTCAACGCAGATCCTGCCTTCACCCAATCGATTTGAGCTTGATTGTATGTATGGTTGACTTCAAAATAGTGGTCGCTACCATCTTTATGTTTTAAATGAACTGATAAAGTTTTACCAGGAGCCATTTCTTCAAAGCCATAAATGGAGACCAAATCGTCTTGTCTGATGTGTGCATAATCATCAGGATTCTTGAAAGTCAGACCCAACATTCCCTGCTTTTTCAGATTGGTCTCATGTATTCTTGCGAAAGACTTTACGATGACAGCATTTACACCAAGGAATCTAGGTTCCATAGCTGCGTGCTCTCTTGACGATCCTTCTCCATAATTTTCTTCTCCAAATACAACAGTGCCGATTCCTGCATCTCTGTATTTCCTCGCTGAATCTGGAACAGCTAGAAATTCTGCATTGTCACTACTATCAACATAATTAGCAACTGAATTCGCTTTTTCATTGAATTCATTGATTGCACCAATGAAGCAGTTGTTGGATATGTTTTGTAAGTGACCTCTAAATTTCAACCATGGTCCTGCCATAGAAATGTGATCAGTCGTACACTTACCTTTTGCTTTCAACAATACATTCATGTCAACCATCTGATTTGGCTCTATGGTTTTAAAAGGCGTTAATAGTTGAATTCTGTCTGATTCTGGGTTTACTTTTATTTCAATTTTGCTACCATCTTCAGCTGGAGCATTATAACCAGCGTCTTTCACATCAAACCCATTTGGTGGCAATTCATATCCTGTTGGCGGATCCAACTTGACCTCTTCACCTTTGTCATTTGTCAAAGTATCAGTCAATGGATTAAAGCCCAGTTTTCCTGAAAGTGCAATTGCCGTCACTAATTCAGGTGAAGCAACAAATGCATGAGTGTTAGGAGAACCATCTGCCCGTTTAGAGAAATTTCGATTAAATGAATGGACTATACTGTTTTTTGGTGCATTCATTGGATCACTAAATCTGGCCCATTGTCCGATACATGGTCCACAAGCATTAGCAAATACCATAGCGCCAACTCCTTCTAGCGTTTCAATCAATCCATCTCTTTCTATGGTATATCTTACCTGCTCTGAACCAGGGGTAACGGTCAGCTTTGATTTTGCTACGATGCCTTTATCTGCAGCTTGTTTGGCAATAGATGCTGCTCTGGAAATATCTTCATAAGAAGAGTTGGTGCAAGAACCAATCAAGCAATACTCTAAGTCTGTAGGCCAGCCATTTTTTTCTGCAGCTGCAGCCATTTCAGAAACAGGTGTCGCTAAGTCAGGAGTAAATGGTCCATTCAATAATGGTTCTAAAGTTGATAAGTCTATTTCAATAACCTGATCAAAGTATTTTTCTGGCTCAGCATAACATTCTGCATCCCCGGTCAGATATTCTTTAACGCCATTTGCTAAATCTGCTATCTCTGCACGATCTGTAGCTCTTAAATAACGATCCATGGAATCATCATAACCAAAAGTTGATGTGGTTGCCCCTATTTCGGCACCCATGTTTCCAATGGTACCTTTTCCTGTGCAAGACATGGAGATTGCTCCCGGACCAAAATATTCAACTACAGCACCAGTCCCTCCTTTGGCAGTAAGAATTCCTGCAACTTTAAGGATAACATCTTTTGGAGATGTCCAGCCACTCAATTCACCTGTCAATTTTACACCGATTAATTTTGGCATTTTTAATTCCCAAGCCATACCTGCCATCACATCTACAGCATCTGCACCACCAACTCCTATTGCAATCATACCCAAGCCACCTGCATTAGGTGTATGAGAATCAGTACCAATCATCATACCTCCTGGGAAGGCATAATTTTCAAGCACAACCTGATGAATGATTCCAGCTCCAGGCTTCCAAAAACCAAGTCCATATTTATCTGAAATGGCCTCCAAAAAGTCATAAACCTCTTTGTTGACATTGTTTGCGGCGATCAGATCAGTACTTGCACCAACTTTAGCCTGGATCAAGTGATCGCAGTGCACTGTTGAAGGAACAGCTACTCTGTCCTTGCCAGCCATCATAAATTGTAACAAAGCCATTTGTGCTGTAGCATCTTGCATTGCTACTCTATCAGGAGCAAAAAAGACATAATCTTTACCGCGCTCATAATTCTGAAGAGGTGAATCTTCGTGCAAATGAGAATACAATATTTTTTCTGAAAGCGTAAGTGGTCTTTTCAACACATCTTTCGCTTTATTCACTTTATCAGGAAGAGAAGCGTAATGTGCTTTTAGCATGTCTATGTCAAATGGCATATTTAATATTTTGAGCGTTACGAAATACGGCTGCAAAAATACATAATTTGGAAATAAAGAGTCAGGTCAATGCGAATTCAAAATGGAAGGATTGCCAATTGCCTGCATTAAGGAGGTTAGGTAGGTGATTTATAACTTCCCTTTACCCTTGGTTGATCGCTTATGTAGGTAAAGATTGACGATAAGTTTCATCGACTTTATGCTTGATTATTAAACAAAAAACCCATTTTTGAAACAGAATTGCAAAAACAACGTTTTTGACATATGGCACGATACAGCAAGGTTAAACAAATATTGAAGTCTCATAAGCTAAGAGTTACTGATGGCAGAGTAGATATTCTTGAGTATTTTTTACGCCAAAACAAAACCTTATCGTTTAAGGACCTTGAAGATGAATTCAAAGAACTTGACAGAGTAACCCTTTACCGAACATTAAGCTCTTTCACTGAAAATGGTGTGCTTCATAAAATTCCTGACGATAGTGGACTTGCAACATATGGACTCTGTCACGACACTTGCAGTTCCGACGATCATGTCCATGATCATATGCATTTTAAGTGTAACGAATGTGGGACCACTGTATGTTTGGATCAGCACATCCCTAAGATTAATGTCCCAGGATATCAGGTTGAAGAAGCCAATCTTATCTTGAAAGGAATTTGCAAAATCTGTATCGCATAAATATGGTGTCAACTCAGCATTGGCTCTATAGTTCTAAGAAGAATCTTGTATGTACTTGCACGATACTCATGTATTTTATGGCTACTTCGGCTATGGTATTGAGTCAAGAAGGTTCATGTGACCAAATGATCAATGGTGTAGTCATGGATCTTGTCACAAAGGAGGTATTATCATTTGCAACTGTCAGTATTCAGGAAACAGCAGAAGGAGTAGTAACTAATGAGCATGGAGAATTTGTATTTGAAGGTGTCTGTGACGAAGAATTTCATTTAGAGGTGCGATTTGTTGGATATAAAACTGTAGTCCACCATCATGATTTTCATCACGAAGATCCGATGATTTATTTAGCACCTGATGAGACACTTTTGGAAAGTATCGTCATTGAAGGGACGCGATTAGAAGCATTTCAATCTCTTGCTATTCAAAATTTGGAGATCAATAAAGTTGCTTTGTTGAGTTCATCGGTAGGAGATCTTACAGAACAATTGACTGGCATTTCTACATTGAGAACAGGATCAAATATTGCCAAGCCAATCATTCATGGCTTGCATTCCAATAGAGTACTCGTTGTGAATAATGGCCTCAGACATAGCTATCAGGTATGGGGAGAAGGGCATGCTCCTGAAATAGATCCTTCTCAGGTTAATGAAATTGAAGTTGTGAAAGGTGCAGGCACGGTCAAGTATGGTCCAGAGGCGCTAGGTGGCGTTATCCTTTATAATTCAAAAAGACCAGAACTTGATCAGGAATTGAATGGTTCAGTTGGATCTTCATATCAGACGAATGGCAGAGCATATAGTGGACAAGTCAATTTGAGACAAGGCTCTCACCGTTTTGCCTGGAATGCAAGTGCATTTGGAGTCAGGCAGGCTGATTTAAAGGCACCTGATTATAATCTAACAAATACGGGCAAGCGTGAAATTGGAGGAAGTTTTAGCACCTTATTTCACCAACCCAAATACGAAGTGCAAGTCTCTGGTAGTTTTTTAGATCAAGAATTGGGTATTCTAAGAGGATCAATTGTCGGTAATCTGCAGGACTTACAGAACGCCATTGAGCGCGGCATACCAAGCCCTACATTCGAACCGACTTACGACATTCAGAACCCAAGACATGTCACACAACACGCTTTGCTAAAATCCAATCTTTCCTTATTTCTTGGAGAGCATATATTTAAATTGCAATACGGGATACAGCAAAATGATAGAAGAGAATTTGATGTCAGAAGAGGCGAACTTAATGATCGACCTGTCATAGATTTAAATTTATTGTCGCATACAGTTGGAGCTGAATGGATTCAACCAACGAAAGGTATTTGGAATGGCAATTCTGGGGTTCAATTTTTTTCACAAAATAGTGTAAATGAAATAGGTTCTAATCCCATAAACTTTGTTCCGGATTATGATGTGTTGAACGCTGGTGCTTATACCGTACAATCTCTTCAATTTGATGAATCAATTCTCGAGTTTGGCTTGCGCTTAGATTATCAAACATTAAGTGTAGTTGATACGATTAGAGATGTTACCATTTATTCCAATGATGTGGACTTTACGAATGCTACATTTACCTTAGGCTTTAGAAAGGAGTTAAATGAAACATTTACCGTTTTTACAAATGTCGGTACTGCCTGGCGACCACCAAATGTGTCTGAATTGTACTCTTTTGGATTTCATTTTTCGCGAATACAATTTGGTTTATGGCGATATAACTTTGAGCCAAATATAATTACTCCGCTAAATCGTGTGTTTGATGAAACAGATCGGCAAGTACCATCTGAAAGAAGTTTGAAATGGGTATCTGGTCTAGAGGTGAATAGTGATAGAATAAATGCAGAGTTTATCTTTTATGTCAATCGAATCAACGATTACATTTTTTTGCGACCGTTTGGAATTACAACCAATATCGCGGGTACCTTTCCTTTTTTCATATTTAGTCAAACCAACGCTTTATTTATTGGAAGTGATTGGGATATCCGATACCGTCATTCTGAACACCTAAGTTCTGAGTTGAAGATTTCTTATGTCAGTGCAACAGAAACAGAAAACGATCAGCGATTTATTGAAATTCCACCATTGAATGCAACATATACCCTAGATTACAAAACAGGTCCTTGGGGCTTTGGCTTGCATCTCAACTACATGGCCGAACAATTCCAGGCTCCGCGTACTATTGAACCTGCATCATTCCAGAATGGCGGCGTTGAATTTAACCAAGATGAGATATTTGACTTTATGGATGCTCCAGACGAATTTTTTCTCATTGGAGGCAAGATAAACTACGAGCACAATTCATTTAATATCGAATTTGGCGTAGAAAATCTTCTAAATACTACCTATCGCTCATACACCGATAGACTGAGATATTTTTCAGATGCTACTGGTAGAAATGTCTCATTAACACTTCAAGCCAACTTTTAGTTACAGCTTTGTTGCATTAATACAATAAATGCAACTATATTGCATGAAATTTTAAATGATTAACCCTCAAAATATGAAAAGCATAAATTCAATACTTTATTTATTTCTATTCATCATGGCTGGTTTCATAGTCGGCTGCGGCGATGATGATGATCCAATGGGAATGGAAATGGAGATGGAGATGGAAGAAGAAAACGAAGAAGAAGAAGTGATTTCTCAAGTTATCCTGTCCTTTACACCAGACAATGGAGAAGATGTGGTTACTGCTACATTTCTTGACGCTGATGGTGAAGGTAGCGGTGCACCGGCGATTGATGACATCGAATTAACAGAAGGAGTTACGTACACTTTAACACTTGAACTTACCAACACGCTTGGAGCTGTGGACGAAGACATCACAGCTGAGATCCTTGAAGAAGACGATGAACATCAGTTCTTTTTTGGTTTCACTGATGGCATATTTGCGGATCCGACAGGAGATGGAAATGTCGATACTGGAAGTGACCCAGTAAACTATAATGATCAGGATGAAAATGGATTACCTGTTGGTCTATCGACAACCTGGACAGCAGGAGGTCATACAGATTCTCCAGGAGAATTTAATATTGTACTAAAGCATCAGCCAGATGAAAAATCTGCTACATCTGATGTAAGTGTAGGAGGAACTGATGTTGATATCACATTTTCCTTAAGTATAGAAGAAGGAGATGAGGAAGAAGAGGAAGTCATTAATGAGGTTATCCTGACATTCACACCTACTGATGGTGAAGGAGATGCTATAACGGCAACATTCTTTGATGCTGATGGTGAAGGTGTTGGTAGTCCAACGATTGATGATATAGAATTAGTAGAAGGTGTCAATTATGATATGACAATTACATTGACCAACACTCTAGGAGATGAAGCGGAGGATGTGACCGCAGAAATACAAGAAGAGGATGACGAGCA
>CAYNMW010000120.1:0-13478 GCA_964398295.1 uncultured Saprospiraceae bacterium | reverse complement strand
TAGCTCCAGGTGATTCGATTGTGACAACTGGATTGTATACACTCACTCAAGATGACATTGATGCTGGACAATTGATCAATCAAGCATCGGTGGAAGGAATAGATCCTAATGGATTGACTATTGCAGATCTTTCAGATACAGGAAATCTACTAGACCCCAATGAGACTGGTGGACCGGATGATCCAACATTCACAGATATCCCACAAATAGATTGTATCGAACTTATAAAGTCCTCTACTCTACTAACGAACCCTTCAGATTTACCAGCACCTGGAGACGTTATCCAATATTCATTTGAGATTCAAAATTGTGGCAATACAACCTTGGGCAATGTATCTCTTGTGGACCTAGCAGATCGTTTTACTGGAACAGGAGCTAGCTTTAATTTAGATCCTATACCTGGCATCATAGAACCAGGAATGAACATAAATCTAGGAGCAACATATGAAATAACACAAGCAGACATAGATGCGGGATTTGTCGATAATCAAGCTTTAGTATCGGCTATTGATCCTACAGGTACAGCTATTTTTGATTTTTCAGATACAGGAAATGTAAACGATGTAAACGAAACTGGTGGTTCAGATGACCCTACAAATACCCCTATTCAAAATATTGATTGCATTGAGTTGATAAAATCTTCATTCTTAAATATAAACCCTAGTGAGGTTTCGGGTCCCGGAGATATCATTGATTATACTTATGAAATCATCAACTGCGGTAACACCACACTTGAAAATATTGCTATAACTGAAAATAATGCAACATTCACTGGCACAGGTATCCTACCTATCGTGAGTGAAACATTCGACATACTTCTACCTGGTCAGCAAGAGTCAACACAGACTACATACATCATCACCCAAGCGGACATTGATGAAGGGTTTGTCAACAATCAGGCGACAGTAAACTCACAAACTGTTGATGGTACACCGATAAGTGACTTATCTGATACCGGAAATATGAATGATCCAAATGAAACAGGTGGACCAGATGATCCAACCTTTACAGAAATAGGAGAAATTCCATGCATAGAAGTATTAAAAGGATCTACGTTCATTTCTCAGGGTGGCATAGAAGGTGTTATTAATTATACATATACAATCAATAATTGCGGTAATGTTTCTTTGAGTAATATTGTACTATCAGAAAGCAGCAATTTATTTACAGGAACAAACTCCCTACCCGTACCACAGCCTGCCCAATTCTCAATGCTAGCTGTAGGTGCTTCCATTACTGCTGTTGCAGAATATCAAATCACAAGAGCTGATGTAGACGCTAGATTTGTTGACAACCAACTAATCGTTACCGCACTCGACCCTCAAGGAGTTCCAATACAAGATTTATCAGATACGACAAATCCAAATGACATCAATGAAACAGGTGGTCCTGATGACCCAACCAATACCCCGATTAACATCACCTCCTCTGTAGCGGGAACTGTATTTGAAGATATAGACGGGAACATGACCGAAGATCAACCGATAGAGGGCATAGTTGTCACATTAACAGATTCTGATGGCAATGTCTTTATGGATATCACTGACGCTAATGGTGAATACTTCTTTGAAGAGGTCTTCCCCGGTCCAATTGTGATCGTTGAAACAGATCCGATAGGTTTCAATTCAGTAGGTGATTCTGATGGAACAAATGATAATACGATTATTGTCGATCTGGAGCCTGCCATAGTAAGCACGGACAATGACTTTATAGATGAAGAACCAGGGACTATTTTTGGAAATGTATCGGAGGATGATGGTGCTGATGGCACAGCTGATGTACCACTAGAAAATGTATTAGTTACCTTAATTGACAGAGACGGAGATGAGTTTACAACTTTGACAGATTCATTGGGTAATTATATGTTCACAAATGTCGATCCAGGTCCCCACACAATTATAGAAACAGATCCAGGTGATTTCTTTAGTGTTAGCGACATTGATGGTGGAGATCCAAATGTTATAATGAACATTTTGTTTTCTGGAGAAACAAATCCAGATCAAGATTTTCTTGATGCAATTTGCGATGAACTTGTTTGCAACAATGACTTACAAATCAGTTTGAATGTTACATGCGAATTAACTTTGACACCAGACATGTTGTTGGAGGCTCCAGTTCCAGGTGATTACACAATAATGCTATTTGATGAGCATGGTGATTTTATACGTAATGATGTATTAACTGCTGAAGAAGCAGGTGATACCATCATGTATCAAATTAGCTGCCTTGACAATTCGTGCTGGGGTACAATTATCGTTGAAGCTAATATTATACCTGAAATAGCATCTCCATGTTCTTGTACTGAAGATGGATCTATTCCCACAGAGTGTAATCTTTGGTGTACGCCATCCGGAAGTATTCCAGCTGGAATTATTAGCCCTGAAGAGGCTACTAGTAGATTTGGTTTTTGTGGCCCCGATTTACTTGGAGATATTAGGGTAATTGAAACACGTACTGGAGATATATGCTCAGAAGGTGGTGAAATAATTGAGCTATTGTATACTGGAAAAGTAATACTGCATGGTCAAATTAGTTCCATAGATATTTTATGTCAACGGTATTCCACAATCCCAATAAGTCTTGATACCACATCATTTAGTTTTCCTGAAAGTCTTACTCTCGATTGCAATTACATTGAAAATATTGAATTGGGAGAAGGACAGGAAATTGCAGCATTTGGAACACCACAATCCATTTTGCAATCAACTGGATTAGCTGCTCAAGCATTCCCTTTTTATGAGAATCCTCATGATTCCATACCATTGATTGTATTGAGCAATGACACCACTCAGGTCATCATCGGACAAACCTTGAGAGATACAATGGTAAGAGAAATTATAGGCGGTGTAGAAGAATGGGTACTTAAAACAGTTGTACATAAAGTATTTGCGGACAGTATTTCTGTTGTGCGAGACACGGTAGGTATTACAGCGGCACTGATTCCGATTGATGAAAGAGTCTGTAATATCTTAAGCAGCTTTACTGATACAGAATTTGAGTCATGCGGTAATGGAACAAAATTAATACGTACCTGGGAATTGATTGATTGGTGCAATTCAACATCTACTTTCTCTGGAAGACAGACTATAGAGATTCAAGATTTGACTGCACCTTCTATCGTAGAAATTGTCAATGGAGAATTGATCAACATTACAACATTTGACGATGTATTTGTCTCTATCGAACCTTGGCGCTGTGAAGCAAGTGTAGAATTACCAAGACTTCGAGTTAATGACAACTGCGATATTGAACCTAACATTCGGTGGGAAACTCAAGAAGGCACTGTAAACGGAAACTTCCTTTCAGGATTATGGCTGAGTGAAGAACCAATTTTGGTCAAAGCAGTGGTATCAGATGATTGTGGAAATGAAACTGTAGCAACATTCAATTACTTTGTTGTTGACGATGTGCCTCCGGTAACATCATGCGAAACTTCATTACAAATCTCATTGACTGGTAGCGCATCTTCTGGATTTGGATTTGCCAATGTCTATACCGAAAGTCTTGATGAAGGGAGTCACGATTCTGGATGTGGTAAAGTAAATATGACAGTCATACGGGCTGAAGATTGGGAGATGCCAGTTTTTGATTGCAATGGGAATATAGTTGGCTTTTCACCAGTTAGTTGTTCTGCAAATACAGAAATTGTTGATATTGGATCTCCGTCTGATAAAGATGGTTGCAATTTTGACAATACTACCTTAACACCAGTTTCTGTTCCAGGAGATTTTGTCCGATTTTGCTGTGAAGACTCAGGTAAAACAATTACTGTTATCCTATTCGTCGAAGATGAGAGAGGTAATGTTAATCAATGTGTCATCGATGTTGAAATAGTGGACAACTCTGATGCCATAATAAATTGTGAAGATATCACAGTGGATTGCAACAGTGGCGATAGTTTACAAAATCCTCCAATTGGTGGCAAATTATGTGCCTCCGAACAATCATTTGATGTAGAATTACTTCGAGAAATAAGAAACAATGATGCGTGTCTTGGCGGCACTGTTATAAGAGAATGGTTTATAGATCAAAATGATAACGATGTATTTGATACAAACGAGCCATTCTGCAGCCAAACTGTTACAGTTACTGCAGACGATGCGTTTGATCCGAACTCTATTAAGTGGCCAAAACACTTTGATGGCAAGCAATTAGAAGGTGTAAATATAGAATTGAACGACGAAGATGAAATTGTAGAAGTTCCAGCTACTATAGAGATGGGAGACGTATTAACTTGTTCTCCTTCATTTGAATCTGACCCTTCTTTAACAATAGCACCAAGTTGGTGCGATTCAGATTGTGGACTTATTGGTTTTACTTCTGAAATAGAAACAATTGTTGCTGGTGATGCTTGCCTCAAATTAATCAGAAGGTGGACGATTATCGATTGGTGCACATTTAACACAAATGATCAATCAGTAGAAGATGGTAATGATCGCATGACTGATCAATTTGAAGCTATAGAAGACTGGGCTCAATTCGATCCTAGTTTTGATGCTTGCAACTCACAATCTTCTATCCATGAAGATCCTGTTTACTTCAGATATACTCAGGTAGATGAAGATGGTTATTATACCTATGATCAAATAATTGTAGTCTCTGACAATCAGGCTCCAACTATAGAAGTGCCAGCTAATGTTGACATCAATACAACAGATGGTGCGCAATCTAAAGATGATGATGCTGTGTGTACAGGAGAACTTATTGTTCAGGCAACTGCAGTGGATTTTTGCAACGATCAACAAACAGCTTCAACCGAATTGAGATGGCAAGTAAGCATTTTTAATGCTGGTCAATTAATTGCTACAAGAAATGCAATTGGACCAAACACCCTGGTCAACTCCGTTTTTGGAACATCCTCTGATGTATTCACTATTTTTTGGGAAGTGAGTGATGGTTGTGGAAATGTAGCTACTAGTCAAACCATTGTACGTTTTGCAGATCAAAGAGCACCGACGCCGTTTTGTGTTCCAGGTCTTACTACTGCCTATATGAATAGTGATGGGACTGTAGTTATTTGGGGCTCAGAGTTCGATTTTGGAAGTTTTGACAATTGTACCGATAGTGACGACCTAAGGTTTTCTATCGTTAGACGAGATGAAACACCGACTTTACCAGGAATTGATGGGTTTGATGATCAATCAAGCATCGAGCTCCATTGCAGTGAATTTAATGGCTTTGGATCATTTGATATTTGGGTATGGGATGAACAAGGAAATGGAGATTTCTGCTCTGTGGACATCTTGTTATCTGATCCAGACGACCGATGTAATGAAGAAGGAACTAGTGGAAACATCAGTGGACAAATAAATACTTCATATGGCATGAGTATTTCAGATGCATTTGTATCACTATCATCTCAGTCAGGTTCTGAATTTCCAAAGGAAACATCAACTACAGAAACTGGCGAGTATTCCTTCTCTAATAATCCATATGGATTTAATTATAATGTAAACGTATCTAAAGAAGATGACTACCTCACTGGATTATCAACCTTAGATTTATTGTTTATATCCAGACACATATTAGATCAAGAAACCTTTGATGACCCATATAAGATACTAGCTTCAGATGCGAATGATGATGCGACTATTTCTGTATCTGATATTAGTTTGTTTAGGCAGATCATCCTAGGTACCAAGGATAATTTAGACGATCAACAATCATGGTTATTTGTTGATAAGCAAACACCTTTTATTGATCAAAGTAATCCATGGCCATATACGGAAAACATTCAAATCAATGATTTCAATACTCCTTTAGATAATCAGGATTTTGTGGCGATTAAAATGGGCGATGTAAATGAAAGTTATAGTCAAACTAAAATTCGCGAAAACCAAATTGTCAGTTTCAATATTAATGATAGACTTGTCCGAAAGGGAGAGACAGTTGTTGTAGAAATGACTTCAGATCAATTGATTGCTGGTGCACAATTTACATTACTTACTGGCGGCCTTGAATTATTGAAAACACAAGCACAAGGAGAAAATATAACAACGAACCATACTGCTGTTCACAAAACAGGAGTTGCGTTGAGTTGGAATGTAAACAGCCCTGTTCCAGACAATGTGTCAGCAGTATTTACATTTACATTCAAAGCTAAAAAGGATGTTATGCTTTCTGAATCAATAAAATTAAATTCTTCAATTACCAAAGCTGAAGCGTACGTCTCTTCTGATTTATCTACACAATATGACATTCAGCTCACGTTTAGCGATGATGTAGAACAAACGACACTCAGGCAAAACAAGCCAAATCCATTCTCATCTGAAACACAAATTGAAATTGAATTAGCTCAAGCTGACTATATTCAATTGGAAATATTTAATATTGCTGGGAAGAAAGTTTTAGAGCGTAGTGGTTTTTATCAAAAGGGAAGTCACAAATTCCTTATAACAGAAAATGATCTGCAGTCAAGTAATGGTATATTGTACTACAAGCTTCAAGTCAACGAAGAAGTCTTTACTAAAAAAATGATGTTCGTTAAGTAAAGAGTGGAAATCGATACTTCAATTATTCGAGTACAGTCTCCATATACAATGCAAGTACAGCTTAAAAACGAGCTTTAATGAAGTTTTGATTGAAATTGTGCCTGATTTAGCTATATCTCGGTTTTAAACAAACACTTCTGGGCTTTTTATCGTTATATGCACATTATTGAAATAGAAATGAAGTTCCTCCATTCAGTATAGTAAAGAAGTGGTAGAACATCTTAATTTTGTATTCAATTGCGCATTATGTTACGAGAAGTACGTTTAGGAATTCTAGCTATTTTATCCATCGGTCTTGCCATTTGGGGATATAAATTTGTAAAAGGAAAAAATCTCTTTACAAGCACAAAGACCTTTCACATTATCTTTGACAATGTTGATCAATTGACAGTTGCCAGTCCGGTCATCATTAATGGATATAATATCGGTTCGGTCTCCTCCATCAAATTAAATCCTGCAGACACTAAATCAATTTTGGTATCTATCGAAGTGGATGGCAAAATTCAATATCCAAAGGATACAAGAGCAGTTTTGCAAAGCGCTGGTGTGGTAAGTGGAAAAGTGATTTCAATGGAATTTGATGCACCGTGTAATGGAAGTAACTGTGCTCAGGATGAAGATTATCTCACAGCCAAATCGGTAGGATTGATTGAATCAATGCTAGGCTCTGATCTGAGCACCTATAGTGGAACATTCAAAGAAAGTGTTGGCGGAGCTGTGGATACCATACTGACACAACTTTCAGATAAAGAAAACCCTTCACCAATAAACCAAAGTCTATTCCGAATGCAGGAAACGATGGACAATCTATCCGAGGCGACATCTACTATGAATTCATTGATGAAATCTTCTTATGGTGACTTAAATACAACATTAAAAAACATGGCAACCTTAAGTAATAGTCTAGCGGATAGCGACCAACAAATCAAAAACCTCCTATCCAACTTAGATGCAATCACTAGCGAAATGACGCAAGTAAAATTGACACCAACTCTGGATGCCGCTAATGGAGCTCTATCCGAAGCCACAAACTTGATAACGGGACTTGACTCCACCCTATTGACAACTAACGAAACCTTCGATGAATTGACCTCATTGATCAAAAACATGAATGAGGGCGATGGCATGCTACCTAAGTTGTTGAATGATAAGACCTTCTCGGACAACATAGAATTATCCACTAAAAATCTAAATCTACTGCTCCAGGATTTGCGCTTAAATCCAAGAAGATATCTTAAAGTATTTGGTAAGAAAGTCCCAGACTATGAATTACCCGAAAATGACCCTGCTAAAGGTATTTTGCAAGAGACAATTGATAACAATTAAATTTCGAGAGGCTCGTTTTTCTACTCAATCAATTGTACTTCTCTTTCAAGTTGGATATTAAAGTGTTCCTTGACTGACTCCATAATACTCTTGGATAAAGTGACAATATCTGCTGCATTTCCATCACCATAATTAACAAGAACCAAGGCGTGGTCTTTATGCACACCTATAGCCTCATTCGTATGTCCTTTCCACCCAAGTTGATCAATGAGCCAAGCTGCTGGGACTTTAACTGTATCCTCACTTATTGGATATGAAGGTATTTCTGGATATTGCTTCTTTAGTTCGTCATATGCTGATGCTTGAATAATTGGATTTTTAAAAAAACTTCCTGCGTTACCAATCTCTACTGGATCTGGTAACTTGGATTGTCTGATTGCTATGACAGCATCACTAATGTCTTTAATGCTCGGTTCAGAAATCCCGCTATTTATTAATAAGTTAGTGAGCGGCTTGTAACTATATTCTAAATGATGTGATCCTTTAGTGAGCTCAAACTGAACGTCTGTGATAATGTATCTTCCTTTTAGCTCTTGCTTAAAAATGCTATCACGATATCCAAACGCACAAACTTCTTTCGTAAAATATTCTTTGGATCCAGAAGATAAATGATACGCATGTAAGCCAACAAAAACTTGTTCTAGCTCGACACCATATGCACCAATATTTTGAATTGGAGCTGCACCAACTGTACCTGGAATAAGGGATAGATTTTCTATTCCACCATAATCTTTAGCCACACACCATTTAACGAATTCATGCCAAACCATGCCAGCACCAACTTGCACAATTATCGAATCTGGTGTTTCCTCAATGATTAAAATATCTGCTAAGGTAGGCTTGATGACAAGGCGATCAATGTCATTGACCAATAAAACATTACTTCCTCCTCCAAGGATGAATACATCTTCCTCAATAGGCAGGATTTGATGAAGGTCATCTTCATGCTCAATAAAGCAAATCTTGTTGCATGTTGAGTCAAATCCAAAGCTATTATAATCCTTTAAGGAAAAGTGTTTATGCTGTTGCATGTGAGTCTAAAATTCTGGATCTGTGGTAACCTTCAAAAGCTTGCTATTGAGATTTACCAACATCCCTACACTGAATACATTAGAACGTTGGTCTGCATCTCTTCCATAACGTCCAAACACGCCAAAACTAAATCCACCCATACCATAACCATAGCCAATTTCACCTATAAAATTTCGGAAAAATTCTCTAGTCACTCCTTGATTACTGAAGCTGGATTGCAGTCCAAATAATTCCGTTCTACTCCATTGAAGACCGGCTCCAATGCTAAGGCCTAGCTTGCCTTCCTTATTGACATTACTGAGACCATTGATATTTATACGTCCTATTACAGGAACAGCAAGAGCTCCTAGTCCTTTGAAATCACCAAGGCTCAAAGCAAATGGTGAAAAAATAGCTGAACCTTCTACAGAGACAGACACTCTCTCTCCACCAAACCACAATTTTGGACCAATACCGATATTTAACAGAGCACTCCCAGCTGAAGCTGAAGCGATATCATCTTGTGGATTAGAATAACGGGAATAAAAATCAAGCCCACTCACAAAGCCATATCCAAATTGTTGTGCATGAATACCTTGGATTAAAAAAGTAAATAAAGAAGCAATGAGAAATTGTCTTATCATAATGTATCCAACTTTCAAATTAAACTAAATATTTGAATTATTTATTGGTATTATACAGAAGAGAAATTGGTTTGGAACTTTAAAATCAGTAAACCCATTTCATTCGTGTATTATATTCGATCTATTTTTCCAAAGCAAAATAGCATAGGTATAAATTGATACAAAAATAAAGCTTGTACAATTTCTCATACAAGCTTTTGTGACCGCGGGAGGATTCGAACCCCCAACCCTCAGAGCCGAAATCTGATATTCTATCCAGTTGAACTACGCGGCCATTTCCACCACAAAACTAATAGAATTCTTAGATATACCGAAGAGAAAATGGTTTGGGGTTCTTCATAAACAGTATACCTATCCTTTCGTGTACTTTAATCTATTGAGTCTTCTTTAGTTACATACGAAGGTTAATTCTGCGATAAACGTAGCACCTTCAACCGTTTCAAATGTAGGTGCAAGTTCAATAAAATCCTCTGCATTATATTCTACAGTATGAGGACTATTGACAGTCACAGTGGAAACGATAGCGTAGTCAGTGATGAGTTCGCTCATTTGATGATCAGCTGGTACATTAAAAGTGGCATTTGAATTGACAGTGTACACACAATCAGCTCCAAAAGCAAAGGCTACTTTATCCCCTCCTCCACAATCTGCTGGCAAGTTTGGATCTGCCAATTGAGCATTCACATCATTAATTTGCTGAAGAAAATCTGCTACTGATAATGTAGTGGCTCCTCCTCCTCCAAGCGTAGCAAATAAATTTGATGCTTGTTCTAAATTCGTCACATCTGCTCCACAAAATATGCCAGCACTGTTTAACGTGGTACAAATGTCAACACCAGATGCATTCAATATAAGATCGCAACAGCTAAATGTGAAGATGACTATGACCGTAGATCCTTTCAACAAATCATCAAACGTTTCTTGAATAGCTGCGAGATTGTATGCTATTGGAATTACGCCTAATTGTCCGCCTGGGCTAAAATTATATTGTGCTGGCGTAAAAATACCGTCCTGATCAAAAGCTACTACTGAAGGACCTGTACCACTTGTCGATGGAATCGAAAAATCAACTATGGCATATTCAATATTAGGTAAATTAGAATTCACTGCCAATACAGGGGCAATGGTAGATTCGTTAAGACACAAGGAATTATCATTAGGGCATGTCAGTTGCGGTTCAGTATCGCCACAATTATTACCCTGACCTGCAAGAAATTGAAATGAAATCATACTAATGACTCCAATGAGTATAGTTTTATAAAGCATAAGTAAAACTTTAGTTAGATTAGAAATAACGAGGTGGGGTTAATGTAAATCTATTCAATTTTCAATTCAATTTCTTGTTTTTAACTAAAGATTCATCTCTTTATCTACTAAAGCAGTTGGTTTCTCTAAAAAATCGACATGTTCGAGATGAAAATAACGATCTTTACAAAGTAGAATTTTCAAATCTTGATTAGAACTCAAACAGCAGGAATGGATAATCTGGGCAAATACCTGGATAAGATATTTGAGACCAATATCATATACCATTTGGTATTTTGGCTTGTTTTCTATTTCTTTCTTGTTGTTATTTCGCAACAGTATTATCCTCTGGCAACAGGGATGCTGATAAACCTGATCAAAATATTCTTTTACTCCATTGCAGTATATGTCAATCTTTTCATCCTCTTTCCCAGATTTCTTGCAGAGCAAAAGTACTGGCAATATGTTTTGCTCCTTTGTTTGTTGATCCTGGTTATTGTTCCTTTAGAAAGTATGGCAATGTTTTTAAGCACATCACATGACTTACCATTAAGGTCTTTTATGAAGGAGAACATCAATTCTATTTTCATCCTCACCTTCTTTGTGGCGAGCTCATCTTCAATTTATAAAATCATCAATGATTGGTTTACACACCAACGAGAAAAGGCAGATCTACGAGCTCAAACATTACGATCTGAGTTGAAGTATTTAAAATCGCAGGTAAACCCTCACTTTTTATTCAATACCCTCAATAGTCTGTATGCCTTGACATTGAAGAAATCTGATCTTGCACCAGAAATTGTACTTAGACTTTCAGAAATGATGCGTTATATGCTATATGAGTGCAATGAGCGAGAAGTGCAATTGGATAAAGAAATCAATTACATCAAGAATTACCTGGAATTAGAAAAACTAAGGCATGGTGACAAATTTGAAATAAGTTTTGAATCATCTGGTGATTCCAATGGTTTGAAAATTGCACCCTTAATGTTCATGCCTTTTATCGAAAACAGTTTTAAACATGGGCTAAACAGCCAGATTCAGTCTGGCTATGTTAATATAAACATGAATATTGCAGAAGAACAAGTGCAATTGGTCGTGGACAACAGTAACCCACCTGTGATGCCTGCAATGAAAAAAAGAAAAAGTGGAGGAGTTGGCCTCGTTAACATAAAGAGGCGTTTGCAACTCATTTACCCAAATCAACATAATCTTGACATAGAGAAAACACCAAATTCTTTTCACGTATCACTCGACATCGATTTGAGTGAAAACTAAACTAATATGATTAAAACACTTATTGTAGATGATGAACCATTGGCACAGGATATCATCGAAACATATGTCAACCAACTACCAAATCTGGAATTGGTTGCAAAATGTAGCGATGCGATTGCTGCTAATCAAATTCTTCAAAACAACGAAATTGATTTGATGTTTTTGGATATTCAAATGCCTCAGTTGACAGGTATTGAATTCATGAAATCCTTATCAAATCCTCCTTTGGTCGTCTTCACAACAGCCTACAGTGAATATGCAGTCGAAGGGTTTGAAATGGACGCAGTAGACTACCTTCTCAAACCTATTTCAATAGATCGATTTATGAAGGCGGTCAATAAAGTGGAAGACAGACTAAAGGACAAACAAGGGAATTCAGGAACTCTAGAAGGCGAAGACCATTTCTTTGTCAAAGCAGATAAGAAATTGGTCAAGGTCAACTTTAGTGATATACTTTACATTGAAGGCCTCAAAGACTATGTCATCATCAGACAAGAAGAAGGTCGTGTCATCACCTTGCAAACAATGAAAAGCTTGGAATCAAAATTACCCTCCGATAACTTCAGGAGAATTCACAGATCCTATATTGTAAATACGAAAAAAATCAAAGCTTTAGTCGGTAACATGGTAGAGATTAAAGAGAAGGGAGAAACCAAAAACATTCCTGTAGGTAAAATCTATCGGGAAGAGCTCCTATCCATGATCAATCAGAAAAAACTGTAGTGATTGAGCGTTTGCTCCAACAGATATTCGAACAAGAGATATATTCTGTTACTGCTGTTTCTGGAGGTGATATCAATAATGCGTTTGTAGTCAATCTATCGAACAAGGAGCAATATTTTGTTAAGCACAATTCCTTTACTGATGGGCAGAAGATGTTTGCAACAGAAGCAGAGGGGCTTCAATTTTTAAGTAGTCATTCTCCGTTTGCCATTCCTAACGTAATCGATTGTCGCTCTGTTGAAGAACAGCACTTTCTCATTTTAGAATATGTCAAAGAAGGTGCTAGTACTGAAGCTGACTTTTACACATTTGGACAGAGATTGGCTACTATGCATCAATCTACTTCTAATCGATTTGGACTTGAATCAAAAAACTTCATTGGCCGATTACCACAACCAAACCAATGGGAGTCAAGTTGGAAAGACTTTTATATTAACCATAGACTGCGGTACCAACTCAAACTTGGTCTGCAGCACGGGCACTTTACAAAAGATGTATTCAACAAACTAGATAGGCTTGAATCAATCTGGGGCACACTCGTACCTAAAGAGTTACCATCATTACTACATGGAGATTTGTGGAGTGGTAATTATTTATCGAAAAACACTGGTGAAATAACAATCATTGACCCTGCCATTTATTTTGGACACAGAGAAGTGGATCTTGCGATGACTCGATTGTTTGGTGGATTTCCAAGCTCATTTTACGAAGGATATGAAGAGATATGGCCGCTGGAACAAGGTGCTGAAGAACGAGTCAA
>CAYNMW010000119.1:0-13819 GCA_964398295.1 uncultured Saprospiraceae bacterium | reverse complement strand
CGAGCCAGAAGGAACGCCTGCAGCAAGAACATCTGCTGTAAATGTACCGGAACCAGAACTACAATTCATTTCGAGCTAGAAAGTACGGATTTATACCTTGTATTCCAACTAAAGTACTACTCTATAGTATTTGGATTATTAATGTGTCAACTATTCGACTAAAATCCCTTCTTCTATGAGAGTTTCTCTTGCTTTCTGTTCATGTTCTTTAGAAACATATAATTCTATATCTCCAAAAAGTCCAGCATGAGCCGAATCCATCTTATTAATCGTATGAGATTCAATACCTATCTGTGATAAGATGTACTGTGCAGTTTTGATCTTCAATTGTGAGATACTAAACCAAATCATTGAATTATTCATGGCATAAAGATTTAGTTATATAAGTAACGAATGAAGCTGTAGGGAAAGTTGCAAAATGAAGAAAAAAACCACTAAGGAACCTAATTTAGTTTTATAGTTTTTTCATGCTTATGGTCCTTAGTGGTCTAAGAGAATGTGTTTTTAGATGATTGAACACGACTCTTAAACACCCAAGAGATCCAAAATGCTGCCTCACCTACTAAATATTAACATATTTTTTGAAGAATTGTACAGTATCATCTACAGCTTGCAGTCCTTTATTGCCAAAATCTTCTTGTCCATAAAAGGAGTGAACACAGGCATCATATCGCTTTAATTTTACTACATTTCCTAATTCTTCTAACTGTTTAGCAAATTTTTCTCCTTCATCTCTAAGCGGATCTAATCCTGCTGTAAGCACAAAACATGGTGGTAGTTTGTGCAGGTTTTTTGAGAAAAGTGGCGATAGTAAAGGATCTTGTAGATTCTGATTATCACCGATATAGTTAGTACTGAATAGGTCCATTAAGTGCTTGGTTAAGATATAGCCATCCTGGAATTCAATGAATGAACCATCTTTAGACTCACTACAATCAGTAACTGGATAGACCGGTACCAGACATTTGATGAAAGAAATGTCCTCTTCGTCCTGAATCAACTTTAATGTTGTACTGATTGCCATGTTGCCTCCAGCACTATCTCCCATCACGATCAATTGCGAGGGATCAGCTGGAATTTCCAACTGACCTGCTCCTAATTGCTTTATAATATGTGCAACTTCATGTACTGCCTGAGGGAATTTGGCTTCTGGAGCAAGCGTATAGTCAACAGATAATACTGGAAAACCAGAGGCAATTGCTAATCTTCTGCATTGTTGGTCATGAGTGTCTAAATTGCCAATGCACCAACCTCCTCCATGTAAGAAAATGATCAAGGGCAATGTTTCATTATCAGATGATGCATACAAACGCACAGGAACCTTTGCTAACGGAGTGTCAACTGTAAAGTTTACTACTTTTGAAAGAGGTAATTTCTTGGAGTAGTCCTTCTTAATTAATTTTTTAAAGTTCTCTCTGACTTCTAAGATATCATCACCCTTGTAATCCTTTAATAGCTTAAGAGCAAGAGCTGTTTTAAGTTCCATTTTTCCATCTGGAGACTTTCTAATATAGCCTACATATGAAAAAAGCAACAATGCAACCAAAGCACCAAAAATGACTCCAAGTATCATAACCAAAGAATATGTGTAGGATAAACTTAGGAAATTTTAAACTGAGTCCTCCAATTTAAGAGGAAACTAATCGCAATGCCAACACTGCCAAGACTATGGTATATGGATGTATGATCATGTAGGATCAATCCAAAAACAAGTAGAAGAAGAGCAGACGAAACAAATAAAAAGACGATAAACACTTTCTTATGTTTTGCGTATCCTTTGCGAATAACCAAAATTCCAAATACAACCGAAATAGAGATTAAACTAAATTCTACTACTGGATTGGTGAGAAAATTTGATAAACCGAGCGCTCCTGCTGATAATAGAAAGGGAAGACTTAGGCAATGAATAGCGCATAAGAATGACGCTGATGTCCCAAGTATACTAAGCTGTGCACTTCTTTTTTTGTTCACGATGCAAATGTAGTCTTTTTGCAACAATGTTACATAAAGATATTTCAATGTTTTAAAATTCTTTATGTAAAAGTCCTCTTCTCATAGGGTACCACATGACCAGATTCTACATAATCTTTCAAAAGAGAAAGCAGCATCGCCCAACAATAACTTGTCCTTCTGAAATGATCATTCGCTGAATCCCATAATATATGCTTGAATTTGACTTGGGTTTTATTTTCTTCAAGAGCAACTAAGTCAAATCCAAAAATAGTATTGGTCCAATCCTCGTCTGCCTTTGTAACTAGCCAATGAATGTGCTTTCCAATTTCAACAGAATGTACTTCTCCAAACCAATCATATTCGTCAGTGAAGTAAAAGTTGTACTGGGTGGCTAATTGAGCTGATCCACTACATTTTAAAGTCCACCAATTATTGATTTTCTCTGCTTGACTTACAGCCTCAAAAATGCTACGGGCATCACTATAAATAAAAACATCGTGTAGAATTTCTGCCATTCTTTAGTTAGCAGTTCTAATGGTCGTTTTTTCCTGTATCCAACATCCAACCGTAAATGATTGACCTTTGCTCAGATTACGGACAAAAACATCTTCCATTTTTGGCATGTACTGCTCGTACTCTCTAATCCATTTATTTGCTTCTTCTGAAACACTCGGATCCACAGATTTTGCTTTTCTAAACATGTCAATGGCTGGCCAGGTAACAATCTGACTATCCCATCCTCTACCTGGACCACAAAGAGGGCCGCTAGATGCATATAGCTTACCGATTAAAATATATGGCTCACCCCAATTACTACGAAATTCAGCGGCACGTAGTGCATATAATCTGGATTGTGGAAAATTCTTAATATCACCATAATAGATCTTAGCAATCAATAAAGTATACTTTGCTTTTTTGGCTGGATCATCTGTTTTATTGACGAATTCTTCAAATAGGGTAATGGCATCGCGATATTTACCTTCATTATATGTGTTGAACGCTCGTTTAAGCGGACCTTCAGGTGGAGGAGCAACATAACAATTTTTAGCCTTTGCTTCTGCTAATTGCATGACACCAGGATGGTCATTCGCACAGTCTCCCCATTTTAACTTTCTGGACGTATCATTGATTACCTCACAATCTTCAGGACTTGCATTGTACAAGTCTATATATTTAGAGGAGTAATACTCACAGCCATAAAATCCTTTCAAACCTTCTAGCGCTGCTAATCTCTGGGGAGCATAATCATTGATTATTTCCCATGATTCGCACTTGTCTCCACATTCTGCAAGTCCTTGATCGACAGCTTCAAAAATCATGTTGGCATACTTTCTCCCTTCCTCATTTCCAATTTCTTTGGCTACTATTTTATCATACAAGATTTTGGTAAATGGATTGATGATAAAATATTCGACATCCTTACCCTTTGAATCAAATGAGTTCTTCAAACGATTATACGCTTCATTATCGGGGACAAATTCTCCTAGTGTGTAATAAGCATCAAATCCCAATCTGGCGTTCACATAATCTGCATCATCTGGATGGCATTCTAATCTTTTGTCATAGATCGTCAGGATAGAGTCTGCAAAAATTCGTTTTTCAGCAGGGTCCTCTGCTTCAGAGAAAAAGTGTTTATACAATTTAATGCCATCATCAAATTGGTATTTCATTCTACCTTCTCCTGCTGGAGCAAGTTCGAATGCTCTTTGCCAAAGCGGGAGTGCATCGGCAAGGTTTTTCATTCTTAGCTCATCTTTGTACAAGGTATATGCAGTTTCTGCTTCTTCTCTTTGTGCAGATGTAAGTTTAGCTAAGGTAGTGCATGGATTGTCATACTCAGGCCTAGTTGGAATGACAGGTGTTGGTGCTGTGACGACAGGTTCAGCAATTTGAGGCGAACAAGCCAGTATTCCTATTAGAGTTATGCAAGTAAATATGAGTTTGAAATCAACCATTTGATTCTATATATATGTTTATATAAAGACGTAAAATTTGAATGAAAAGACCAGTTTACGCAAAATTAATTTTCTTTTTGTCTTTCTTTCCAACTCATTTGGGCAAGGGCAATTAGTTTTTTGTCTGTATCTCGATATAAGGAATGATTAGACTGTGTACCATCAAAATTGCTTGTTGAGCTGAGTTCATCATGCAGGAAACTTTCTGTTTTAAACTGCAGTTTCAGATTGGTTATCTGATGCGATTCAAAGATTGTCGAAGGTAGTGATTCAAGCATTTGTTTGACAAGAACTGAATTATTGATGTGACCATTCCAATCAAGATCATGCCAAAACATTCTTGTTTTTTGAAGCTCAGTATAGTTGTCCAATTCTTTTAAATTAAATGACGGCGGATCCAGGGAGTCTTTCGGGATGACATCATAAAATTCATAAGCAGGGATTTTTACCAATCGACGTTTTGACATGTCCATCAATCCCCAAGTACTGCCTGCTGTAGCAAGTAACAATCCTTCCTCATTATACACCTTAAAGTCTCTGTAAGCAAAAATTTTTTTGAATCCAGAAGGGTAGGTTCTGACTTTAATGGTTTCTCCTACAGTAGGGATAGCATTGATATGAATGTCCTTTTTTAATAAGACCCAACTCATATTCTCCTCTGCAAGATCCCAAACCGACAACTTTAGCTTTAAGACATTCTGCATGGATGCTTCTTGCATCAATTGTATCAAATGGATAAGTTTGAGCTCCTTGAACCGATTGATCTCGCTGGTTCTAACTTTGAAATTACCCTCATAACCGTAGAATTTACTCATGCCTTGAAAAAGCTATAGTTTAAGAAAACCCACATTAGTAAATGATATATAGTCATATATGTATTAAAAATAATCATAATATGTTTTCATATTAAACAAATTTGTTATATTTGCTCAATATTCTGTACAAATTTGTGCGAATGTAAGTTATAAATCCTTTCTAATAGGTACCACCTGAGCTTGATCATTGATCCTTCGCGTTTAGATAAAACTTTGCTCGATAAATAAGGAAACTATGGTAAGCTCATTGTCTCGGAAATTTTGTGTAGTCGTATTGACTGTTCTCTCTGCCTTGTCTGTAATGCAGGCACAGGATAACACGACAATCTCTTGTGTTGGAAATTTCAACCTATCTTTAAATGCTTGTGAAACTGAAATCACCCCAGGGATGGTTTCGGCTGGTCCAATCGCTAATCCTAGTATGTTTACAGTTACATTGCGAGATGAACATGGGGTTGTATTAGATCCTCCAAATGTTGTCACAGGTGAACATAAAGGAACAGAAATAACATATACATTAGTCAACAACTCAACAAACAATTCTTGCTGGGGTGTCTTAAGAGCTGAAGATAAAATTGCTCCTGTAATTGTAGGATGTCAGCCTTCTGGCGTTCTCCCTATTGGGGTTACAAGTTGTTTCTCATTTGCTGATTTCGATTTGACAATGAGTGGTCTGGCAACAGATAATTGTGATCCAAATCCAGACATTGTCATATTAGATGAATATATAGAAGAGGACTTTTGTGATGGCGATATATTAAAGACAATAGTACGGGTGATTAGAGCAGTTGACAATTGCGACAACGAGTCTTTGCCCTGTCGAGTAATCATACCAATTTCTAGAGTTCTTCCATTCGAATTATTAGAGCTCGATCCCGCTATGATGGCAGGTTTTGTTCCACCAATTGATACCATCATCAAATGTGAACAAGTCGATCCTTTATTATTCCCAGATAACTTAGATTTTAATGGAAATCCAGACCCAGTAACATTAAGTGGGGTGCCTGTTTTTCAGATAAACCCAGGCAATCAATATCCATTGATACCCTTTGATAGTGATTCAAATTGTGAGTTGAGTGTTATTTTTTCAGATGATGTAAGGGAATTAGATAGATGTTTTACAAAAATCATCAGAACATGGACCATTTTAGAAAATTGTTTGATTAACCCAAGAGAAATAAGCTTTGAACAGAATATAACCATAATGGATATGGAAGCTCCGACGATTTCCGGAGTACCAGATAAATTAAATTTTAGTACAAATTCCGCATCATCAGAAATATGTGCGGCGATTACTCCAGTTCCCGTACCTGTATTAGCAGACAATTGTCAGGACACCGATGACCTTACATTGTTTGTACTTGTCAATGGTCTTTTGCCTATGATCGAATATACTGGACAGGCGTTGACCTTCAACGATGGTCAAAATACATTGGAGTATATTGGTACCGATGGGTGCTTCAACAGTGCTATTCCTGGTATTAATGAAGTAAGAGTAACTGTTGATGTTTGGGTAGAAGATAATGCACCACCGACATGCGAGATTGATGACAAAGCAATAACAATAAATAATGATACAGGCCAGGTAAGAGTGCCAGCAGTTATATTTGACAAAGGGAGCTCTGATGACTGTTCCCAAAAAGTAAAAATATTTGCGGATAGAGAAAATGACGACTGTGATTGTTCTCCAGAAGATGCCTTAGATAGATATAGTGATTTTATCTATCTGGGTAGAAGAAATGGTAGCGACTACTATCTGTCAGAGACAGAAGTGATTGCCCCAAAAGCCTTAAATATTGGTGTTGCAATGGGTGGCTTTGTAGCCAGTTTTGCGAATGGTGGAGAGCGTAATTTTGTGCGAACACAGATAGAAGAGTATATTAGTAATACCAATCCCCCGATTACAGAATTAACCTATTTTGTTACGAATGACAACCAAGACTTTCCAAGTAGTCTAGGTTGGGATGCTCAACAGGATTTCAATTTTTTAATGGGCACGACAGGTGTTACCAACTTACAACCATTTGATGGGCTTACAGAAAGAAAACGATTTGTTGTAGAAGTAGAAGATTTGTGTGGATTTAGTGAGCAAATCAGATTCTGTTGCGCTGATGTTATTGATGATCCTACAGTCACCTTCCGTGTCATGGATGAATGGGGTAATTTCAATACTTGTGACCTCACAGTTGATATCCAAGATAAGGTGGCTCCGCTTATTCAATGTCCACCAGAAATGACGGTCTTATGCTCAGATTTTCTTGATGATATGGATTTAGCTCAATTTGGTGATCCAACATCAACTGATGCATGTCCTGCAATTGTTACCGAGCTAGATCCGGATATTTCGTTGACAGCGTGTAACACTGGAACCATCATCAGAACATTCGAAATTACAAGTGGTACAGGTACACAAACCTGTACGCAGAATATAGAGGTTTTACCACTTCCATTGGAAGAATTTGCTGACCCGATTGATCCTTTAGATATAAATTTACCGGAAGATGCAGCTCTTTTAGGTGTTGATCCTGAGCAGTGTTACGAAGGAGATAATATTGCATTTTTGGATCCATTTGCAGATGGATTTCCAATGCAGTTCATTCCTCAGTTTGATAATGAACGAGTATGTGCTGATCTCAGCATAAGCTTTGAAGATGACATCTTTGAAGTTCCTAATGCAGGTGCCAACTCATGCTTTAAATTGGTAAGACATTGGCTAATCGTATCTGCTTGTGATCCAATGAATATTGACACCTTATATGAGCATAATCAAACGATCATAATTAGTAATCTCGAACCTCCGACAATTAACTTCACAAACGCGCCAGAAGAAGTATGCAATGAAAAAGGTGATGATTTTGTTTGTCCAGGTGATTACAGCATACGCTTCCAAGTAAGAGACGATTGCACCGCTAGAGGCGCAATTGAGACAATGTTTTTTCTAGATTTAGATTGTGATGGAACGTTTGATGATGCGGGCGTTGTTAATACTAATCCTGCTACATCCACTTTGAATTTCACAGATTTACCAGTTGGTAATCACAAAATAATCATCGAGGCAACAGACGGATGTAATAATGTAAATTCTGGTGTTCATAATTTTGCAATCATCAATTGTGTGCCTCCAATCGCAGCTTGTCAGTCTTTATCAACAGCGTTGCATTGCTTCCCTGTTCCACCCCCTGCTCCGCTTAATAATGGCACGACCCTAGAGGCAGTTGCTGTTGATTGCGATGAAAATGGAACAATCTCGGATGACGAACAAGAACTCTATATATATGCTTGTGCATGGGCAGAAGATTTTGCACCACTTAAAGGAGAAAGTTTTCATCCTTGTGGCTTACCAGTCGTCTATAGTTTTTCAGCAGATACCACTGATGTGCAAAGATGCTTTACCTGTACAGATTTAAGATGTCCACAAGAAGTAACAATCTTTGTGACGGATCCTTTCGGGAATTCAGATATGTGTGTTGCCACAATTGAATTTACAGATAATAAAAACTTATGTCCTCCAGTTGCATCTTGCGTTATTCCACCAATGGTGACACAAGCAGAATTAGATACAATCTGTATCGGAGGATCTAGTTTACCAATTGATTTAAGTGAGTTTGGTATTGATTCTCCTACAATAGATGCGACATGTTGTGATGATCCAAATAATTCGATTGATGTTGATGAAATGGTGTTAAGTGATGATGCCGATGGTTGTCGCGTGATTCGACGTACGACTACAGTGTTCACAGATTGTGGATGCCCAATGACAGAAGTCTTTGTCCAAACATTTACCGTTAGAAATGATGAGGCTCCTGAATTAATTTGTCCAAATGATGTGACTGTAGATGCAAACCTTGCACCTAATGCCAATAGAGATTGTGGAGCAAGGGTCAATTTAGATGCAGCAACGGTAGGTAACTGTCAGACGGATGTAACAATTACAAATGATTTCACCGACAGCTTTGGTGCAAATATTGGTAACATCAGATATGATATTGGAGTTACGACTGTCACGTTTACGGCAACAAATGAATGTGGTGATATGTCTACATGTGAGACTATAGTAACGGTTCAAGATACAATGCCTCCAGCTTTCGTTTGTGTGACAGATCCTATCCCTATTCAATTAGCTGATGGTTCTTTAACATTGGAGGAGCAAGATGTAATGAATATAATATTCACTACTTTTCCGACTGATGTTTGTGACGAACCCAATATTGTTTTCGATCCACCAACACTAAGTTGTGACGATATAAGCACAGAAGTGCCGCCGGTACCAGTAACAATAGACATTACTGTTACAGATGATTCGGGTAATACAGCCATGTGTTCTGTTGATATTATCGTACAGGATGGTGTTGAACCTATGCTTAATTGTCCTAGAGGTACCACAAATGTCCCTGTAGATACAATGACTTGTACTTACATAGTGGATGACAGTTTTGCGAGTGGTGGTATAGGCAATTGTGGAGCTATGATAACATACACAATTGATCAAGAAAACGGGCCAACAATTACCGGGACTGGCGCATCAATCGAAGGAGAAGAATTAGAGGTTGGTATGAATACAGTCACTTATACAATAGTGACTGATTCAGGGATGGATCCTCCACCTTGTATGTTTATTATAAATGTAGTAGATGATAGGATGCCATCGATTACATGCCCAGAAGATATGACCGTAGAATTGGATGACAATTGTCGAGCTAGAATTATGAACTTCAGACCAATGGTCGTTAGAAATAATACTTGTGTTAGCACCATAGGTGCCTTGGAACAAATGCCAGTACAAGGACCATTCTTTAACGGGACAGGTACCGAAACATTTACAATAGTTGGGCAGGTAAATCCTGGTGATGCTACTGTGTCATGTACATTTCAGGTTACCTATATAGATGTAACACCTCCAACTTCAATCTGCGATGTAAGTCCATTTCCAGTAGATCTGACAGGTGCTACCTGCATACCAGAAGTGCCAGATGTTAGAAATGGTCAAGATAATTGTGATGAATTAATTCCAAGGGTGAATAACGGTCCAGGTCCTCGGGTATATCAAGTACCAGTTGCAGGAACAGTTTGGAATGGAATGGACGATGTCCTGGTTATTTCAGTGGATCGCTCAGGTAACAGGGATACATGCGCTGTCGTTCTTGATGCGTCTTGCCCTGGTATAGAAAACGCTCCAGAATTTCAACAAACACTACAAAATCTAAGCGCAGATTCTAACGATGAATGTTTTGCGAACATCAATGTTCCTTTCCAAATAGACTATTGTATACCTGCTGATCTAGTTGGTGCAGCAGTTGCCACTGCAGGGCCAAATATACCAGGAGTTGATTTGACGGTTACAAGTCTAGGAATTAATGGCATTACTAATGATTTTGTCATTGCTGGACAAGTACCAACAGGTACACATACCATTTTAGTCACGATAGATGTAGAAGGGTGTGAGGATATACCAACGGTGTCTCAAACTTTTGATGTTACGATAGTAGCAACTGGTGGAGAGCCAGCTACGTTTGAATGTAAGAAATTGGTTCAGGCGATAAACGATCAAGGCTTCACGACTTTTAATGCTTCTGATATTGTGTGTACCACAGGAGGTGTTTCATGTGATGGCTCAAACCCTACTATAATTGCTGCGTTTTCTGATGATCCTACTGATGTTACAAGAACGTTTACTTGTGCAGATATTAATCCGGGTAATGCAGTGGGTACAGATATACAGGTGACGATGTTTATTTTCGATGTTGCAGATTTTGATATGGATGGAGATTTGGAAACAGTGTTTAGAGAGCCATGTTTTACCATACAGACAATTACTGGAGAGCTGTGTCCATTCTTTGCTTCAAGTTCATTGAATGTAGGTGGAAGAGTCTTCACTGCGGACGAACAAGGAATTGAAAACACTTCAGTTAGTCTGGTAGGTGATGTGGAAACGCAAACAGCAATGTCAGAAGAATTTGGCTTATATGCATTTCCATCTATGCCGATAGGAGGTTCATATACCATTACACCTAATAAGGAAGACAGATACAATAATGGTGTGAGTACGCTCGATATCATTTTAATGCAGAAGCACATATTGGGTATACAACCACTGGATTCGCCTTATAAACTCATCGCAGCGGATGTCAATAATTCTGGTTCTTTATCAGCTCTGGATTTAGTAGAAATGAGAAAAGTAATCCTTGCGATTGAGGACGAATTTGCGAGTGTGCCATCATGGCAAATGATTGATGCTAAACATCAATTTCTTGATCCTTCAAATCCGTATAGTGAACGATACCCTGAAACGTACAACATCAATTCTTTAGAACAGAATTTGTTTATTGATTTTGTTGGTGTTAAAATGGGTGATGTGAATTTATCTTCAGATCCGAATAGCCACACAGCAGCTGAAATACGGACTACGGAAGCAGACATCGTTTTTGACATTCAACCAATTGTCAGAGGGTCTGAGATCATTTATGATTTTACTGCATCTCAGTTTATTGATATTGAAGGATTTCAGTTTACACTGAATTTTGATGCTCATGGTCTTGACTTTAGGGGAATAGAAGCAAACTTGCTGGACATTGAGGATAGACATATTGGTTTGACGAGACTTAAAGATGGCATCATTACATTCAGTTACGATAAGGTAGGAGGTATAGCAGCCTCAGCTGATGAAGTATTGTTTAGCCTTCAATTCCGTCATAATGGCAATTTGAATTCTGATCTATATGTGAATTCATCTGTCGTAGCAGCGCAAGCATACAGTCCAGATGATGTATTTGATTTGGCAAGCAAGATAGTGTCATCAGATAATGATATCATTCTGTATCAAAATAGTCCTAATCCTTGGAGTGAATCTACAGAAATAGGCTTCATGCTGCCAATGGAATTAAACTACCAATTGAAATTTTACAGTGTTTCAGGACAGTTGTTACATACAATTAAGCGAAAAGGTGCACCAGGCTTAAATAAAGTCAATGTGTACAACGAAGATATCAACTCAAATGGGCTGATCTATTACGAGCTGATCACTCCAAATGAGAAGACTACTAAGCGGATGATCCTACTTAAATAGGGATTGTCAACTATAGTTCTTTTGATTAAGGTTTTATCTAAGGCAGGATTTTTGGATCCTGCCTTTTTTATTTTGCTCAATTAAATGTATCCAGACTTGATAAATCTGGTTCGGATAGTTAAAAATATGTTACATATTTCCTCTTCTAAACTTAGCCAGTCAATTAATGGTTTTTTAACTACAAACCGCCTAGTAGCATTCAAAAAAAGTATGCATCTTTGCCGGCTTTAATGAAACATATGAAAACAGCATTTTATATACTCCTCGTATCTTTGACGATTATCGCTTGTGGTGATGCAACAACAAATTCAAGTTCCAAAATCAAAGACCTTGCTTTTGAAGATGCTGCTAATGCAAAAGAATATGCGGACTTAATTTTAAAAACGATCCGCACCACAAGAGACAAAGTCATTTTCTCAGAATTTGTTAGTACAGATGATATCAAATCAAATCAACTAAGTACGATGGTTAACACCTATGCACAAGCAATAGGTGAAAAAAGAAAAGTATGGGAATTTGTTGATTTCTATGCAGAGAATGGGGGTGAACCAAAAGCAGGTGATGGTTACGATTATACCTGGTATGATGAACGAGGTCGCATTGCAATTCAAATTAACATACTTCCGAAAGGAGGCTCCAAAGGATTCAAACTTGATAAATTGGAATTCAGAAGTAGAATCGAAATTTTAGAAAGTGAGGCATTTCCTGGAGGAGCAATAAAAGACTACAAAAGAATTCTTACCAAGAAGAATTAAGTCGAAAAGCGCACACTCACATAATTCTTACAGTTTACTGGCAATAGTCCCATTTAAAGTGTTCTTGATGCATCGCATTAAAAGTTGATTTTGTCTAAATGATTTATATGATATACTTGTCAGTTCGCAAGAAGTAACACGATGCTCCCTCAATTACAGTTGATATTCCCTATGATATCCTTATCTTGAATTTTCAATTAAGCCATTAAATACTAACTATGAATGTCAAAGCATATGCAGTCAATGAAGCTGGAGCAGCTCTCGAAGCTACCTCAATTGAATTAGGAGCATTAAAACCAGAAGAAGTCACTGTGAAAGTTTCTTATTGTGGCATTTGTCATTCTGATTTGAGTATGATCAATAATGAATGGCGGATGACACAGTATCCACTCGTACCAGGCCATGAAATTATTGGTGAAGTGACAGAAGCAGGTAGTGCCGTCAAGCACATCAAGGTTGGTGATAAAGTCGGTGTTGGTTGGACGTCTTCATCTTGCATGAGTTGCAATCAGTGTATAGGTGGTGATCATCATCTCTGTAGCTCCAATGAAAGTACGATAGTAGGACGAGCAGGTGGATTTGCAGACCATATACGGACACACTGGGCATGGGCAATCCCGTTGCCGGATGGTATAGACGAAAGTAAAGCAGGGCCATTACTCTGTGGAGGAATTACAGTCTTCAATCCGTTGATCGCTGCTGGTGTAAAACCAACAGATGTTGTAGGAGTTATCGGTATAGGAGGTCTTGGACATTTGGCAGTTAAGTTTTTAAAATATTGGGGTTGTGAGGTTATCGCCTTCAGTTCTTCAGAAGATAAGCACCAGCAAATTTTAGAAATGGGTGCAAGTAGGGTAGTCAATTCTAGATCTAAAGATGAGCTAAAGACCATTAGAGGTAGATTGGATTTCCTGATCAATACAACCAATGTTACACTCGATTGGAAATCCTACATCCGTACATTGGCACCTAAAGGAAAATTTTATCATGTGGGTATGGTAATGGAGCCTTTAGCTATTCCTGCTGGTAGTTTGATAGGTGGAGAAAAAGTAATTGGCGGTAGTCCTACTGGCAGCCCAGGCACAATTCGCACGATGCTTGAGTTTTGTGCAAGACACGATATTTATCCTGACGTAGAAGAATTTCCTATTGAACAAGTAAATGATGCCATCAAGCACTTGGAAGATGGTAAGGCTAGATATCGGGTTGTATTGAAAATGTGAAATTAGATTTGCAATTATTTTTAATTAGGTCATCCTTAATCAGGCATGTACAAAC
>CAYNMW010000118.1:0-13819 GCA_964398295.1 uncultured Saprospiraceae bacterium | reverse complement strand
AATACTCAAATCAATCTCTAAAAAATCTTCTTCAGTAAATCCTTGACCTAATACAGAGAACATGATTCTAAGATAACCGAACATTGAAAAATATCTAAATCAGTACCCTTTTGAAAGTCGAATTTTGAATAGACTGTAACTAAAGGTGATAATATTGAATATTTTCTATAATAATCAAAGTATCATTAAAATATTTGCAACATTCATGCATTCAATGTAGTTTTACATTGTCTTTAAACGAAAAGATACTATCACATACTGTGAGGTGATGAAATTGGCAGCCATGCCCTCTTGTCTCGGGGGTGGGGATCAGCGATAAACGTCGAATATGGGTTGACCACAAAGTTACTTTGTTCGATGGCTAAGCCCCCTGTGGAGGTTCGACTCCTTCTCTCACAGCTATAAAGGTTCTATTGATAACAATCAGTAGGACCTTTTTTTATTTCCCCACACGTGTTTTTCAGAATACCATGACTTTTTCTTTTCATGGAATCCTGTGATTTTCACAGCATACTAAGACTTTTATTTGTCATAGTATGCTGTGATTTCCTGTGGCAAAGGTCTTCGAGCTCCTGAGGCAAAGGCTTTTCAGAGCCTTGTTTATTACATTCAAGTGTTGAAACCACTTGGACTTAATACAAGTGCCCTGTTTCAATACCCTAGAACAGACAAATACATATCCATGTACTGCCGAGCATATCCTTCCATCGTTGTTTGCGTTTCAAATGGTTCATCACTTCGTTTGTTCTCGATAACACCTTCAAACAACTGAGCAAGCATTTGAGGAGTAACATTTGTTGGAAATGTTTTGACTAGTGGATGATTGAATTGATTCATCGGAGGCTTGTTCATCACGACAACAGGAACTTGACTCATCAATGATTCCAATATAGGTAAACCAAAACCTTCATTGCTGGATGGATAGGCACAGCACAATGCATTCTTATAATAAGAGACTAAATCCTTGTAGGCTATATGCGGTACCGAAACGACTTGATTAGAATTTTCAAACCGCGCTCCTGGACCTCCAATTAATACAAGCTTAACTGTCTTAAATTTTAGCAAGGCCATCGCATCGATTAATAAGTCAAGATTCTTTCTTCCTTTTTTATCTGCAAATGCTAATATGTATTTGGATGGTATAACCGGTTCACTAATTTGATCTGGCATGGAATGAAATTCAGGCCCAGCGATTTGTTGAATCGACTTTACCTTTGCTTTCGAAATCTTGACATGTTTGGTTAGTATTGATTTGGTATGATCACTTACCGAAATGACTTTATCAGCCGATTTGATCGCACTCTTCAATTTAGAATCCAGAATAAATCTATCTGCAATACTATAGTCATCCGCATGTTTTTTCCAAAGAAGGTCATGGATTGTGACAACTGATTTGATGTTTGTTTTATGCAACCCTCTTGGCAACTCAGAGCTCAAGCCATGATACAATTCTATGTTGTCTTGCTCCAATTGCCTCACCATGCCTTTAGATCTCCAATACCAACTGAATGGTCCTTTATATGTACGAATGATAAATCCAGGGTCATCTTTGAATTCGCTCAGTTTATATGGCGACTGCATTTTAGGTGTATATAGGTAGATATGAATATTGGGGAAAGTATGTCTGAGAGAAAGCAACAGCGTACGTGCATAAGTCGCTAGGCCCCTCTTATTATTAAAGAGACGTTTAGCATCAAATCCGATATGTAGTTGTGATTTATTGGACACTGTATTCTAAAAGACAGCAACTTAATAAAAGAATACAAAAAAGGTGGTGTCTCGGTTAAAAACACCACCTCCTGAATAGACCGAATTATTATTACGCGGCCTCGGATTTCGCTTGAAATTCTCTTTTGAGATTAGATTGAATTTCAGGCGTGACAGCCAGGTATTCACCAAAATCACGGTTAAATTTGGCTCTTCCTTGGGTTAAAGAGCGCAAACTGGTTGAATATTGATACATTTCTGCCAAAGGAATTTTCGCTATAATTTTTTGATAATGGCCTTCTGCCTCCATGCCCTGTATGATCGCTCTTCGCGTTTGCAGGTCTCCCATCACATCACCCATAACTGTATCTGAACACAAAATTTCAACATCATAAATAGGTTCGAGTACTTGAGGATTTGCCTGAACGAAGCCTTGCTTAAACGCTTGAGAAGCTGCTAACATGAATGCCATATCATTGGAATCAACAGCATGCATTTTACCATCGTAAATACAGACTCGTATATCCTGACAATTGGAACCCGTCAACGGACCTTCTTCCATTTGCTGCATAATGCCTTTCTTTATGGCATTCGAATACTTACCATCTATACTACCACCAACTATGCACCAGTAAAATGCCAACTTACCACCCCATGGCAATTCGTCAACTTCCATCTTTCTCACATTCAAGTCTGATGGATCTGGCATTCCATCATAGTACGGTTCTATACGCATATGTACTTCTCCAAACTGACCTGAACCTCCAGATTGTTTTTTGTGTCTGTAGCTTTCATTGATCGGCTTGCGTATCGTTTCCCGATAAGGAATTCTTGGAGGAATAAAATCCATCGCTATTCCATTCACTTTATCTATTCTGTATTTAATGATATCCAAATGCAATTGACCTTGCCCATGCAGTAAGGTTTGCTTGAGTACCGAAGACTGCTCAATAATCAAAGTTGGATCTTCATCTGCTATTTGATACAATGCCTTCATCAATTTTTCCATATCTGCTTTACCTGGAGGTACAATCGCCGTGCGTATTCTGGAAGCTGGAAATTGTATAGCTTTGATTTTTCGATCAAGCCCTTTTTCATTCAGGGTATTGTTTGTTTTTGAGTCTTTTAGTTTAACTGTAGCACCTATATCTCCTGCTGATAGTCGATCCACATTTGTTCTCGTTTTACCATTAGCAACAAACACCTGATTGATTCTTTCTACTGTCCGGTTGTCCGCATTCACCAATTCATCACCATTACCGACAGTGCCAGAATATACTTTGAAATAAGATACAGTTCCTACCTGTGGTTCAGTCAATGTCTTGAAAACAAACATGGTTTTTTGACCTGAAGCATCACAGACTAATTCGCTTCCATCTTCCAATTCGACAGCAGGTCTGTCGGCAGGACTAGGAGCGATGTCATTCAAAAATCCCATGATTCTTCCGCTGCCCATATTTCGCTCAGCCGAACAGCAGAACACTGGGAATATTTGTTGGTTGGCCAATGCTATAGTAAGTCCAGCTGCTAGCTCCTCTTCATTTAAAGAGCCGGCATCAAAAAATTTCTCCATTAAAGTTTCATCATTTTCTGCAGCAGCTTCGACAAGAGCACTATGCATGGCTTTTGCTTTCTCCATTTCAGATTCTGGAATATCCTTTTTTTCTGGTTTGCCACCATCTTCAGAAAACACATACATCACCATTCTGAGCGCATCTATGATGGAATTAAAAGATTCCCCTTGATTATATGGATACTGCACCTCCAATACTTTATTGCCAAATCTTTGTTTCGCTTGTTCTAGTGTAGAATCAAAATCTGACTTCTCATGATCACATTGATTAGTTACAAATATGAGCGGGGTTTTAAATTCCAGTACATAATCCCAAAGTAATTCTGTGCCAACTTCTACACCATTCGCAGCATTTAATAACATGAGACCTGTGTCCGCGACCTTGAGCGAAGAAATCACTTCACCTACAAAATCATCTGATCCTGGCGTATCTAGTATGTTTATCTTGTTGTCCCTCCACTTAGCATGCATCAATGTGCTGAAGATTGAGTTTCCTTTTTCCTGTTCTATGTTCGTGTGATCTGATGTTGTTCCATTTCCTGCAATTGTTCCGATACGATTTACTTCTTTTGCTTCAAAAAGCATGCATTCAGCTAAGCTCGTCTTACCGGAACCTGAATGCCCTAACAGCGTAATATTTCTAATATTTTTCGTTTGAAAAGTCATAGGTCTATTTTTAGAGGGTCAAAAAATAATTGGTATGTCGTGTGGAAGTTCGTCACTGTAGATATTGTTATTATCAGAATTAAAATAAGTAATTACAGACAATTATCAATACATATGACTGCAAAATGTAGTAAATGAAACTTAATGTTTTGAATGTGGGTTTACGGATATATGTAATACTATCTCTAACATGAGATTGTACATTACATTTATTTATATGTTTAGCAGACCAAAGTTGGTGTTGTCCTTTTCAGATTGTAGATAAAGTTGTGCAGATTCATTGATTGTATCGTTTATGGGAATGTAGGATAGACCAATCTTTTTTGATGCACTATTATCATAAGAAAAAGAATAGTTGGCGTAGTCTATTCTTTCTGCACTGATTAGCTCATGCCTAAATCCAAAAGCTTCTAGAACAGATAGTGATCTTTTGGCAAATGAAGCTAAAAAGGGTGACATCATCTTATTTGGAATTTTCGCATCAAGTGCTTTTGCAAGTTCCGTTGACATGTACTGGTGAGTCCAATTTTCGCCAGAAATAATAAAGCGTTTTCCGATCATGTCATCATTCGTTAAAGCAAGAGCAACTGCATTTGCCACATCTCTAACATCTACAATACCAACAGATCCAGATGGATAATACCGAAGTCCCTTTTTTATTAGTCCAAAAATGGAAACAGTAGAAGAGTCCCACCTTCCCGCACCTAAAATTAAGCTTGGATTCAGTACAACGACATCCATGCCTTCTGCAAATCCTCTGAATACTTCCCGCTCTCCAAACCGCTTTGACAAGCTATATGCTGTATTGCGATCGTCCTCCCTCCATTCTGTCTGTTCATGAATCATTATTCCTGGTTGCCCCATTCCAATTGCAGCAACACTACTGATATGAACGAACAGTTTGATGTTAACATCTAAAGCCTGATCTACTAAAGCTGCAGTAAGGGAAATATTCGTATCATTTATTTTTGCTTTTTCTCTGGCGTTTGAATTCACCAATGCTGCCGCATGAATAACAGCATCCATATGCTGAAGACTTTCCTGAACAAATACAGGGTCCGACAATTCACCTTCAAGCCAGGTCACTTGAGATTTAATGTCATTTATTAAGGTGAAATTACTGGTTTGCCGATGGGTGCAATAGATATTTTTGTAGCCGTCTTTTAGCAATACTCTCAAGATATAACAACCAAGAAATCCTGTAGAGCCCGTTATTAATATATGGTCTTCTTTATTTAGCATGTGTAGATACAACCAGCAACAGTATCTGAAGTTGCGCCTGTTACAGAACAAAAAACATTCACCTTATCGTGCAATCTCAGATATCCCATTAAGGCCATTAGGATAGCTTCTTTAAATTCAATCATCTTTGCATCGGGAATAACCAATTTGTTATTTTGATTTTGTAATTCTTCATCTAGACATTCCATTAAAAAGGAATTCAGTGCTCCGCCACCTGTTGCATAAATGTGATTTTCTCTACCAGATTCTGCTGCAATGGTCTTCGCAATTAATCTTGTAGCTGTGTGCAATTTATCTGTAACTGAGCCAGCATGATCCAGAAATGGTTGCACAAATTCATTCACAACAAATCGATTGTCTAATGACTTTGGTGAATCAGCTGAAAAATAAGAATGAGCAAGACTAGCAGACAATAATTCATGGATCAACATTCCTGATTTGGCTAGTAGCCCTCCTTCATCAAACTGTTTTCCTGCTTGTTGAGCAAGTGCATTTAGCAACTGATTGCAGGGGCCTATGTCATATGCTGTAATTTCCTTTTCGGAATGATGACTGATGTTTGCAATACCACCCAAATTTAAATAAGCATCATATTTGGGTAAGAGATATTTTTCTATCGCTGGTGCAATTGGTGCGCCTTGACCTCCTTTGGCAATATCCTGCAAGCGATACTCACTAATCACCGGAATGGAAGTCTTTGCTGCTAAGTAAGCACCATTGGCAAGTTGGTAACTATAGCCAGAGTCTGGATTATGCAAAATTGTATGTCCATGACTGGAAATGTAAGCTGTCTCTTCACCACTAAGAAAATCAAGAATATTTGCTGCTATATATGTAGTGAAGTCTGCTTCTAATTGGCAACTCTCTTCATGCGACAGTTGATTTACCTTCTGCAACCTTGTTACCCATTGATCAGAATACCTAAACGTTGTTGCTTTGATTAGGGTGTAGGTGGATTCAGATTTGAAATCGCACAAAGCCATATCAAGCCCGTCCAAAGAACTCCCTGACATGCAACCTAATATTTTCATTTTGTTTTTATTCTCCTCGGAGAGAAATGGTGTATTTTGCCACAGCTTCAATCTCTTCTTTAGAAAGAATTGGCTCATATGCAGCCATCAATCCTTTACCCTTTGTGATTTGGGTAATTGTTTCTTCTAGTGAAGTCTTAGATTCTGTTAGATCTTTAGAACCATTGACACCGAGTTTACCATCAGCTCCATGACATAACACACAGTTGATTTTAAAAATCTTTTTTCCATCTGGTGGATCTAATGCTACCTTCTTTTCCTTTGAAGGTTTAGTACTCTTCTTGTCATTGGCATCTGCACAAGCCATTAATATCGCAATAGCTGGAAGTATTAAAATGAATTTTTTCATTTGTCAAATTTGAGAGCAAGATAAGTAATTCTGACAAGAGGTCACAGACCTTTGTCTCAGTATTCCGATGATAGGTCGTAGAACTTTTGAATGTGGGTATGGGTCTTGAGGAAAAATAAGATTGCGTTTCGAGAACTAATTAAAAATCATACATCTGCTTCAATAACTACTTACTTGGTCCCCCTTATTCTTCAACATACTCCACCAGATCACCGGGCTGACAGTCCAATGCCTCACAAATAACATTCAGTGTAGAAAAATCTGATTGCTTTGCCTTTACCCGTTTTTAAGATTGATAGGTTAGACAAAGACACACCTACCTTTTCTGAAAATTCATTCAATGACATTTTGCGTCTAGCCATCATCACGTCTACGTTTACTATGATCGCCAAAATCTAAATAACAAAAAGCCATAAAACTTAGGAAACTCTAAAACATTTAAGAGTTTCCTAAGTTTAATTCACATACATTTGCAATACATTGGATACAAAAGCAAAAATATTAGAGGTGAGTACAGAGCTCTTTATGACCTATGGCTTACGTAGCGTTAGTATGGATGATATATCAAGAAAGCTAGGCATGTCTAAGAAGACGATATATCAATTCGTTGAGAATAAAAATGATCTCGTTAAAGAAGTACTTTCCCAATTCTTAATAAGAGAACACGAAGTGATACAAAGTATCAGCAAAAACTCGTCTGACGCAATTGAAGAATATATCAACATGGCTAATCACTTTTTGGTCACGGTCAAAAAAATGAAACCCACCATAACTTTTGACTTACAGAAATACTATCCGGACAGCTGGCAACTTATAGAAAAAAGTCATTTCAGTTTTCTCGGAAATATCATTCAAGAAAACATCAAAGCAGGAGTTAAACAAAAACTATATCGAGATGATATAGATGCAGACATCATCTCCAAACTCTACATCAGTAAAAATCATGCAATTGCTGATGATAGTTTATTTCCATTAGAACGGTATCCAAAACATGAATTATTGATACAGTTTGTCAGGTATCACTTAAGAGGTATAGCTTCAGAAAAAGGATTGATACGAATGAAGGAAATTTTAAAGTCCGATTTATGAGAAAGGAGTATTTGATTATATGTTTTTGTCTGGCAACGGCTTCGATGCAAGGGCAGTATAAGTTTACTCTCCCATTAGCAATTGAATTTGCAGTAGAGCATAGCGCTCAAATGGCCATGGAAACATTGAATGTTATTGATGCACAAGCAAGAGTACAAGAATTTAAAGCCTTTGGATTGCCACAATTGGATGTAGGCGCTAATTATGCGTATTACTTTTTACGTCCCTCACAACCAACAGAGGATTTTTTGACACCAGCTGTTTTTGGTATTCTAAATGAATTTGTATTTGACCAACCGATAGATCCCGGACCACCAGAAACGTTCAACTTTTCGTTTGTCAGAAGAAATAACCTAAATGGCTTTATAGATTTTAGGGCTCTTCTATTTGACGGTGTGTTTTTTGAAGGACTCAAAGCTGCTAAACTATCAGTGGATGTAGAAAGATCTAGAAGCAAGTTAACTGAACGGGAAATAGCAATACAAGTCACACAGGCTTATTTAGCTGTCTTAATAGCCTATGAAAATCAGAAAATTATCAAAAGCAACATTCAATCAGTAGACAGATTGTTATTTGAAACTACAGAAACATACAAGGCGGGGTTCGCGGAAAATCTAGATGTGGTCCGACTTGAATTGACATTAGAAAACTTAAAAATTGAAGACGAAAATTTAACCGAGTTAATTGAGTTGAGTAAGAATGTACTGAAATTTCATATGAATTTTCCTCTCGACACAGAGATCATTCTGTTGGATGAATTAGAAGTATTAATCAACCAGATCGAAGTTGATCCAAATGTATATCTGACTGAAGAAACGATAGACTATTCGGTAAGACCAGAAATTGAGGTTTTAGAAAAAGCAATAGAATTAGACGAGTTAGATATAAAGAGATTGGGATTACGACTTCCTGTATTGAAAGCGAACATCAATCTGCAAGAATCACTACAACGAGATAAATTATTTGATGGTAATGAAGCTGGTTTTTTAGCTGGTGGTTTTATTGGCTTGAATTTATCCTATAGCATTTTTGATGGCAAGGAGAAAAAGTCTCAACAACAACGTTCGGAAATCAGAAAGGAAAAGAAATTTCTTGAATTAGAAGAATTCAAGCGAGGCATGTATTTACAAGCTACCAATTCCCAAAAACAATTGATGAACGCCAAACGAACCTTGGTAAATAGAAGAAAGATTTTAACGCTTGCAGAGAATGTGTATGACAAAGCAAAAATTAAATTCAGAGAAGGTGTAGGATCAAGCGTTGAAGTCAATCAAGCAGAAACATCCCTTTACCAATCACAATCTGATTTGATCGCTGCAATGTATGACGTGATTCTTGCAAAAACAGATTTAGACATTGCCTTAGGAAACATTAAATAATGAAAATGAAACTTTACTATATATTATTCATTGGTGTATTACTCGCTTCTTGTCAGGAATTGCAGCAATCTAAAGATACTGTTGTTCCAGAAGATCTAGCAGGCAAAAAGGAATACCTCAAATTAAAGCAAGAAGAATTCAAATCTCTGGAAAGAGAAATAAAACAATTAGAAAAAGATATTATCGAATTAGATCCTTCCGCAAAAAAAGATGTTACCCTTGTAACAGTTGACACACTTGAACTAAGCAAGTTTGAACGTTTTACCACTTTGCAGGGAAATATAATTTCAGATGATCTGGTCAATGCCTCCAGTGAAATTGGTGGAAGACTCCTTGACGTATTAGTGCGCGAAGGACAATCAGTCAGAAAAGGTCAATTAATTGCCAAAGTAGATTTAGAAGCTGTAGAAAATCAAATCAGTGAACTAAATACATCACTAGATTTGGCAAAAACGGTTTACGAAAGACAAAAGCGATTGTGGGACCAAAACATCGGTAGTGAAATACAATTTCTTCAAGCTAAAAATAACAAAGAGCGAATAGAGAAAAGTTTGGAGAGTATTCAATTTCAACTGTCAAAGCAAAATGTTTACAGTCCTGCATCTGGTGTTGTAGAAAGACAAGTCAGACAAGCGGGAGAAATAACATCTCCTGGTGGTCCCATCATACAGATACTCAACACATACAATGTGAAAATTGTCGTTGATGCTCCAGAGTCTTATTTGGGTATTGTCAAAAGAGGTGACTACGTTGACATCAAAGTTCCAGCACTCGAAAAAGAATTTAAAGGAAGAGTGAGTCTACTCGGTAGAGTTATTGATCCGGCAAACAGAACATTCAAAGTAGAGGTTAACCTCAACAATTCGAAAGGCGAATACAAGCCAAATTTACTAGCAGAAATGCTCGTCAAGGAACTTGAACAAGAAGACGTCATTGTTGTACCATTAGAACTAATACAAAGAGAAGTTAGTGGAGATGAATATGTATATGTGGTCGCTAATCCACAGGCTGAAGAATGGAAGACAAAAAAAGTATATGTGCAGACTGGAGAAAGCTATGATAACAATATCGTTGTAGAAGAAGGACTGTCACCCAACGATCTGCTTGTTGTCAAAGGCGCAAGACAAATATTGAACAACGAATTCATTACGATTTAATCCATATGGAGATCCCTAAAATTGATATTAGTAAGCTGCGTGAATTTAGCCCAACTCGTTTCGCAATTGACAATGGGACCAGCATTTTCCTTCTGTCTTTTATGATTTTACTTTTTGGTGTGCAAGCATATATTGCAATGTCCAAAGAAAAGTATCCTGATGCTTATTTCCCTCAGGTTATGGTTCAAGTACCCTACTTTGGTAACTCTGCCTCTGAGATAGAAAGTTTGATAGCAAGGCCTATCGAAAAGGAATTGAAAAGTATCAATGGACTCGAAGAGGTTTCCTCAACATCCATACAGGATTTTGCACTGCTTCGGGCAAAATTTGGCACTGATGTCGATATCGATAAAGCCGTTGATGATGTCAAAGAAGCCGTTGACAAAGCCAAAACCGAACTTCCAAATGACCTAGACCAAGAGCCTCAGATTCGAGAAATGAGCGTTTCGGACCAGCCAATTGTGGTAGTTAATATAGCAGGTCCTTTTAGCATGGATCAATTACGAAACTATGCAGAATTCTTCCAGGATGAAATTGAAGAAATATCTGAGGTATCTAGAGTAGATATGAAAGGGGCGCTGGACAGAGAAGTCAAAATTAATGTTGACCTACGAAAAATGGAATCCATACAAGTATCTTTTACAGACATTGAAAACGCCATCGCAAGAGAAAATATGTCAATGTCTGCAGGTGAAATCGTCAACAATGACTTTAGAAGATCGATCAGAGTCCTTGGACAATTTGAAGAGGTATCTGAAATAAATGATGTAATCGTAAAGAGTGAAAATGAACGACCGATTTATATACGCGATATCGCAAATGTCGAATATGGATTTGAAGAAAGGACAACATACGCTAGAATTAATTCGTACCCTGTCATTTCTCTTGAGGTGAAAAAAAGAGATGGTCAAAATTTATTATCAGCTATCGACAAGCTTGACAAAGTTCTTAAAGATCTAAAGCCAAGATTTCCTGATGAACTAGAGGTTACAAAATTCAACGATTTATCTGTTTCAACCAGAGACGAAGTTTCCAATTTAGAAAACAGTATCATCTCCGGCGTGATTTTAGTCACACTGGTTTTACTGTTTTTTCTAGGTTTGAGAAATGCTGCTTTTGTTGGAATGGCAATTCCATTATCCATGTTGATTGGCATTTTATTCTTGTTCCTGTTTGACGTGAGCCTCAACATTGTTACGCTGTTCAGTTTGATTTTAGCGCTGGGATTACTTGTGGATAATGCCATCGTTACTGTCGAAAACATATATCGTTATATGGATGAAGGATACGATGGCTATTCTTCCGCAAAATATGGTGCATCTGAAGTAGCCATGCCAATTATTGCATCGACTGCGACAACACTTGCTGCTTTTCTACCTCTGATGTTTTGGCCTGGTATAATGGGCCAATTCATGAAGTATTTCCCCATCACTTTAATGTGTGTCTTGAGTTCATCTCTGTTTGTTGCATTGGTCATCAACCCAGTCTTGACCTCTCGTTTTATGAAAATTGATAAAGTAGCGGATACAAAGGAAGGGAGAAATAGAAAGTTTAGAAATGTGTTCTTTTGGACTTTTGTTATGTTATTGCTTGCAATAGCAGCTCACTTCTATGAAGTGAATTGGTTGCGCAATATTCTTGGATTTGCAATTGTATTGACATTGCTTAATTTTATCTTTCTACGTCCTGCTTCATTTGCATTTCAAAGCTCTGTTTTGCCTGCCCTTGAGCGAAGATATGATCAATTTATTCGCGCAGTGTTGAAAGGCATTCGACCAAATCTAGTTTTCTTATCAACATTCCTGCTACTCGGTTTTTCTATTTTCTTAATGACTGTCAAGCCACCACCAATTGAATTCTTTCCATCTCCAGACCCTAACTTTGTTAATATCTTTGTCGAATTACCAATAGGTAAAGACATAGAAGCGACCAATGATCTATTGCTGGAATTAGAGCAAAAAGTTGAGAAAATGCTAAATGATTATGGTGCAGTTGTAGAAGACATGCTCACTACAATTGGTGAAGACACTGCTGACCCTAATAGACCACCAGAACCTGGTGTTACGCCTCACAGAGCGAGATTAACTGTCTCATTCGTTTCTTCCAAATACCGAGGTGAGATCAGTACCGTTGATATTATGAATGACCTTAGAGATGCAATGCAAGGATACGCTGGTGTTGAAATTATTGTTGACAAAGATGCTGATGGACCTCCTGTAGGAGCGCCTGTAAATATCGAATTTGCAGGTGATGAGATTGATACGATTGCACTATTAGCACAAAGAGCAATCAAACTCATTGAAGGCTCCAGTATCGCAGGAATTGAAGAATTAAAGCCTGATGTCAAAATTGGTAAACCTGAATTGTTAATTAATATTGACAGGAATGCTGCACGTCGTTATGGTTTATCTACAGCACAAATAGCAAGTACAATTCGTACCAGCGTTTTTGGAAAAGAGATTTCTAAATTTAAGGAAGGTGAAGATGAATATGCCATTCAATTGAGAGCAAACTCCAATTACAGGAATGACATCAACGGCTTATTAAATCAAAAAGTCACCTTTAGGGATCAAGCAAGAAGAGGTGAGATTGTACAAATCCCAATTTCTACAGTTGCTGACTTTGAATACAGTACTACATTTAGTTCTATAAAACGCTTAAATCAACAACGGGTCATCACAGTTGCTTCAAACGTACTAGATGGTTACAATGCCAATCAAATTAACGATGAACTTCGTGACCTAATGGAAGATTTTAAAATGCCGGAAGGATATAAAATTGCATTCACTGGCGAACAGGAATCTCAGGCAGAAGATATGGCATTTTTAAAGTCAGCTTTTATGGCTGCGATTTTTCTGATTTTCATTATCATCGTTGGACAGTTCAATTCTATAATTTCACCATTCATCATCATCTTGTCCGTCCTCTTTAGCACCATCGGTGTATTGTTGGGTTATATTTTTACGGGCACGACTATCTCCGTTATTTTTTCTGGAGTAGGTATTATAGCACTAGCAGGTATTGTCGTTAATAATGCGATCGTGTTGATTGACTACATCAATTTATTGGTCAAAAATAAACGCGAAGAACAAGGCATAAGTGATATGATCTATATGCTAAAGGAAGATGTCAAAGAATGCATCATCCGTGGAGGAGCAACAAGACTTCGCCCTGTATTATTAACAGCAATTACTACGGTACTTGGATTGATACCATTGGCAATCGGTTTTAATTTTAATTTTAGAACACTTGTAACAGACTTGAACCCAAATATATTTATCGGCGGAGACAACACTGCATTGTGGGGTCCGATGGCATGGACTGTTATTTACGGGTTGGTCTTTGCAACGTTTCTTACACTTGTCATTGTGCCTGTTATGTATTGGTTGGCTTATCGAATAAAAAGACGATTTTTACTTTCCATGAAAGGAGAATATACAAAAGTCAAAGAACCAGTGGTGCATACTGATAGCGGGATAAGTTGGTAAGAGCAAAGGCAAGAGGTCAGAGACCCAATGCCATTTAGTTAAGGATAATACCCTTCTAAGGCCTCAACTTTTAGTAGTACAGACAAATGTATTCTGAGTATTATTTGTGATTTAGGGTATTGGTCCCCATTGGAATCA
>CAYNMW010000117.1:0-14256 GCA_964398295.1 uncultured Saprospiraceae bacterium | reverse complement strand
TAATGCATATACCTCTTATGGTCAAGATGTTACAATAATAACAGGTAAAGTTATTGACAAAACCACTAAGGAACCACTTCCATTCGTAGACGTCTATTTTAAGTCTTCGAATGTGGGTGCATCAACAGATTTAGATGGCATTTTTCGAATTGACACGAGATATGCTACAGATTCATTAACAGCCACCTTTCTGGGTTATACACCTTCGACTTTTGCTATCCAAAAAGGCGTCCGAAGGCAAGTGATTAATTTTGAACTGGAGAACAGCTCGATTGTCGCTGATGAGGTCGTATTTACAGCAAAAAGACAGAGATATCGAAAAAAGGGTAATCCAGCTGTAGAGCTGATCAAAAAAGTAATGGCCAATAAAAAAGAGAATAGTTTGAAAGGCCAACCATATTACAGTTACGAAAAACACGAAACTGTTGAATTGGATTTAAACAATATTACGGAAGAATTTAAAGAGAGAAAACTTGTCAAAAATTTAGACTTTATTTTTGAATACATCGACACTTCAGAGGTTAATGGAAAGTTATTTTTACCTCTATTCATAAAAGAAACAATAGCAGATGTATTTTATCGAAAAAGTACAAATACTGAAAAGCAACATCGTCGAGCTGTGCGCTATACAGAATTCGATGACTTAATTGATGACAAAACGATTGATGGAATTACAGATGTCTTGTATCAAGATGTAGACGTCTATGAAAATAGAATATTCATTCTGGGAAGTCAATTTCAGAGTCCTCTGGCGAAGGTAGGTCTTAACTTTTATCGGTATTATATACAGGATACCACCTATTACGCAGGCGATAGTGTTATTGTCATGAATTTCATACCCAAAAACAAGCTGACAAAGGGGTTTACGGGTCAGATATACATCACGCATAAGGACAATTATTTTGTCAAAAAGGTGGAGTTAGGCATCATAAATGGTATCAGTTTAAATTTTGTCAGAGACTTAAGAATTGAGCAAGAATATGAACGTAAGGGAAATACATTTGTCTTGTCCAAAGATGAAATAACCGTTGATTATTCTTTGTCAGAAAATGGTCTCGGATTCTTTGGAAAAAAAGATGTCCTTTACAAAAACTATGATTTTAATCCGCCCGATGACGACAGTGTTTTTGATGGAACCGATCAAGTCATTGACTATGCGGATACCTATAACAAAGATGATAGTTATTGGAATGCAAATCGCTTTGAACCATTAACTATGGGTGAGCAAGATGCATATGTCATGATCGACTCGCTTAACAATGATCCAACATTCAAAAAAATAAAAACAGGAGTCAAAATATTAACGACTGGTTATATCCCTGCTGGCCCAATAGAAATAGGCCCAATACCAACATTTTACAGTGCCAATCAAGTAGAAGGTAGTAGATTTAAACTCGCAGCAGAAACGGCTCATAGTTGGAACAGTAAGTTTAAAATTGGTGGCTACGGAGCCTATGGTCTTCGAGATGAAGCATTCAAATATTCAGTTTATGGTCTTTACTCATTCAACTCAGATTTCAAAGCCAATCCAAGGCACTATATCATGTTGGAGCACGCAAATGATGTGAATTTCCCTGGAGTGGATCTTGATTTTATCAAGGGAGACAATGTGCTTTTATCCATAAGAAGAGGAATTGCAGATTTGATGATTTTCAATAGATTTACCAAACTTGACTATGTGCAAGAAGGAGGTTTATTTGACATGACATTTACATTGAGAAGAGACAACAGAAGGCCTCATGGCAATCTGGTATTGAATTTCACAGAAAATGACATTCCACAACAGCTCACTGAAATAAATACCTTTGAAGCAGGCATCAGTCTTCGCTTTGCTCCTAATGAACAATTCCTGCAAGGTCGACAATACAGAACGCCCGTGTTCACAAAATTCCCAGTGCTTACCGTATCGTATAATGCAGGCATCAGTATTCTAGGTGGTGAGCATAACTACCACAGAGTAACGGTGAACTTGTTCAAAAAATTCAATTTATCTACACTAGGTCACACTCTTTTTGAGGTTGGAGGAGGCAAAATATTTGGAGATAATCTTCCATATGTTCTTCTGCATCTCCCGAGAGCAAATCAAACATTTGCCTATCAACTGAGGTCGTACAATTTGATGAATTTCCTTGAGTTTGCAACAGATCAATATGCAGAAACGAATATTCAACATTTTTTCGGAGGGTTTTTCTTGAATCGGATTCCATTAGTCAAAAAATTAAAGTTGCGAGAAGTTGTTTCAGCAAAAGTATTGTGGGGTAGATTTACGGATAGAAATAATCCCGAATTAAACCCTCAACTACCCCAATTTCAGCAGAATGCGGATGGTGTTCCGAGGACATACTCACTAGAGGATGAGCCTTATATTGAAGTCAGTGCTGGTCTCTATAATATCTTCAGAGTATTGAGGATTGACGCGGTCCAAAGGCTAACCTATCTAGACAATCCTGAGATTCCCCAATTATTTGGTGTAAAAGGCTTGGGCATAAGAGCAAGATTTAAAGTAGACTTTTAATAACTTTGCGCAATGACTTGGAAAGATAATGCTCAACAATGGGTTTATTCTATCATCAACCCATTGATAAATCTTTTTATCAAAGTTGGCATAACGCCGAATATGATTACGTTATTCGGCTTCCTGCTCAATCTTGCTGCTGCGATCATTCTCATTTTTGGTGCTGAGTATGGAGATAGGCTTAGTCACAGCTTTGTTGGTATAGCTGGACTGATTATCTTATTTGCCGGATTAATGGATATGTTGGATGGGAGACTTGCAAGGGTTGGCAATATGGCTAATAAATATGGCGCTCTGTACGATTCGGTAATTGATAGGTTTAGTGAGATGTATATGTTCCTCGGCATTTGCTATTATTTGATTTCTCACGATTACTTTCTAAGTTCTATTTTTGCATTTATTGCAATGATCGGATCAATCATGGTAAGCTATACGAGAGCACGAGCAGAAGGATTAGGCGTTGATTGTAGTGTAGGAATCATGCAGCGTCCTGAGCGGATATTGATCGTGGGTATTTCAGCTGTTTTATGTGGTATAACATCGATGATTATCGGTTCGGATTTTAAAATTGATGTTAATTGGTTACCATTTCCACTTTTCGAAACAATAACCGTGTTTACATTTCCGCTTTTCATTTTAGCTATTGGAGCAAATATGACAGCATTCAAACGATTATCTCATGCCAAACAACAACTAAAAATTCAAGAAGACAATGATATCTGATACTCAGAAAAGCCAATATCAATACCCAGGATCTAAGGGCTTGCCAGAGCATTACCCTACTCCACCTGCTTCTGATAAATTACTGTTTTATATCCAGAGAAACCATAATCTGAACACTGTTATTTATGAGGTAAATAATCTTCAAAATGGAGAAATTAACCCTGACTATCCGATGCATGCTTATTGGTTAAAATACAATACAGGAGGTGAAATTGAAGAGTTAAATTTTTACCAAAATAAATTGGCATATGGTTATGAATCAAAGATGATCAATAAGGATTCTTTTGAGTTTAATTTTGTTTCGTACAAAGACCTCAGACTTTACATGGCAAGAAACGCTACTGGAAATTTTGAAGTCTATTGTAACTTGGAAGGAGAAATGTCAGTCTTATCAAATATATACGTGTATGCAGTCGAATTAGGTGTATTTCCCAATGTGAAATTTATTGAATTGTTCGGTAATCACTTAAAAACAGGTATACCCACATACCAAAGAATCAATATTGACTTATGAAGCAACATTATGTTTCCAATAGTGAAGAATCGAGCAGAATGTTCAAGAGTGATTTCTTGGAAATGTTCTCAAAAGTTCATTACAGCGTACCTCTAATTGTGTTTGTACCTGCCATCGTATACTTCCTTTATATGGCCTTTACTTCTTCAATAGGATGGATCAATGGTCTATTGTATTATCTCTTAGGATTTGGGATTTGGACAATAACTGAGTACATCATGCATCGCTTTGTTTTCCACTTCGTACCGAAGTCTAAAATCGGTTTGAGACTCCATTTTATTTTTCACGGAGTCCATCACGATTATCCAAAAGATAGATTGCGTTTAGTGTTGCCACCTGCTGTAAGTATTCCGTTGGCTTCTGCTTTCTATTTTCTCTTTAAAAATATCATTTCAAGCGGTGGGTTCTATTCATTTTTTGCAGCATTTTTGACTGGATATTTGATTTACGACATGATTCATTATGCGATTCATCACGTGCAAATAAAAGGCAAACTTTGGAATGTTCTCAAAACACATCATCTGAAACATCATTATGTCTATCCTGAAAAAGGATATGGCGTCAGTAGTCCATTATGGGACAAAATTGCTCAAACAGAATTTCCAACTGATAAAAAAATCGCTTCGAAGTCTGCATAACAGACAAGACGAATTAGTATGACCGGCAGATTTAGTAGAAAAAGCCTTCTTTTTTACACGCTGTTTATGATTATCTATCTCAGCTGGATTTTCTTTGGGATAGGCTTTCGTACAGACCATATACCCTTCATTTTGATACTGGGTACAACATACCTTATATCCGAAAAAACACACCGGTTTTTCATTGCTTGTTTTGCATTAGCAATGTCATGGGTATTACTTGATAGCCTACGAGTATTTCCATCATATTTGTATAACACGGTGCACATTGAGGAGGTCTATAATGTGGAACTCTTCTTCTTTGGTATTACAAATGCAGCTGGTGATTGTATTACTCCCAATGCCTATTTAAAATCTATAGCAAATCCGATTCTGGATTTCATTACTGGATTTACGTATTTACTTTGGACTCCAATACCCTTTCTATTTGGATTGTATCTTTTCTTCAAGAATAAATCGCTGTTATTGAGGTATTCTATATGCTTTTTTCTGACTAATATAATCGGCGTTATTATCTACTATTCTTACCCAGCTGCGCCACCTTGGTATGTAGACATGTATGGGTTCGGAGAACACCTTGATATTCCTGGAAATGCAGCTGGATTGCTTCGATTTGATGACATAACAGGTACCACTATATTTCATGACATTTACAGCAAGAGTTTTAATGTATTTGGTGCTATTCCATCATTACACTCGGCATATCCCGTTGTTTCGGTCTACTTTGCCAGAAAACAAGGTTTAAAACTTGGATATATTCTTCTCATTATCTTCATGATTTTGACCTGGTTTGCCGCAGTTTATTCGATTCACCATTACGTAATTGATGTGGTATTGGGCATATTTTGTGCTATATTTGCAATTGCTTTTTTTGAAAAAGTATTTCTTCCATCAAAAGCTGGGAATCAAATTCGAAAACTAACTAAGTATTTAACCTTAAATAAAGATTATGCTTCACAAGAGAATGCAGGCATATAATACGCCTCAAAAGGTTATGGAACTTGGATTCTATCCATACTTCCGTACGATTGAATCTGAGCAAGATACCGTTGTAAAAATCAGTGGTAAAGATGTCTTGATGTTCGGTTCAAATAGTTATCTAGGTTTGACCATACACCCAAAACTTAAAGAAGCAACTAAGCAAGCTGTTGATAAATATGGTTCTGGTTGTGCGGGTTCAAGATTTTTGAATGGTACACTTGATCTCCACTTGGAATTAGAACAGCGATTAGCAGATTTTGTAGGCATGGAAGGTGCTCTGGTATTTAGTACTGGATATCAGGTAAATTTAGGGGTTGTCGGATCTTTGCTTGGTCGACATGATTATCTTATTTTAGACGAATATGATCATGCATGTATCATCGATGGTGCTAGATTATCATTTGCCAAAGTATTGAAGTACCGACACAATGATATGGAGTCTTTGGAGAAGGTGCTGAATAAGTGTGAGCCAGGTAAAATAAAACTAATTGTAACAGATGGCGTATTCTCTATGGAGGGTGACATTTGTAAGCTTCCGGCAATGGTAGCTTTAGCTAAGAAATATGATGCCAACATCATGATTGACGATGCGCATTCGCTAGGTGTTTTGGGTAAAAATGGAAGAGGCACTGCTGATCATTTCAATTTGACTGACGACGTTGATTTGATAATGGGTACATTCAGTAAGTCGCTTGCCAGCATAGGAGGATTCATTGCTTCTGATAAGTATACAATCAACTATTTAAAGCATAATGCCAGATCACTCATTTTCAGTGCAAGTATTGCTCCTGCTAATGCAGCAAGTGTTTTAGCAGCTTTAGATCTAATGGAAGAAGAACCAGAGCGTATTCAAAAGCTTTGGGACAACACACACCACGCACTTAATCTATTGAAGAAAGCTGGTTTTGAAACCGGGCATACAGAAACCCCAATCATACCAATTTATGTGAGAGATGATGCAAAAACTTTCACATTGACAAAGCGTCTTCTAGAAGATGGAGTATTCGTGAATCCTGTTGTTTCGCCTGCAGTCCCTAGTAGTTCATCATTGATCAGATATTCTTTGATGGCAACACATACTTTTGCTCAGATTGAAGAATCAATCGCCAAGATTACGTCAATAGCTCATGAAATTGGCATTTTTGAAAAACAAGAAGAATTGCATGAAAATTGAGATTCGAGAGGTCTCAACAACTACTGATTTAAAATCCTTTATTGACTTTCCTCATACTTTGTATAAAGGTGATTCCTCCTATGTGCCTGAGCTTTATCTCGCCCAGAAAGAGATTCATAGCGAAACAAAGAACCCATACTTCAAGCATGCTAAAGCTGTACGATATCTCGCTTATCACGACAATAAAATAGTTGGTCGAATTGCAGCCCATGTCGACGAGAACTACAATGAATATCACGAATGTAATGTTGGCCTATTTGGATTCTATGATGTAGAGAACAATATTGAAATCTCAGAAGCTCTTTTTGACAAAGCAAGAAATTGGTTGCGCCAAGAAGGTGTTGATCGCATTCTTGGCCCATTTTGTTATTCATTGACTACGGATACAGGAGGCATGTTGGTTGATGGCTTTGATAGCCCTCCAATTGTCATGATGACCTACAATTTTCCCTACTATATTGATCATGTCAATGCATGTGGATTCACAAAGGAAATGGATTTATTTGCCTATATGATATACACAAAAAAGGCATCTGAGAAGTCAGTCAAACTAGAGAAATTATTATCAGAAAGGCTTGCAAAAAATGGAATCACAATAAGAAATTTAGATAAAAAGAAATATGCTGAAGAAATAAATAAAGCAAAGGATCTATATATCCAAGCCTGGGAAAAAAACTGGGGATTCGTACCACCAACTGACGAGGAATTCGATCATTTGGCAAATGCATTAAAATTGTTAATTGATGAGGACTTTGCTTTTCTTGCAGAGCATGAAGGTAAACCTATAGGCTTCTTCGTTTCGTTACCAAACATCAATGAAATCACCATCAACTTCAATAAAGGCCGCTTATTTCCATTTAATATATTCAAGCTACTTCTCAACAAAAAGAAAGTCAGGCATGTACGAATCGCATTGCTTGGTGTCATTGACGAATACAGAAACAGAGGCATTGAAGCTGTGTTTTATGCTAAGAATATCAATGAGGCACGCAGGAGAGATTTGATAGGTGGTGAAGCTTCCTGGATCTTAGAGAATAATGAAGAAATGGTAAAGGGGGCTGAAAAACTAAATGGAGAAAAATATAAAACGTACAGGATCTACGGTCAAGATTTGTAGGACTGTGTATGAAGAGACAACAAGCTCCTTTAAGAATGGAAAAAATTTTAATAACAGGTGCTAGTGGATTTGTTGGTTCATGGCTTGTAGCAGAAGCACTGGACCAGGGATTGGATGTTGTTGCAGGGATTAGAAAATCCAGTAGCAAAGCATTCCTGCAAGACTCAAGAATCCGATTTCTCTACATGGATTTTTCAAACCCTGATTCCTATTTTACTCAACTCAAGGAAGAGCAATTTGATTATATTATCCACAACGCCGGCGTAGTAAGAGCATTGAAGAGTGAAACGTTTTATCAAGTAAATACAGATTTTACAAAATCCTTTTTGACCACAATTAAAACCACCATTCCAGATTTAAAAACCTTTAGTTATATAAGTAGCATTGCTGCTTGTGGTTCTGCAGATGAAGCAGGCCTATCTGCCATTACAGGTGACATGAAACCATCACCTCCTACACATTATGGCAAATCGAAATTAAAAGCAGAACAAGCAGTTAAGAAAAGCAGTGTACCCTATATGATTTTTAGACCGACTGCTGTATATGGGCCTAGAGATCAGGACATTCTGAAATTATTTAAAGGAATTAAAGCTGGCATTGCTCCTCTTATTGGTACCAAAGAGTCGATTCTAAGCTTTGTTTATGTAAAAGACTTGGTTAGAGTCATAATTAAGGCAACAAGCTCTAAAACAAAGAAAAAGACCTATGTGGTAAGTGATGGAAATGCATATGCTGGCAATCAATTTCATCAAAATGTAGCAAGGGTAATGGACAAAAAGGCGATTTATCCAAAAATTCCATTGCCTGTTGTATCCTTTCTAGGGCTACTTTCTGAGTGGAAAAGCAAGTTATCTGGAAAAGCTGATACATTCAATCTTGATAAAGTAAATGAATTACGTTCGAGAAACTGGTACTGTGACATCACAGAGTTGAAAAAAGATTTTAATTTCGCACCCCATTCCAGCTTAGTTGAATCATTGAATGAAACATATCAATGGTATCAAGAAAATGAGTGGATATAAATTGAAAACGAAAAACAATGGCTGAAGTAAAAGCAAAACCTGCATCAGGTAAATTAGGAATATTAACTCCAGGACTTGGAGCGGTAGCAACCACCTTCATCGCTGGCTGTGTAGCGGTCAGGAAGGGATTAGGACAACCAATTGGCGCTTTTACCCAAATGGGTACTATCCGTCTTGGTAAGCGAACAGAAAATAGAAAACCGAACATAAACGATATTGTGCCATTGGCTCAAATGAATGATCTTGTATTTGGAGGTTGGGATTTGTTTGAGGACAATGTATATGAAGCAGCGACAAACGCTCAAGTGTTGGACCAACGGCTGCTTGATCAGATCAAAGATGAATTGTCTGCCATTAAACCAATGAAAGCTGTCTTTGATAAAAATTATGTCAAAAGACTTGAAGGTCCTAATGTAAAGTCTGCAGGGACCAAAATGGAACTTGCAGAACAATTGATGGAAGATATCCGCAAATTTAAAGAAGACAACAATTGTGAACGCGTTGTCATGGTGTGGTGTGGATCTACAGAAATCTACATTGAAGAATCTGATGTGCATCAAACAATTGAAGCCCTAGAAGATGGTTTGCGAAACAATCATCCTGATATAGCACCGAGTATGATATATGCATACGCAGCTGTCAAAATGGGAGTCCCTTATGCCAACGGTGCTCCAAATTTATCTTGTGATGTTCCTGCAATGGTAGAACTTGCTGCCCAAACAGGTACTCCAATAGCCGGTAAAGATTTCAAGACTGGACAAACACTGATGAAGACAGTATTGGCTCCAGGTCTAAAGGCTAGATACCTTGGTATTGACGGATGGTTCTCCACGAATATTTTGGGTAACAGAGATGGTGCAGTATTAGATGATCCGGATAACTTTAAGACTAAAGAAGTATCAAAACTTGGTGTACTAGAACAAATTCTAGAACCAGATCTCCATCCTGAATTATATGGGGACATGTATCATAAAGTTAGAATCAATTACTATCCTCCTCGCGGAGACAACAAAGAAGGATGGGACAACATTGACATCAAAGGTTGGTTGGGCTATCCAATGCAAATTAAAGTTGACTTTTTGTGTCGAGATTCTATTCTTGCTGCTCCATTGGTGCTCGATTTGGCCTTACTATTAGATTTGGCAAAACGATCTGAGATGAAAGGTATTCAAGAATGGTTATCCTTTTATTTAAAGTCTCCTCAAGCCGCTAAAGGTTTGTACCCACAACACGATTTATTCAAACAATTTGAAAAGTTGAAGAATACAATCAGACATATCGGTGGAGAAGATTTGATCAATCATCTGGGTCTGGATTATTATGAATAAATGAATACGATAGCCAAGATCTTTGCCAGTGGTTTTGGAACAGGCTACTCTCCTATTGCACCAGGAACAGCAGGAAGCTTGTTGGCATCTATAGCGTTATACTTTTTGTATTTTTCTGGCATAGTCCCAAACCTCATTTCACTAATTATTGTATTGATCTTAACCACGTTTATTGGCGTTTGGTCTGCTGACTATTTAGAAAAAGAATGGGGAAAAGATCCATCCAAAGTAGTGATTGATGAGATTGCCGGCATATTAATTTCGCTCCTGTTTCTACCGATAAATCCAACAACAATTATAGCTTCCTTTGTATTGTTTCGTATCTATGACATCTGGAAACCATTAGGGATCAGAAAACTAGAAGATCTCAAAGGTGGTCTTGGCGTAATGGCGGACGATCTTTTAGCTGGCATTTATGCAAATCTGACTCTTCAGGCTTTGCTTTATTTCAATATTTTTGGGTGAATAATCATAAAAAGTCGAGTGTCTCAGTTCCCTTAATCCCCTCTTTTTTCAGATATAATGCAACTGCGCTGACGGCAACATTTGTTGACAAATCAATTGCTTTAGGCTTACACTATTTGTTTGATGTGGATGAACTTATCGCCGCACCTATTGGTATGAGTGTTGGTTCTGTCATAGCATTTCTCTTAGGTAGAAACTGGACCTTTGTCTCAAAGGATAGAAAGATGTCTCATCAGGGCTTACGTTTTTTCATGATTGCACTTGGCAACATTACATTGAATTGGCTTCTTATCTGGTTTCTACGAGATACTGTAGGCATGAAAGATTTTTACTTAATGAGCCCGATTGCTGCAACAATTGTGGGTTTATTTTTTAGTTTTCCGATGCAACGTTATTTTGTATACAAATAAGCGCTTTTGGATAAAAAGACCATAAGATTTATTGTCAATCCTTTCTCGGGTGTTTCGCAGAAGCAAAATATACACGAAGTCATAAAGGAAAACCTGGATGCTTCTATGTTTGAATTTGATTTGATGTTCACTCAGGCTCCTCTCCATGCTAAAGAAATTGCTCAGCAGTCTGTTGACGAACAGATTGACACCATCATTGCAATCGGAGGCGATGGCACAGTCAATGAAGTTGCTTCACCTTTATTGAACACCAACTGCAAACTAGGCATCATTCCAGGAGGTTCTGGTAATGGCTTCGCAATGCATTTAGGCATTGGTAGAAACATGAAAAAAGCCATCAAACATTTAAATCATTCTAAAGAAATCACTATTGATACGTGTAAGTTAAATGATGAATTTTACCTCAATCTTGCTGGAGTAGGTTTTGATGCTTCTGTCGCATATTTCACCAAACAATCATCCAGCAGAGGGTTTAAAGTGTACTTCAATAATGCAATGAAAGAAGCTTTAAATTATCAAAACATGCGCTATAAAATCCAATATGAGGACACCATTATTGAAGACAAATTCTTGTCCATAAATGTCGCAAATGCCTCCATGTTCGGTTACAATTTCAAAATAGCTCCATTGGCAGATCTCCATGATGGTCTGCTGGATGTAGTGATGATCAAGGATGCAAGTAAGGCCAGATACATTACCTCTGTATGGAGATTCCTAAATAGCTCATTACACAAAAGTCCCATCGTTAATGTCAATCGGACAAGGCAACTAAGTATTGAAAGCGATCAACCAATGCATTACCACAGAGATGGTGAAGGAGCTATGACATCCGACAAACTGGTATTTTCAATCAATCCTTCTTCTTTAAAAGTTCTTGTACCCGAAGCTTATTCTCTTTAACATGTTGTCCATCTTGATACCGATATACAATGTGGATGTCAGACCTTTGGTTAAGGAATTGCATCAGCAAGCCTTGAGCTTAGAACTCCCCTTTGAAATCATAATGATAGATGATGCATCTAAGCTTGAATTCAAATCGCACAACAGACAGATTACCGAAACAGATTACACTAAGTACAAAGAGCTAGATAAAAATATAGGTCGATCTGCTATTCGAAATCTACTGGCTAAAAAGGCTAATTTTGACAACCTATTGTTTTTAGATAGTGACAGTATGATTGAACACAATCCAACATTCATACAAAGCTATCTACAGTACATCGGCAACTATTCGATACTATCTGGCGGAAGAGTGTATCCTGACCACAATCAGAAAACGAAGTCAACAATACTCCACTACAAATATGGTAATCAACGTGAAGCTGTTTCAATCTCAAAGCGGGTAGCAGAACCAGTTCGATATTTTCACAGCAATAATTTTATGGTAAAAAAAGAGCTTGCCTTAAGCTATCCTTTTGCAAAAATGAAAGTTGGTTATGGCTATGAAGACATCGTATTTGCTAGTGCATTACAAAAAGCTGGTGTGACAATTTCACATATTGACAATACTGTGGAGCATAAAGGAGAAACAGAGACTACTGTCTTTTTACATAATGTAAAAACATCAAATACAAACTTGCTTGATTTTCACAAGGAAGGCAAGATACTTGAAACGCCTTTTTTGAAAACGTTTAACATTCTTCGCAAAACTAGAACTGTAAATTTTGTCAGCTTTGTATTGAACAAATTACATCCTGCTCTTGTGAAAAATCTACATTCAAGAAACCCTAGCTTGTTATTTTTAGACTTGTATAGGTTGGGAGATTTACTAAATCAATACGCAGAACATAATAGCTAAACGTAAGTCGCTATTCTTATTGCTTTTTCACCTAAAGGGTGATCGCTTTTGAGTGAGTGGTTAAATCCTTAATCTCATTAAACCATAAAAGCTAGGAATCGATTGCTGGCTTGTTGGATGGTTAGATTGTTCAAACAGTCATTCCTCCGCCACGCTCAGGATTCAAACAATCAAACAATCAATAGCTTCCAGTTTATGGAATTGCACTCTATCCTTGTGCTTCTTTTGTGGTGAAACAACACTCTAGAGATAACTATAGTTACCCGTCTCATCCTCGATCACAACTTCATTCCGCTCTGCATCTTCGACATGTCCAATTATTGCAGAATCGATATCGAAGCTTGATGCAATGTCCATCAATTGTGATGCATACGCTTGATCACAGTATATTTCAAGTCGGTGACCCATGTTAAAGACTTGATACATTTCCATTCTGGAGGTACCTGACTCTTGTTCAATTAAGGAAAACAATGGCGCTCTCATGACAGCTGGCTTTTTATAAACTCGTTTACCTTCAATAAACTTTAGCACCTTAGTTTGACCACCTCCTGTACAATGGATAATACCTGATATTGGAATGTCTTCTTTTAAAATGGCACTCAATAATGGAAGGTAAGTCCTCGTTGGCGACAAGACTAGTTTGCCCATTTCTATCTCCCCTACACCATCTATGTTGACAAGATCAGTTAATTGTTTAGATCCACAATAGCTAAATTCTATAGGCATTTCTGGACTAAAACTTTCAGGGTATTTGTCGCGATACTCTTGGCGGAAAACATCATGTCTGGCACTAGTCAATCCATTGCTTCCTGTCCCGCCATTATAGCTGTCTTCATAACTTGCTTGACCATGAGAACTGAAACCAACAATGACATCCTGATCTTTGATGTCATTGATAATCAACTCATCCTGTTTCTTTCTTGCAAATGTGGTAAAGCCTATATCGATTGTTCTGACGATATCTCCTACATCAGCAGTCTCTCCACCTGCGAGATGTATACCTACTCCGTAGTCTCTCATCTGCTGTGTAAACTCCTGAGAAAAACCGATGATGGTCTTGATGACTTCACCTGGAACTAGTAATTTATTTCTGCCAATTGTGGAGGAAAGAACAATGTCATTGACACAACCTACACAGCCCATATCATCAATATTCATCACAATGGCATCTTGTGTCACTCCTTTCCAGACAGATAAATCTCCTGTCTCTTTCCAATATATATAGGCAAGACTTGTCTTCGTCCCTGCAGTATCGGCGTGCATGATATTGCAAAATGTGGGATCGCCCCCAGCCACATCAGGAAGGATTTTACAAAAAGCCAACGGGTATAGTCCTTTATCAAGGTGTTTTATAGCTTCATGTACTTCTGATTTATCGGCTGATACACCTCTTGAACTGTATTTGTGGTTTTCATTCATTGGGTACAAAAGTAAAAGAAATATCAAGCTATTATATATATGATATATTTCAATTTAAATAAGCTTTGTTGTCTGATAGACAGAATAAGTTCGTTTAGTTAGTTTGACAACGACAGCCCTACAAAACTACTGTGAATAAGTGTTAAACTTTT
>CAYNMW010000116.1:0-14360 GCA_964398295.1 uncultured Saprospiraceae bacterium | reverse complement strand
CGGTTTTAACTAAACCGTGCTTTCTTTGTTTATAAGCCGTTATCTTTACCCAAAGATTGGTTTCTAGAGAATCAATGTTTGTGGCACCCAACTATTGATTTACTGATAAATCGTTTTATTAATATATTGAAAGTAAAACTCAACAATAGATTGCTTTTTAAATGAGTCGGAAGAAGAATCCTATTGACAAAGACAAAATCGCAGAAAATCCAGGTTTGCTGCCATACGCACACCATATGGGTAGTGCTATTATAAAGCCAATTGATAAAGGCAGAACCAAAGGATTGGCGATGTCTGCTATGTATGAGCAAACCGAAAATCAACTCTTACAAATCAAAGAACAGGTCGAAGTATTGGTGAGACAGGCACAAGCGATTCATGACAGAATTGATATTTCGGAAAAAATCTATCAAGCTGATTGTGGCTTCAAGCCAATACCAAATAAGGAATATTACTTATACGTTAAAGCTGATGAAAGCTGGATAGTAAGTATGGTCAGTCCAGATGAATGGGGCAAATCCATTCCGTATGAATATATGGCGACGGTAAGTTTATTATCAGACTCTACATGGAGCGTTAAAGAAACAGTAAATGAAGCATTAACCATTGATATTGATTTATGATAGGATGGCATTTTTCAAAATTCAAACCCAAGCCAGACGAGACTCCTTTTGAGCGTCTGTTGAATTTATTTCAGGAACTCCTGGTACATACATCAGGAGATGTAAGTGAATCCTTGTCCTGGCTAACAGAATTGGACAAACACCATAATCTTACAGATGACAAATATGGTATCGCAGACTTTATTCAAGAATTGATAGACAAGGGTTACATCGCCAATCAAGAGAAAAGAGGTAACGCTGGTTTTAATCCAACTGCAAAAATGGAAATAGCCTTACGCCAAAAGGCGCTCGATGATATTTTCGACCAATTAGCAAAATCAAAACGAGGCAATCACATCACCTCTAAAAGTGGCCAGGGTGATGAGCATACATCAGAAATTCGACCGTATAATTATGGTGATTCTTTAGATAAATTAGCGATTTCTGATTCTCTGAAAAATGCACAAATCAATCATGGTATTGATGAATTCATGTTGACAGAGAATGACTTACAAGTTCATGAAACTTTTTACAAAACACAGACAAGTACTGTCCTAATGCTGGACATCTCCCACTCTATGATCTTATATGGAGAAGACCGCATCACGCCAGCCAAGAAAGTGGCGATGGCATTAGCAGAGTTGATACAGACTAGATATGCAAAGGATACACTTGATGTTATCGTATTTGGCAATGATGCCTGGCAAATTGAAATCAAGGACCTCCCCTATTTGCAAGTAGGACCATATCATACAAATACTGTTGCTGGTCTGGAATTGGCTATGGATATTCTCAGAAAACGCAAGAATCCGAATAAACAAATCATGATGATCACGGATGGTAAACCTACTTGTATTAAAAAAGGAAAGAAATATTATAAAAATGCATTTGGCATTGATAAGAAAATCCTAAATCGGACACTTGGACTAGCGGTTAAATGCAGAAAATTGCAGATCCCGATAACAACTTTTATGATCGCAAGAGATCCATACCTCGTACAATTTGTTGATCAATTTACGAATGCGAATAATGGCAAAGCATTTTACAGTTCGCTTCAAGGTTTAGGAGAATTTATATTTATGGATTACAAACAAAACAAACGTAAAAGAAAAAGATAAAGAGAAATATCGGAATTGAATATGACAGAAAAAGAGATACAAAAAATACAGACCTTAGGAGATTTAAAGAAAAGTGGATGGGAATCTTTGTCGATTAAACAAGAGATAAGAAAAAATTTAACTGCAAACCTCAAAGACGGCAAGAACAATTTTGAAGGCATTATTGGTTTTGAAGATACTGTAGTACCGGATATTGAACGCGCACTACTTTCTAAGCATAATATTTTGTTGCTTGGTTTAAGAGGTCAAGCAAAAACAAGGATAGCACGAAAGATGACAGACCTTTTAGATGAATATATACCTATTGTAAAAGGTTCTGAAATTAATGACGATCCATATCACCCTTTGTCCAGATTTGCCATTGAGCTAATCGAACAGGAAGGTGATAAAACTCCAATTAGTTGGTTGCATAGAGGCGATAGATTTGTCGAGAAACTTGCTACTCCTGATGTGAGTGTTGCAGATTTAATTGGAGATGTCGATCCGATAAAGGCTGCTAATTTAAAATTACCCTATTCTGATCAACGAGTTATTCATTTTGGTTTGGTTCCCAGAGCACACAGATCTATTTTTGTCATTAACGAATTGCCAGATCTCCAACCTCGGATTCAAGTTTCCCTTTTTAATATTTTGCAAGAGGGCGATTTACAAATCCGTGGATTTAAATTAAGGTTGCCATTAGATATACAATTTGTCTTTACGGCCAATCCAGAAGACTATACGAATAGAGGGAGTATTGTCACTCCTCTAAAAGATAGAATAGAAAGTCAGATCCTCACCCACTATCCAAAGGACATTGCAACAGCAAGAGCGATTACAGAACAAGAAGCAATTGTAGACGACTTAGATGTTGTGATACACGTTCCAGATCCATCGTACGACTTATTGGAGTCAATCTCTTTTAAAGCAAGAGAAAGTGAGTTTGTTGACGAAAACAGTGGTGTATCGGCGAGACTCAGCATTTCAGCTTTAGAAAATCTTGTCAGCACTGCTGAGCGGAGAACCTTGATCAATGGAGATAAAAAAAGTTGTGTGCGGTTGACAGATTTTTGGGGTATCATTCCGTCAATGACCGGAAAGGTAGAACTTGTGTATGAAGGAGAACAAGAAGGTCCGTATAGCGTTGCTTTGCATTTAATTGGTGCAGCAATGAAGGATCTATTTTTGACACTTTTCCCGCATCCGGAGAAAGAGAGCAAACAAGCAAAAGATCCATACGGTACAATCAAAGCATTTTTCTCAGGCGGCAATTCTATCGATCTTGAAAATGATTTTTCTGATAAAAAATATTTGAAGGAATTAAATAAAGTAGCTGGCTTAGAAACTTTAATTGATGACATGGGCATCGCCGACAACACTACAGAAAAAGGGTTTTATATGGAACTGGTCCTTCACGGTCTTTCAGAATTTGAGTTAATCAACAAGACGATTGTAGATACACAAATTCATTATGAGGATCCTCTTGCGAATATGTTTGGGGAATTTGATGGGGAGTGAAGGCATTCTGCTTTTCAGTCATCTTCCCGATAGATAACATTGTGCTTTTTCAGGTCTCCACAAGTTAGAGAAACCACCCCGCGTTTCAGGCACCCCTCCAAGGGAGATACCACCCCGTCAGCCTAATTACTGCCACCCCTCCAACGGACGGGAATTTTACTAGTAGTTTTTATAATCATTTTTGGTTCTTATAGAGATCAAGTCAAGTCAATGGCTTCCGTTATAGCTTGATGAATTTCTGGCAAAGGAATCTCATCCAGACTAGTCAAAGTGAATCCAGCGACTAGTTTTCTTCCCTTAGTGAGAAGAAGTCCGTGTTTATTAGACAATTCTCTTCCTCGAATAAAACACAATTCTACTTGATCATTTTTAAGGGGATTGAGATAACAAATCCAACTTGATGTATAATAAAATGGAATTTTGAATCGAAGTTTTGGAGTTAAGCCATACTCTTCGATTAAAAGCAAATGAAAGAATTGAAGGATCTCATAAGTTGTTCCATCCAATTCAAAAATATATTCTTCTACCTCATTCATATATCAGTGTAATTTCAAAATTAACATTCTTTATACTTAAGATTACATTGCATTACCCTTCAACTGCCTATATTTACACTATCATAAACGTACTGCATGAAATTGCTCAGACATGGCAATAGAGGCAAAGAAAAGCCGGGGATCGAATTTGAAGGGATTCGATTTGATTGCTCTAAATTTTTTAAAGATTGGGATCAAGAATTCTTTGAAAGTAATGGGCTAAAAGAGTTGGAACGAATTATCAATTCTGAAACGCTTAATCAAGTCAGAGAGACAGAGAGATGGGGTGCCCCTATAGCAAGACCGGGAATGGTCATCTGTGTTGGTCTCAACTACAAGGACCATGCGAAAGAGGCAAAACTGGATATCCCAGCTGAACCAATCCTCTTTATGAAACCCAGCAATACTGTCTCCGGACCCTTTGATCCAATTTACATTCCTGATGGAGCAGAACAAGTTGACTGGGAGATTGAATTAGGTATTGTCATAGGCCAAAACGCATTTCAACTTGCAACAGAAAAAGAAGCACTAAACGCAATCGCTGGCTATACCATTGTCAACGATTTATCTGAAAGAAATTATCAAATGAACAGGAGCGGACAATGGCTAAAAGGAAAGAGTTTACCAGGCTTTTGTCCAACTGGTCCCTACCTTGTCACTAAAGATGAAATCGAGGATATTTTGACGCTAGAAATGAAACTATCCATAGGTGAAGAATTGATGCAGGACAGCAACACAAAGAAAATGATATTCTCACCAGCTTTTATTGTCCAGTACATTTCTCAATTTATGACACTCGAAGCTGGAGACTTAATTTCAACTGGAACTCCAGCAGGTGTTGGGATAGGAATGGACCCTCAGCGATTCTTACAAGTTGGTGAAACGATTAAACTAGAAATCGATCAATTGGGGCATCAAGAGCAGTATTTGAGGGAATCTCCTTTCAAAAAGTCATAATTGGCAGCTAGTTTTGAAAGATCATTTACCTACGATAATCTCTGTTTTTTGCAGTATTATCAGGGTTAAGGTGATATCTGTAGAACATTTGTAGGTGTAAACATGTTCAATATTAACATTTGGCAATGATATTGTAGCCTTTAAGTTTTTGTATCTAGCGTAAGTATTTTTTAATATTGCAGAACGTTTGATGAAGCATACCCCGCCATAATCACACGTAAAGATGAAATCCTTGTCGGAACTTCTACAAAAACTTGAAGCACTTCAAAAAGATAACAAAGTCTGCCTCAATAAATCCAAAGAAATTATTGAGAAGACCAAAAACTTAGTTATACGCAATTCGAAATTGTTGTAGTACAACTATCTTAATGCATTTAAGGTAGTCGTTATTTTTTAACCTCTAGTGAAAGGACAACTCATACTACTCTACAAATACACCTACTAACCAGTCAATTTCAGATTTCGTTATTGCCAAGTTAAATAAGCTATTCACCAAAAAGAAAGCATTGTTAATGTACTGCGTTTGGACAGTCCGATAATCAAGCGAATTTATTTGGGCCAGTTTAAATCGTTCTTCTGCCATTTCTAAATTTCGCTTCGTCACTTGTAGTTGATCAGAAGCAATAGATAATAACTCTTTCTCATTATTGTATTGAAGCATGAGTGTTGACAACTGATTTTTTAATTGAACGGTTGCTTGTAGAATATCCAATTGAGCTACCTCTTCTTGCACTTTAGCATTTTGGATATTAGACTTACTGACACCTCCATCTATTAAATTCCAATTAAAATTAGCCCCAACACCCAAACTTATACGATTACTAAAAAACCCTTCTGTAGTAATTCCTCTCGCTATGTCCTCCTCAAGAAATTGGAAGTAGTTTTCTGCAAGCCCTAGACTGGCAGTTAATGCTAATGATGGTTTACGAACAGACTCTTCCAATCGTCGATTAAGCAATTGCAATTCTGAGGCTATCTGTAAAGTCCGCAATGTAGGACTATCCTCTAGCAACATATTCTCTAATGCCTCCTCATCTAACTCTTCGAGATTGACTTGTAACTTTTCTGGATATTCAAAGTCCACATCAAATGGAAGTGTCAATAATGTGTTCATGTTCTTTTTTGAAATTTCTACCAATTGGCTTTGGCTAATGTAATTAGTTGAATCAGAGAGAACTGCATCTTCAAACTGAACCAGGTTAAAACTATTGCTAGTACCAAATTCTTTTCGGACTTCTTCATATGCTAACCTCGCTTGAGACAAAGACAATGTCTCTTCTAATACTAATTGACGTTCTTGTTGAAACAACACACCGTAATAAGCTTGAATGATGTCTCTAATTAAAGTCTGAGACTCTGTACTTCTCAATAATTCTTGTTGATGTACAGCAAGGTCCAATTGATCTTTTGTCACTCCTACCCGTCCTCCATTAAGCACCAACCAACTGGCATCCAAAGAGCCACCAAGCGAGCCGCTTAAAAAAGGTCTATTTATAAAACTGGCAGGGTTATTATCATCAATAACAGAAAGAGAGAAATTCCCATTGAGATCGACCACAACTCCTCTACCTGCTCGCGCCCAGGTATTACTGGCGTCAGCAACTCTAATTTGTTCATCGGCAATCTTAATATTGAAATTTTCTTCAAGTCCAATTGAAATAGCCTTTTCTAAAGTCATCACTTCCTGAGCAAGAACATTGATCGAAGCTATTGAAAACAGCACAAACATTTTCAAGGTATTCATACAAATAACTCTGATACTTTTAATGTAAACATGACATACCCGACCAAAGCGATTAATGTAACAATCGCGGCGATCAGATATAATGGCAAATTAGATACTCTTCCAATTGTCGCTGGCTCTACAATAAGAGCTGGAATTGGTTCTCCTTCCCAAATCGATAAAGCAGATCGCTTTATTCGATTCGCAATCATCAATAATGCTGGTATCAACACAAGTAAAATAAATGTTCCGACCATCAAACCAAATGCTACAGAAATTGCCATTGGAATTAGAAACTGTGCTTGAATACTTGTCTCCAACAACAATGGTCCCAGTCCGGCAACAGTTGTAATTGACGTCAAGGTAATGGGTCTAAATCTAGATAAACCTGTTTCATAAAGCGCATCTTTAAATCGCATTCCAGATTTAATTTTCTGGTTAAAGGTGGTAATAAAGACTAAGGCATCATTGATAAAAATCCCAATCAAGGCAATTGCTCCCAGTACAGAAAACATACTGATAGGTCTATCCATAATGTAATGCCCTAAGCCAACGCCTATAAATGCAAAAGGCATCAAGGTGAATACGATCAGGGTTTGGCTTACCGATTTAAATGTCAATACAATGATAAAAAACATAATCATCAAGGCTATCGGCATAGCAATCATGCCCGAAGCAGCGGTCTTTTGCTGATCTCTTTCTTGCCCCTCAAAACCAACAGTAACACTAGGGTATTTACCTAAAATTTTTGGCAAAATAATACTTTTAATATCAGCATTAATATCACTGATCGAGGCTCTGTCATTGGATACATCAGCTGATACACGCAACTCTCTTTGTCCCGCGATATGATTTATGCTCAGTATACCACGTTCTGTTTTAAACTCAGCAAGCTCTGACAAGGGTACAGATTGTCCACTGGCTGTACGAATTCTCATATTAGCCAAATCTTTCAGTTCATTTCGATCATCGAGTTTATAGCGTACCCAAACTTTGACTTCATCTTCACCACGCTGTAATCGTTGGACTTCTGCACCAAAAAATCCCTGTCTGACATTTCTAATAATATCATTTAAGGTAAATCCCAAATTATAGGCTTTTGGTTTCAGTTGCAGACTTATTTCTTTATTCCCTTCTATATTAGAATCAGCTATATCCGTTAAATCCTTGATCTTTTTCAATTCTGATTTCAAATCTTCACTAGCTTGAAGAAGTTCAGTTTCATTTTTACTCAACAAAGAAATAGAAACAGGGTCTCCAAAATAATTAATAGAGCCAAGTGTAAATTTTTCTGCTTCAGGAATGGGACCAACTAATTCTCTGATTCTTGAAATCACCCTACGATTGTTAATATCACCTCTTTGATCTCCTTCTAATAAAAACACTAGAAGCGAAGCTTTATTAGTAGAAGGTCCTTCATTTCTCAAAGTAAATCTGACGATGTCTTTCTCACCAGCAAAATACTGATCTTTAAATTCATCATTTACTTCTTTGACTGCCGTTTCAATTTTGTCTAAAATGCTGGATGTAGTCGCAATTGGCACACCAGCTTTCATCTCTAAATTTACAATAAACGATTCGTCAGGAATATTTGGAAAAAAAGTAGACCTGATGAAACCTCCCTTAAAGGCACCTACAAAAATTAGTAAGCCTGCTATACAAATAGCAAGTGTAGGAAAGCTATAATTCATGGCCCATTTCAAAAGCGGTCCATAAATTTTAAATCTCAAAAAGTCCATGATGCGATCAAAAGATCTTGATATGATATTCTTTTGCTCTACTGAAGAATCTAAGGCTTTAGAGTGTGCGATATGTGCAGGTAAAATAAGGGCTCCTTCTACTAATGAGAAAAATAGAGTGAGTATGACGACTATAGACATCGTCGAAAAGAAATCACCTATGCCACCATCAAGGAAAAAGAAAATACCGAATGCGACGCAAGTTGTCAAAATAGCTGCGAAGACTGCTGGCAATACTTCCATAGTACCTTCAAGAGCTGCCTGTGCAGGGGGAAGACCATCTTCATACTTTTGATAAATACTCTCGGCAATAACAATCCCATCATCTACCAAAATACCGATGACTAAAATCATAGCGAAGGAAGACACAATATTAATGGTAAGGCCTGCATATGTTCCCAAAAAGAACATACCTGCAAAAGAAATCGGAATCGCAATCGCAACCCAAAACGCTAGTCTCCAGTGAAGAAACATAGCAAGTAAAAGAAGTACGATCACAACACCAATCGTTCCATTTTCTTTTAGTGTGTCTAGTCTTGCCTGAACGACCAATGATTGGTCTTCAATAATTGTGGCTTGTACAACTGAATTACGTTTGTTAAAATCTTCTAAATATTGAGTCACTTGCATTGCAGCGCCAAGCATATCTTCCTCAAAGGTAGTACTTACGGTCAAAACCACAGAAGGCTTGCTATCTAGGTATGATCTAATCGGCGTGTCTTCCCATGCATCCTTAATATCCGCGACTTGATATAAGCGAATGACCCCACCATTTGGGTTACTCCTCAAAACAATATTTTCAAAATCCTGAGCATAATATTGTTTATTATTTGCTCTGATAATTAACTCTTCTCTATCAGACTTAACAGTTCCGCCAGTTGCTTCTAGATTTGCACTTGCAATAGCTCTGACAGCTTCATCAAAAGTCATAGACATAGACCTGAGATCTGCTTCTTTAAATGCAATTTCTATTTCTTCTTCAGGGAAGCCATCAATGACTATTTTTGAAATTCCATCTGTTGCCAATAAATCATCTTCTATTTCTCTTGCAAAACGTTTTAGTGTTTTCAAATCCACATCTCCTGAAATAGAGAAATTAATCGCTTGGGTAATTTCATCAACTTTGAAAATAACTAGAGGCTCCATCCCAATTGGGAATGATGCGATTTTATCAATTGAGTTTTTGACGTCTAGCAACACTAGATCTGTGTCGTATTCTTTCAAGACTTCTACTGTAACAGTTGCTGTGTTTTCTGAAGACACAGATGTGGTTCGCTCTACTCCAGTTACACCAACTAGATTTTCCTCTATCTTAGTCACCACTCCTTCTTCCATTTCAGCAGGTGAAGCTCCTGGATAAATAGCCTGGATAGAAATAAGACTACTTGGCACCTGAGGAAAGAATGAGGACTTCATTCGATATGCACTAGTCAGCCCTACAATCAGGATAAAGATCATAAGAATATTACCTGCTAGAGGATTTCTGATCATGTAGTCTACTATACCTCTCATCAGCTATTTACTTTCACTCTTTGGCCATTAAATATTCCATTTATTGATCCTGATATGATTTTATCTTTAGGGTCTATACCACGTGCATAGATCGTTGTTTCATCTTGCTTTACAATTTCTATTTCCTTTGCTCTTACTATAGAGTCAATTACAGTATAAATTTTGTTTTGGTCAATAATAAGTGACTTGTCAATTGGAATAACATCACTTAATTGATTAGCCGACAGTTCACCCTTTAGATACATACCATCTCTTAGGCCGCTACCCCATACAGTGATATAGACAGGCAAGTTTTGGGTAACTTCATCAATGACACGACTGATACGACTAACTTTTCCATTCCATTTTTTCCCGAGTTGCTCCGAATGCAATTCTACACTTTGTCCCGTTTTAATGTATTTCAAATCGGAGAGATTAACAGGTGCTTTCATTTCGAATCTGCCAGTATTCATTACTGAACCAAGATTCACTCCCATATTCACCACTTGACCAGGATATATATTTGCACTTGTAATCACACCAGAAAACGGAGCGTATACTTGGTAGTCTTTCAATCTGTTTTCTGCACTTTTGATTGTATAGAATTGATTGTAAATATTTTTACCAGCTACGAAGTATTTCTCTTGATCCGTACTGACCTCTGGCAGATTTTTAACTGACTGTGACACATCAAAGGCATCAAGATATGATTTCCATTTATCAAAGGCATGTGGATGATCAAATTTCAAATCGGGCATAATTTGAGTTATGCTAGTCATCAGTGCACTTCGCTGTGCTAGCAAATTTAATGCAGCATCCTCACCGTCTATATCAAATAGGAGTTCTCCCTCCTTCACGTATGTCCCTTCTTTAAGCGTTTTGGAAGTTGATTTCAACACACCACTTGCTTCTGCAAAAAGATCTACTCGTTCAAAGGCAATGAGTCTCCCATCGATTGAGATTGTATTCGTGATATTTTTAGGAGTGAATTGACTCACTTCTACGGTACGAATCTTTTCAGTTACTGCCTCATCTGAAACTGTTGATTTCTTTTGGGAAGACATAAATTGATATGATACTGCTCCTATAATGAGAATGATAAAGGTTAGTAATAGGGACAATAATATCTTTCGAGTCGATTTCTTCATTCAATTTCAGAATTGCGTTCGTTAAATAAATTTAACACATTGTTTTCTAGCTATTATTAATCTATACTAATATGTTGAGGGCTATTGCTTATGCAAATGTTGTAAAAATACATAGAATGGTGCTGCTTCAAGCAATTGAGACATTTAATCGGTAAGAGACTAAATTTGTTAATGGTTTGATTTCATTCACGCAATGATTAACAACCAAGTATTATACAGACCAAGCTACATGATTGTTTAATAGTAAACTACTTATTTTACTTAATTTTAATCCTCGAAATGGATTCAAAAGAAATATACAAACAAAAAGAAATTGAGCAAACGCACTCTATACTTAAGAAACTAGATTTAACCTGTACAGTTTGCAACAATGAAATTGATCCTGCTAATGTCAATATAAATAGTACACTTGCCAAATGCAACCATTGTGATTCCATCCACTTTTTGGATGATCAAGAATTCTTTAACAGGCGCAAACGCAATCGACCCGAAATGATGATCCCAGAAGGTACTGAGGTTCTACATTTACCTTCTAGTCTTGACATTAGAACAAATTGGAGTCGAGGCAAGTCAAAAGGTGGCACGTGGTTCTTGTTGTTTTTTACCATTATGTGGAATGCAATGATCTGGCCATTCGCCATCAACAACATTCTGACCGGAGCTATATTTTCTATTCTTCCCATGGCATTGCATCTAGCCGTTGGTCTGGGCCTTGCCTATTATGTCTTAAGTATGTTTATCAACAAGACTGACATTTACGTTACATCAAGCGATATAACAATATCAAGCACGCCGATGAAAAATCCATTTAGTAAAGACATTGTCATTCCAACCAAAAACATCAGTCAACTTTACGTGAGCAGATATGTGAGCAGCACAACGAATGGAGTCCCAAATTATGCTTATGCTTTATATGCAATTACCGACCAGAAAAAGCAGTTTCCTCTCATCAAGGGTATGAATAAAGAAACACAACTTTACATAGAACAAGAGATCGAAAACTTCTTAGAAATTGAGGATAAAAGCATTAGAGGAGAAGTAAGATAGTTTACAATGATCTGTTAATATTCTTAGACTTACTGGTTATTTTAGACATGCAAACTTTACCCTATGCATACTTATAGATCACGTTTACATCTTCCACTGATAATAAATAAATCTGGTCTTTGTTTTGACAAGCCATGTTGCCAAATCACAATGTGTGAATCTTCAATTTTCGTTTGGTTTGGTCGCTAATTGTCAATGTGGAAGAAGTTCATGCTCTTTTCAAGAGAGACTCATGGAATCAGTGACTTACTTTAATCAAACAAACATTGAATTTCTCGGTCATTTAGGAGACCTAATTCAAACGAACTTTTCCAATTTCAATGTTGGGATCAGAAGTCATTTATTCTGCTTGAAGAAGCATCAATTTACTGTAGGAATTTGAAGTAAAACAAGGCACAATTTTCGAAGCCTTTATAGACGATTGTTCTATAAACTAACTTTTCCTCAGAAGGAATTTCGCAAACTACTTCTTAATCTTCGCATGTATTCTTCCTGGAGCCAGTCTCTAAAATTGCGAGTGGTATTGTGCAAGCAGTAACTGTACCGTCTAACTCTATCTGCAATAGCTTCGTCCAATTCTCTTGCAAGACCGAGTGCTGCCATCAAATCTTCCGTGTTCTCAACCAACATTTGGGCGTGTTGTTCTATAGATTGGTCAATCACAACTGTTGGCTTTTTTCGTTCTGCGATTGCATGCTTATAAGCAGCTTTTATATCAAAATCTAAGTTTTCTGTTTTGGAAAATTTCGCCTTAAGTTCTTCTGGCATTGTATAGGTAAAGCGTCGCTCTATTTCTTCATCAGAAATTAAGTTTTCAAGGAAGTGTTCAGGATAATTGAAAATCAATTGCCAGTCTACTTCTTCAGCCCAGAGACCAAACCTAGCAGCGTTATTACCCAGATCAATCACATCGAAAGTTGATTTTCCAGGAATAGCTCTTGAGCCTCTACCAATCATTTGATAGTATAAGGTCAATGAACGAGTTGCTCTATTCAGAATAATAGACTCAATTGTGGGTTCATCAAATCCTGTTGTCAGGATACTAACAGAAGAAATAATTGCACCTTCTTTTACCTTGAACCACTCTAGAATTTCTTTACGTTGTTTCTTCGGTGTTGTATTATCCAGGTGCCTGATGTCATATCCAGCATCTTTGAATGTATGGTAAACATATTGAGATGTATTAATCCCATTATTAAAAATCAGTGTTTTCTTGCCTTTTGATCGTTGCTCATATGCATACAGCAATTTGTTTTGCATGTGGACACCAGAGTACAGTTCCTCAGATGATCTAACTGTATAATCACCATTAATCCCAATCTTAAGTTTGTTGAGGCTGACATCGTAGCTAAATGTTGTCGCTTTTGCGAGAAAACCATTATCAACTAGGTATGGAATTGAGTGACCTATGATCAACTCCTGATAACTATCTTTTAAAGGTAATTTGAAATTTGAGCTAAGCGGAGTTGCTGTGACTCCCAAAATAAAGCAATGCTCAAAATACTTGAATAATTTTCTGAATGAATTGTTGTGTGCCTCATCTATAATGACAAGCCCGATACTATTGAGCTCAAACTTCTTGTCATACAAACGATTATTGAGTGTTTCTACCATCGCAACAAAACAATTGAAATCGTCTTGGTCTGGCAGTTCTTTGACACTACTGTCGATTACCTTATTGACGACACCAAACTCCTGAAGCATGTTATTGGTCTGTCGACTCAACTCTATACGATGTGTAAGGATTAGAACTTTCTTATTGAACTGCTGAATATATCTTCTGGCAATCTCAGAAAAGATCACTGTCTTACCACCACCTGTAGGCAGTTGATAGACTAGATTATAGTTGCCAGGACAGTTGTGGAGTTTATCAAAAATCTTGTTGAGATCTTCATTTTGATAATTATATAACTCCTTCCCTACTTTGACTTCGGCTTCGTTTTCGCTTTCGTTTTGACTTGGTATACTACTGCTCAATTCTCTAAAACTAAGCCGCCAAATTAAGCACAATTAAAGGTTAATGAAAGTAATATTGAATTTAGTTTTTGAGAAAGTTTGAAAATGTCTAAAAATATAGATGAGTTGGTTTTTATTGAATTTTGTGAGGGTGGTATATCGTCTATCTTTCAAACATTACAATTGTAATGATTATGGTGAGTATCAAGACTCTCCTACCAAAGGGCGACATACGGAGGTAATAAATTTGATAAGACCCGATTGATTGTGTAAGGCATCTCTCATATCTCAAGGTACTGAAGCACCTTGGACTTAGGAGGAGGTGCCCCACATATGATCCTAATGCATCTCTTTGATATGGTAAGGGTCTTATATCCAATGCCATTTAGTTAAGGATAATATCCTTTTAAGGCCTCAACTTTTAGTAGTACAGGCAAATGTATTCTGAGTATTATTTGTGATTTAGGGTATTGGTCCCCATTGGAATCAAGGGGGATTTAGGGCAGGGCTGTTCAGTTCTAATTTACAAGATGATTTGTCATCATT
>CAYNMW010000115.1:0-14443 GCA_964398295.1 uncultured Saprospiraceae bacterium | reverse complement strand
ACTTGCAGTTTCATTGCTTGTTGCTTTCAAATTTGAATCTTCTGCTCTTTCTTCCCTCCCTCTATACCAAAACCACCCAAATGCAAACACGCCCAATAAAAATAAAATAGAGGATATTAGGCTAATCAAACTACCAGTTTTGTAAATCTGTGGATCAAAAATGAAAGTTATACGATGATTACCGGCAGGGATTTTCATGCCACGTAATGCATAATTTACACGGATATGATCCACAGGTTTTCCATCTACATATGCCTGCCAACCTTTATCGGGACCGTACCACATTTCTGAAAAGACCGCAAATTGTTCACTTGTTGTTTGACTATCGTAGGACAGTTCATTAGGTGCATACTCCGACAATGTAATAGAACCATTCTTTACTGGTTGAAGCCCACTGAGGTAGTTCGAAAATTCCTGATGTACGATTGCTACGTCAGTTGGATCAAAACTGTTTAATGCGTTGATTTCTTCATCAGCAGAAGCAACCATTTGTATAGAACTGGCTAACCATGCATTTCCTGCAGCACCTGGATTTCGTCTTACTTCAGGCTGATCATTTTGACCCTGTATGATGAAATATTTGGTATTCAACATATCCAGGACTTTCTGATTGCCTTTCAAAATTTGTCTCTCTCTTAAATCCTCTATCCTCTGTAATTTTGCAGCATGAGCACCTCCAATCGTTTTGTGGAAATATGAACTCATCGATGAATTAAAGGTATTGATGCTTTGATCATAAACTCTATAATGAGGATCAGTATCAGTTAATATTTGCGAATCCACCGTTCTGGGAGTAAAATTTAAATTGGCATTTGGTGAGGACTGAAAGGAATCAGTATCGAGATATCGTCTTGCAACGCCTAACTGATCAAACAATACTAAAATAGAGATGAGCCCAATCAATATAGCAGTCGAAATCTTGTTTTTAACAAAGAGATAAATTCCGATTGCAGCAACTGCCATTAGTCCCAATGATCGCAACGAATCCATGCGCATCATAGATTTTCTATCCTCAACCAGCGCTTTGTCAAGACCTACATTTGCGTAATTCCCATCCTCAGCACCTATAAAATCAAAAAACCCAGGACCAATTACAGCAAAAAATCCACATATCAAACTGAGAATTCCTGTAGAAATAAGAAGAGGACGAATGAAAGTATCTTTGTTTTTAGACACCATCAATGCTTGCAATACAAGACCTCCTAATACTGGTATAAAAACAGCAGTAACACTTAATACAGAATTAGGTGTCCTGAATTTATTGAACAATGGCAAATAGTCGAAAAGAGTTTTATTTAAGACGCTAAAATTCTTACCCAAAGAAAGGAGTAAGGTTAAAATCAATGCAAAAAATATCCACCATTTTATTGGACCTTTAACTGCAAAAAAACCAAAGGTCATGAGAAAGAAAAATATCATTCCAAAATAAATCGGTCCTACTGTAAACGGTAATGGACCCCAATACATCGGGCCAGTTTCTGTCCTACTGCCTAGATTACGTACTCCTTTTGCGAAAGCAGAATCAGAAGATATCTTTTCACCGGCACCACCTCCCACAACTCTAGGAATGATCGAAGAAAATAGATCCAAATACCCATTTGACCATGCCATCGCATAACCGAATTCCAAACCGTCTGTTTCACTGCTTGACGTAGGAGCGCCAGTTTGAGTCAAAATTGGTTTTCCTCTCATCGTATCTTTGGAGTATTCGTATGTTGGTAACATTTTAGATGCTGAAGCACCCAAGCCAATTAAACAACTAACAGTACAAATGGCAACAATTTTCCCTAACAAAGGTACCTGACCTTTCTTGATTAACTGAATTGCTTCCATCAAAAAATAAACCACTAAAATGATTGCTAAGTAATATGTCATTTGAATGTGATTGGCACTAATATTTAATCCTAGTCCCAATGCAAATGCAATAAATCCAATGGACAAACGCCTTCGAAACATGGACCATAGTCCTCCTATGATTAGTGGACTGGACATGATTGCCAGAATTTTGGACATGTGCCCAGCTTCAAATAAGACAACGTGATTCGTCATAAAACTAAAGCCAATCGACATACTTATACTGAGCCACGGATTGACCCCAAACATGAGAAGCATGAGATAGCATGAGATGCTTCCGAAAATAAAGTAGCCAATGGGTCTGCCAAAGCCCATATATAAGCCATACTGAATCTTTCTAAATACATTATTAGAATAAGGAGAAGAAATCTGATAGGTCGGCATTCCACCAAACATACTATTGGTCCATAAGGTAGCCTCTCCAGTTTTCTTTTTGTGGTCCAACGATTCTTTTGCCATTCCATTAAATAAAGCCGTATCACTAGAGCGAATACTTTCTCCACTAAGTTGGGGATAGAAGTAGACAATAGACACCAAAACAAAACTCAGGATGGCGACGATGTGTGGTAAGGCCTGCTTAAGAAATGACTGATTCATGTAATGTATTCGTTATCAATTACTTATATAAGGATAAATAAATTCATTCAAAGGTAATCGAATCAATTGAAATTTTGAACAGTTTACTTGCGTTATAGTGTTTATAAAGCGAATAAAATGAGAACAATAGTATTAGCTCTTCTTATCTTATCTTCATTTTCGTGTAAAACACAAACTACTGTTTTTAGCACATCCAGTAAAGCAGTAGATAATAACAGATACAGTGGAATAAAAGGAACACCGTATATGTTTGCAGAATTTGCACCAGCTACTATTTATGATACAAAAGGCAATGAAATAAAGGATGTCATGGTCAACTATAATGGCTTTGATCACGGTGTGGAAGTCATGAAAGATAATCGCATTACAGTCATTGACGAAAAGACGTACCCAAAGGTTGTCATCAAAAACTACAGTAGAAAGAAAGGCGCAAACCCTTCCAGAGATATGGTCTTGGTCCCATCACCACAAAAGAGCATGTCAGGGTCCTATGTTCAGGAAATACACACATCAGATAAAGTAAATTTATATAAACGATTCAGAGTTTCGAAGTCAGAAGTAGAGACCAATACGCCTGGAAAAACGATAGTCACTGAACGATTTAAAGGATATCGGGAGTATCTATTGGAATATGAGGGTAAAATCAAGCAGGTAAAAGCAAAGCTTGATGATGTTGCCAAAATTATCGGTCACGAAAAAGAGCTAAAACAATTCTGCAAAAAGACTAAAAATAAGTTGAAAACCGAACAGGACTGGAATGAACTGTTAGGCTTTTATTCAACATTGTAAGTCAAGGCCTACTCCTCATAAATTTTTACCACACGTTCGTTTGGTTTTGCATAGCCGCGATACATACCTGAGGAATTGAATGGCATTGCAACATTTCCATATGAATCGATTGCAATCAATCCACCACTTCCACCCTTCTCTACCAATTTAGTATTGACGATGTGCCCCGCTGCATCAGAAAGACTTTCATTTAAATACGCCATTCTTGCAGACACATCATGAGCAACTGCATACCTAATAAAATATTCGCCATGACCAGTACAAGATACTCCACAAGTGGCATTATCAGCATAAGTGCCAGCACCAATGATTGGCACATCTCCAAAACGATTGTATCGTTTATTGGTCATACCGCCAGTTGATGTACCCGCTACAATATTCCCATCTTTGTCCAAAGCAACACAACCAACAGTTCCATGTTTGTTTTCACTTAATTCAGATAATTCTTTTTTCTTATCAGCTTCTTCATTCAAAATTCGTTGCAGAGAGTTCCAACGTCTTTCTGTTTTAAAATAAGAAGGGTCGACAATTTCAAGCCCTTGTTCTTCTGCAAATTGATCTGCTCCAGCACTTGTCAATAACACATGATCGGATTTCTCCAGCACAGCTCGTGCAGCAGATATAGGGTGTTTGACTGTTCTCACTCCACCTACGGAACCTGCATTTTGATCTTTACCATTCATGATAGAGGCATCTAATTCATTCCTGCCTTCATTGGTAAATACGGCACCTCTACCCGCATTAAACAAGGGAGAGTCTTCAAGTAACCAGATGGTTTGTTCAACAGCATCCATGGCGCTGCCACCATTTTGTAAAATTCCTTCACCTAGGTCCAGGGCTTCATTTAATGCCGCCAGATATTGCCTTTCTCTTTCATCTGTCATGTTCTTTTTAAGAATAGTACCAGCGCCACCATGAATAACAATGGCATAAGCAGCTTTCTCTACTGAAGCTTTTCCGGCTGCATTCTCTTTGCTCGAAGGCGTACAAGAGAAGAAAGCAATTAGAAACAAACAAGGAATAACATATCTCATATTAACAAGAATTGATTATTTTGTAAAATACATTAATCATGACCATTAAGAACAAGTTCCAACTCTTCTTTTTGATCTTTCTATGTGCATCACTCTTGTCAGTGGCACAAGAAAGTTTTGATCACAGGAGTGTACCAATTGAAGATCCACAAGTGCAAGTGCTGTGGGATAGCTTGTCAATGTTGAATGACCAGCATAGATACTTTGAAACATTTCCATTACTTTATGCATTAGAAGTCCTAGCTGAAGAGAAGAATGAGCCTCGTGTACTCGCTAGTGTTCTTGAAAACATAGCCTCTATGTTAAACTACCAAGGGAAGTTTAAGAAGTCCAAAGAATATCATTTCAAAGCATATAATCTCTACGAAAAGCATGGACAACTTGAGAATCTCTCCTTGATCATGTCAGGACTTTCTAATATTGAACAATTTGAAGGTAATATGTCAAAAGCATTTGAATATTCATATACAGCCAAAAGTTTAGCTAAGTATTCAGAACGTCTATCCCCTTTTATATCGGCACACAACGACTTAGGCGTGCTACACCATCTCAGTGGCGAATATGATAGTGCCTATTATTATAGAAAAATTGTCTTAGACAACGTAAAAGAAAAAGACAGTACATACTTCAACAAGGCAAATATAAACATGGCTACCACCTTAATATCCATTTTTGACTATGAGAAGGCAAGTGAGTATCTGTCTACCGCATTGAGATTTACTAACCCAAATAAGTATCCGCTCAGCTTTGGTAGCACTTTAGGCGCAATTGGCGAATTGGAATATCTAAAAGGGAATTTTTTAGAATCCGAAAAGACACTAAAGGAATGCATACATGTGTTGGAAAGCTCTAAAAACAACGCTAAGCGATTACTGACCTACTATCCTGAGTATGCAAGTGCACTAATTAAAAATAAAAAACACAATGAGGCTAAAACTATTTTGCAAAAAACTGAGGGACTCGTTCAAGATCAAAATCACCAATTAAAAATAGCCTATTATTTTCCTAAGTGGGAACTAGCAATCCTCAATAAAAATAAAAGGGAGAGTTCAAAAATATATACTCAGGTAAAGCCACTCTATAGAGAAGAGCATTTTAAAAACAAAGAAAGATTTTATCAATTAGAGGCTCGATATTTCTCCTTACTCGGGGATGACACACAAGCTTTACAAGCGTTTCAAAAACATTCTTCCATTAAGGACACACTACAAAACTTATTGAGAGTTAAGGCAATTGAAAACCTTGAAATAAAGTATGACACCGAAAAGAAAGAAAATGAAATCGGTCGTCTTGAGCTAGAAGATCAACTTAATCAAAGTAGAATTAAGCAGCAGCGATTTACGATAGGAGGACTTACTGGTGGTCTTGGTTTACTCGGCTTATTGCTGTATCGCATTTTTGGTCAAAATAAAAAAATCAAAGAGCAGAATACAATTATTGGAGATGCACTTGCAAGTAAAGAAACCTTACTTAAGGAGATACATCACCGGGTAAAAAACAATTTACAGGTCATATCATCACTACTCGGTATACAATCGAGACAATTAACAGATACCAGGGCCAAGGAAGCATTACAAGAAGGAAGAAGTCGTGTCCACAGTATGTCATTGATACATCAAAATTTATACAAAAAAGACAACCTCGCTGGTATAGAGATGAGGGACTACTTGAAGAAACTTTCTAAAAGCATTATTTCTACTTATAGTCTACAAGCTGATAATATCGAGATACAATACGACATCGACGACATTATCCTGGATGTCGACACTGTTATACCTATTGGACTTATCACAAATGAGCTGCTCACAAATTCCCTCAAATACGCTTTCCCGGAAGACGCACATGGGAAAATACAAATCAAGCTAAAGCATACACCAGACACTCTCGTGTTGTCAGTCTCTGATAATGGTATAGGTTTAGATCCCGATCAACTTCGTCAAAAAAAGGAAAGCTTTGGACATTCTCTTATCCAGGCGTTTCGAAAAAAACTCGATGCTTCTATCGACATCGATGGAACCGAGGGAACCAATGTGTCGATCAACATCCGAAATTATAAGATCGTATCAGCTAAGACTTAATCATTCTGACACTTGTGCATAAATTTGATCTGTGATTCTATTGTATTGATTTTGTAAACCTTGCTTTTTATTAAGGAGTCGAAAGTAGTCTAAGACAGATGTCAATTCTCTAAAATAATAGGAAGCGTATATTCCAAGTAAGCCCAGTGCACAGACAACAAGGAAGGATTGGTTTATCCCTAAATATCGAAGTAAGCCATACAACAAAAGGTAGGTGATAAAGATCAGTACGATCCGGCTTAAAAATAGAGTGACGAGATAGAACTCCTTCATTGTCACTATTGCCTTAGTAAATGCCTTTGCCAAAAGCATAGGTATAAAATGGATTAGCTTACCTATCAATGCGGGAATCATCCCTATGATTAACATAAATAATTGGAGTATTGGAAAAGAACTAAACAGTGGTGTTGTATCTCTGTTCGAGATTCCAAGTTCATTTTTGAATGCAAGCACATCCTCTGAAAATATTTTCTTTTGGACTTCATCCAATTGATTGATGTGATCTGAAGCAGATTTTAATTGTGTAAAGTTTAGTTTCGAATGAGGCAAAATAGAAATTAGCTGCTCTAACAAATCCTCATCCACTGCACTTTTCAATTGTGGTACTTCATTATAGCTAGCATTCTCTATTTCGCCTGTTAGTTTTCTTAGAAAAATAGGTTTGGACTCTACAGAACGAAGTACTTCACTTGGAAAGATAGGCTCACCAATATTTACAAAAACGGTACTCCCCAGTTTATTTAAGTTTGAAACTGTATAACCAATTGGTACTACAGCCAGATTGCTGTCAGGAAATTGAGTCAACATTTTATGGGCAATTCTAGCCACTCCCTTTTGCATTGGCCTAATGGAACGCTGCAATTTGGTACTGCCTTCTGCAAATACAAGGAAACACTTATTTGCCTCTAACAGTGCTATCGCATTTTGCATAGCTTGATCACTGTTGCGAAGGTTACTGAACCCATCTCTGAAACGATATATTGGAAGGATATGGATTTGATTCAACAACCACCGAGCAATTGGTTTTTTAAAAATATCACCTCTAGCCAGATAATATAATGATCGTTGCATATGCGTCGCGAGCACCAAGGGCTCCATAAAAGCTGCTGGGTGATTGCTCGTGAAGATTATGGGTGTATCCTTTGGAATGCGATCCAATCCATTGATGGCAATTTTGCGAAATGCCAACTTAAGCGAAAATTTAATTAAACCCCACAAGAACCAATACAACATAGACTCCAAAATAGTTAAGATCAATGAAAATTGCTGCCTAAAGCTTTTTACTTTTGTTTTGAAATGACAAAAAACGGAAATCGATATTTACTGGTAATTGCAGGTCCAACTGCCGTGGGTAAAACTTCCGTTGCTATAGCACTAGCAAAGCAATATTCTACTTCCATCATAAATGCTGACAGCAGACAAATCTATACCGAACTAAATATTGGTGTTGCAAAACCATCTCCACAAGAATTACAAGAGGTGAAACATCATTTTGTTAACCACACCTCCATACACGAGTCTTTTACCGCTTCTGATTATGAACATCAGTGCCTATCTCTTCTGGAACAATTGTATCAAACGAGCAATGTAGTCATACTGAGTGGAGGAACAGGTTTATACATACAAGCAGTTTTAGAAGGCTTTGATGAAATACCTGACGTACCATCTAAAATTGTCAATACACTAAACGAGGAATATGATTCTAAAGGGATCGAACATCTACAGCTCTTATTGAGACAATGTGATCCTGACTATTATCAGAGAGTAGACATACACAATCATCGTAGATTGATCCGAGCTATTTCTGTTTATCGAGCACACCAAAAACCTTATTCTAGCTATTTGGGAAATCAACTTGTATCTCGAAATTTTGAACCCATCCTTATCCAACTGGATAGACCTAGAGAGCTATTATACGAACGAATCAATCAACGAGTGGATAATATGGTCGCTGATGGTCTTGAGGCAGAAGTAAAATCACTAGAAGTCTTTAAGGACAAACAAGCACTACAAACTGTAGGTTATACAGAATTCTTCCGTCATTTTGATGGAGAACTATCCAAAGAGGAGGCCATTGCACTTATCAAGCAACAGTCGCGTAGATATGCAAAACGGCAGCTTACTTGGTATCGGAATAAAAAAAGCTGGCATGTACTCCCAGCCGACGATTTGCTAAAAATTTCAGAATGTATAGCATCAAAAATCACATCAGCTTAACAATTTAAGGATTTATTAAGGCGTTATTAAGCCATTATTATACAGATGCTATGTACTTTGGGACTGTAGATCGAGTATATAATACATTAAATAAATACATCAAAACAAGCGTATAAGTAGATTTAGACATTACCAAAACGTATAGCGTGAACAAGTTATCTTTCACTCAATTACAGGGTTACAGCCTTTTTACAACGCTTTATTTTTCTATTCTTTTCCTCATATCTCAAGTCCGTTTAGAATACTCAAAGGATTTTTATGATCCCTTGCTGAGTAACATACAGGTATCCATGGATATCTTTTATTTTACGGGAATTTTCTGGGCAGCGATCTTTTGCATTTCAGGATTGTATACTGCAAAATCCATCGTCAATATAAAGAAATGGAAATGGGATCTTCATTCTGTTCTCTTTCTTTTGAGTTCTTCCTTAGTTGCTTGCCAAATTTGTTGTGCGGTACCAAGTGCTACAGCTGCATAAAGTATGCTTCAACATAATGAATCTATGAAAACCTTTTGTAAAGTAAAATCAAACAGAAAAGTAATAAAGTAATCGAACCAAATTTGATAATAGGATGACTTTCAGACTTGAAATGAACTGCTTCAGTTTTACCGATAGCTATGATCCCAGCCCAATAATAGGGATGTTTGTTAAAGTCATCTACAGTTGAAATATAATTGAGTTGAGCCAGACGAAGGGCCTCATCAACATCTTTTCCTTTTCCAATCTCTTGATAAAATGTAGTGCCAATTGTTGCACTCGATTTATCATTGACATTCCAAAGTGTTTGTAAGATTGTTTGGGCTCCAGACTGCATAAATGATCTTGCAAAATTAGCTATCCCCTCTCCTACCAATATTTTACCTGATGCAGATTCACAAGCATTCATAAACACAAACTTTACGGATGAATCCAGAGTATAAATATCTGCTGCTGTGACAGTTTGGTTAGATGATAGCATTATTTGTGCTTCATCATTAATTGACTCCAAGTGCCCTGAAAAATGAAGCAATTCATTCTGTTGTAGTTCTTTTTCAACATTCACCTTTAGCGCATGTTCACCATTTAATTGGGTTACATTAATGACTTCAGAAATTCGATCTCCTTCATCACTAGCATACCTGAGTTGCTGTGCAAGGTTTCCTTCATAATCTGGAATGACGACTACTGAGTTTGAAACTTGAATGGGTTTGTGAGAAATATGCTCCTTATAAAATGTAGCCGAAACATCATAACTAATTGTATGTTCTTCAATCAAATATTTATTCCCATTAGTCACCAAACTTGCAAAAGAGACAGGTGCTAAATACTCATCAGGAATAATCGCTAATGATGTATCGAGTTGTGTAAAAGGCGTCAATACATATGAAACTAGTTGTGCTGGAACAACTTGAGTTTCCCGTTTCAAATATTGATTTACCCGATCAATCTCAGCAGATAATGTTTCGACATCTATCAATTTCTTCATTTCTACAGTTTCGCTATTCAGAGCAATCCCGTACAAATCCTTACTATCATTTGAATATAGTATTAGCGTTTTCTCTCCTACCAATTTTTGAATTTCTGAAATGCCAACAACCTCTGGTATTATTTTACGAAGTTTTTCTTGCTCGGTAAGATACAACTGCAATTGCGCATCTTTGATTTTTGTTCGTTCTTCCTCCAACTGGATTTTGTCAGCAAGTCGTTCAGCTGTTTGCAATTGTTGACTGATCCTGGTTTCTTTTTTACGCAACTCAGCTAATTCGTTTCCAACCTTTTCGTAGGAAGGATTTCTCTTTTGTTGTTGTGTATTGATAATTGTCTCCAACAATGCCAAACTTTTGGTTTTCTCCGCACACCGCCAGACCAAATCAACATCATTTTGCGCAAAGGCTATTCTGAGTCCAATGTCATAGATTGCCTTCGCCTTTTCTCTCCATTCAAAGACTGATGTCTCAAATAACAATTCCAGGCCTATCAAATCGACTAGGGTGTCCAAGGTCAACATTGTTTGCGATGCACTGGACAAATAACTTTGATTATTCTCAATCAAATATTTCTTGTAATCAATCTCCAAATCCTCCTTAAGAATTTGCGCCAATTTTTGCTTGTACTTTTGACTTTGCACACTCTCTTTTGGATGATCTAGGATTTCTTTTGCGAGATTAATGGATTTACCCGCTTTTTCTAATGAGCCAATGCTTCGATAATAGCTGGATAAATTTTCGAAATATGTAGATGAGCCTATTGGATCTATTGTCAGATCAACGTCTTCTTGTTTTGCAATTAACAATTTTATTTTTTCGTGCTTACCCAGGTTGCCATACAACTCCAGCAAATTTGCCATTGATGCCAATCTTACAGTATTTACATCAAGATCTAGTGGCATCTTCATAGCCTCCTCTAATGCTTGCTCATAAAAATAAATTGTCTGATTCCAGTCCTTGAATTTATAGTGAATATGTCCAAGTTGTAATAGCGCGAGCACATTAGTTTTGTCTTTGTACAAATATTGATTGTCGATATCAGGTACAAGTACATATACAGAATCAATTGCCTTTATAGCTTTTTGTAGAGAAATGGAGTCGTCATAATTAGAATATGCCATACTTAACTCCAGATAGACATTAGATTTAAAGTAATTATTCAAGGAATCAACCCTCTCTGTTAGCAGGAATTTATTGAGTTTATTGATAGAGGATTCGAAGTCACCGTTGTTTCTAAATGTTTCAGCTTGTAGTTTTATCGCATCTCCTAATGCTTCGTAACCTCTCCCGTCGAGTCGTAAAGATTCGATAAAAAGCGCATCCCTAATTGCATTGTCTTGCTCACCTAAATTCTTATTCGCGTAGGCCCTTATCAAATAAGAAAAAGAAAATCGATAGCCTTCATAGTCAGATTGCTTAAATGCGTCAATTGCATTCGTAGCATGCTCAATCAGTTTTTTGTTGTTGGACAACTTTCGAAACCGCATTGCAATAAAGTATTCTACGAAACCAAGAGTATCCAAATAATTAGTATGGTTAAGTTCTTCACTAATTTCCAAAAGGTTTTCGATTTGTTGTTCTGTCTTGTAATCACTCGTTCTGGCCTGAGCAATACGCTGCTCATAACTCTGGGCAATACCAGCTGAGTTGATACTAAAGCATAGAATCAAGACTAAAAAAAAAGTGAATGATATCGTTGTATTTATTGAATTGATTGAAATGAAATTACTGAAAAATATCAAAATTCATTTCAATGTGCTCAACGTTGCGTATAAGAATAGTGATAATCACTACTACTTACATTACGACCAACAGGTATCATTTGGTTTTGATTTGGTAAACTTCCATTTGATAATAGATAATCAAGCACTCCGGCGGTGAGCTGTGGTGCAGCATAAGAAGTACCATTAATGCCGCAGACTATAGGCGGATTTAACGGCACTATAGAGATGGCATTTATCATTTCCTGAACATCAATACTAGGTTCAACCCACATATATCTTCTATAATTTGTAGATGGCCACAAATTAATTGTTCCAGACGTAATGGGTGGATCTTCAAGGCCATGGCACAGTCCACCTACTTCAAAAACATTATCCAAACCAGTATCTATTACTGTAGACCCGTCTGGCAAAATCCTACTAAATATATTCGAATACCCTGAAGGAAAATGTTCTGTTTGGTCTAAATTTTCATTAAGATTACCTGCAGAACAAACCATTCTTATGTTACAATTTTCATCTAAGTCGATGACTGTTTCCTGTAATTGAAGATTGTTATTATATATACCCCAACTGTTATTTATAATGGAGGCACCTTTTTCTTTTGCATAATACATTCCACAAATAACACTAAAAATTGTCCCGCGTCCACAATCATCCAATACCTTAACTGGCAATATACGTTGGCTATTTAATGGAACTCCTTCGTTTTTAAGTGTATTCAAGTAAGCCATTACTACTCCAGTGCCATGACCACGATTATCAAAGATGTTATTATTGTTGTCAATAAAATTCCATCCAAAGGCATCAGTTCCGTTAAAACAATTTGTTACTTCATTGAGTAATATTTCGTCAGGTAACAAATTGTAATCAATCCCAGTATCAAGAAAAGCTACTATAGGAGTTTGATTGTTATTGGCTAATCTGTTTAATACAGCCTGGTTCATTCCAGGGGATCCATTGGTAGATGTTGGGATATCCAGTATATCAGGTTGTACATAATAATTGAGTCCAAAGTAGATACCTTCATCGTTTGGTCCACCAGACGTATTTGCTTGAATGATTGTTCCTTCGGCATTGATTGGCTCTGTTGACTCATAGATAAGGATGTTAGCTCCACATGTACATTCTTTCACAGACGAATTAGCCGTGTTCACATTTGTAATTTGATCCAGATAGGACTTCAGAATAGCAAATTCCACTGGATTTTCCGGTAAGCTATTGTGATAGGTTATGAGAATTTGATTTCTGGAATAAAGATTACCCTCCAAATCTACCTCACCTGAAAGGACAGTACATGGATCGCCTTTACACAATGGTAATGATTCTACACAGTCTTCATTGCATCCTTCAATATAGGCGTGAAATGTTGCAAGGGGCTTAACTTCAAATCCTGAATCTAACTCAACAAGTTCACTTGCATGCATGTCTACTTCTTGATTTTCTCCAACATAACCTCTTGAAAAGACACCATAAAATGCGTCATACTCACCGGTTAGAATCGGCTGATCGTTGACAATATTAACGTTGGGACAAAGTGTGTCAGGCTGAGCATACACAGAGACAAATGAGAGGTATGCTAAAAGTACGGGTAGTATGCGATTTCTGCTCATAACCTTAAAATATGAAATCAATGTTAATTTTCATCCATTGCGCGTCAAATAAAATGCCTGAACAATTGTTAATACTATCCGATAAAAATAACTTTTTGCAATACCTTAAGCAAGATCAATATCAAAATGAAACCAATACTATCATTAGTTTCATGCTATTTTAGTTTCTCTGAGTATACACTATTTGTGTCCATTTAGAACGCACAATTTCATATATCTCGAAATGTTCCGAAGAATCTTACCCAATTCTGTAATTATTCTTCAAAATTTTCTGATTTTGATTTCTGAAAAGGATGGATAAACTGAACTATATAGAGGGTTTGATTAAAGGTGACAAGGATGTTATCTATTCAATTTACCAATCTTTCTTACCTGATGTCACCAGATGGGTACTAAAAAATTCTGGGTCAGAACAAGATGCATTTGACGTTTTTCAAGATTCTCTCGAGGCCATATTGAGTGTAATTTCAGATAAAGAATGGAACACAGAGTTACCATTTGGTGCCTACCTTTTTAGGGTATGCAGAAATAAGTGGATTAGTCAGCTTAGAAAAAATAATAAAGAAAAAACGGTAAGAATTACTGAGTTAAATCGATATACAGAAAAACAATATGATGAGCTTTTCACATCAGAAAGGCATGAAAATGAATTGAAAATAAAGTCTATGCTTGAAGATACTTTTCAAGACTTGTCACCATTATGCAGAAAATTAATTCCGCTAACCGAAACAAATATGAGTGCAAGTGAAATTGCTGAGGCATTAGACATGGCAGCAGCTAGCACCGTACATCGGCGTAAATTTGCTTGCCTTGAATCTTGGAAAAAACTAATATTAAAACACAAATATTTCCATTTATGGGAATCAAGAAATACTTAAATGAGTGTTGAACGAATACATAATTATTTGGACGGTCTAATGACTGTTGAAGATGCATCCGCATTTGAAAAACAAATGAAGAACGATCCAAAATTTGCACAAGAAGTCTCGCTCTATCGTGAAATTCGAGAGTTCGCCAGTCAAAAAGCAGATCACACAAACGCAGTTGCCGCTATTAAAGAAGTTGGAGATTC
>CAYNMW010000114.1:185-14557 GCA_964398295.1 uncultured Saprospiraceae bacterium | reverse complement strand
ATTTTAAATTTTAACAAATAGAATTGGCTATTAACAAAGGATTTATTGCTTAATTGCGATTGAGGCAAAGAAATTACAAACTAACAAAGTCGGGGAAGTCTTGCTATAATACTTGATGAATCCAGTCTAAATTGGAATCATTACTGAATACTAAATATCCAATCTTATAAAATCACTCGATAAGAACTGATACAATTTTCAGTAAAATAGTTTTCATAATCTTGAAGAGACCTAGTTGCAAAAAAATTATAGAATTCATCTAAGTCTGAAATCCTATCATATCGATTAAATGAAATAATTGGGAGTTCTTCATTTACGAATATCGATTCATCCCATGTAAAGGGTATAAACAAGTTAAATTCTTCTGGTAGTTGGGGAAAAACAAAAGAGGATTCAGGGCCATCCAAATGAATACGATGGAGCAAGAATGTATTACTTATTTGATAAAAATTTATGATCTCTAGTACATCATATTCAAAAGTAGGCTCTTGGATTGTAAAATCATATACATCATTAAATGACACATCAAACGAATTGCTTTCTACTTCCATATCACTAACGGGAAAATTTGCAGTATCAGATGTAAAACATCTTTGTCTAAAGTTCCGTCCATCTTTATTTTCAGAAGTGGCAAGTAATGATATATTTCCATCACTAAGAATACTTGGAATTCCAATGCCAGCTACTGAAACAGCAGCCAAAAATTCAGGTGCTGCATTATCGAATACATCACCAAGCTTTATGGTCCCAGAGTAACCAAAAATTCCATCAATATGCTCAGTTGAAAACGCATCAACTATTTGGGCTTCCGAATCCTCACTAAATATCTCATGACTCAGTCGAATTGAATCACCGTCTACTGCATTATCGTAAGATACAAGAGCCGAAAACATTCTCTCTCTCCCAAAATTACCTACCGTTACTGAATTGTAAAATAAGATCTCGTCTGTGTCATTTACCAACAAATCAAGTGAAGCTTCATACATCCCTGTCTCTCTATTCATTCTAAATACATTGCCATCTGCTACAACCTGTCCATCCAATTCAGGTGCAGTCATTGATCTACCTATTATACTTTCTGGAAAGGAAGAAATATCAAAGGCTTCTTCTGAAACTTCAATAACGACATTAACGGGAATTAAATCGTCTGGATTTCCGAATGGATATGCATTGAGGATATCGCTGAACATAACGTTATAGGAACTTGGCAATTCAATGTTCTCAAAAGATTGAAAATCTACTCGGGTTGGAGCAATGCGCAAAACATTTACATTTGCTTCATTTCCTGTAAACGATTGTGGTCTCATTATATCAAACTGTTCATTTACCCTCAGATTCCGAAAACTAGAATCAATGACAGTACCAATTGAATCTGTCAACCAAATTAAGTATGAATCAAAAAAGGAGTCCTCTCTTTCGTCAGAACTCAAAGAAAGTAATAACTGAGATTGCTCTTCCATTTCTTCTTCCTCTTCAAGCATAGGCCCTTGCGGAATTCCAGTATCCTCAATACCGAAGAAGTCTGTTGAACATGAAGAATACAACAGTAAAACACAAATGCATAAAGTCAAATTCCGCATAATTGTAAATTGTTAACGTGTTTATATAAAGGTAGAAAATCTGTAAAACACTGACTGTCCGAACTGCTTTTTCGTCGTCTACGCAATGAAAATCGATATCAGTTATTCTATCCTCCCAGTGCAGCTGCTCCACCCACAATCTCAGACAACTCCTTGGTAATGGCTTCCTGTCTCGCCTTGTTGTATGTAATCTTTAGATCTTTGACCAATTCCTCTGCATTTTCTGTCGCCTTATCCATGGCAGTCATTCTAGCTCCATGCTCTGACGCATTGGTATCCAATAAGAATTTCTGAAATGTAGTCTGTAAAATGCTTGGTATTAGGTTTTCCAATAATTGTTCTTTGGACGGTTCAAATATATAATCCGCTTTTCTTTTTGATGCCTGCTCACTACCAGTAGCTGAGCCTTCTATTTTTTCTACAGGTAAAAACTGAACAGCTTCTGCAAATTGTAGAGCTGCATTTTTAAACCTGCCATAGGTAACATATATTTTATCATATCCACCTTCTTTAAACTGCTCCATCAAATAGTTGGAGACATTGGACACGTGATCAAAACTCAAATCATTGAATAAATCCTGGTGATCGTTTATGAAGGTGCAATCTTTGAATCGGTTTTTAGTGCCATCTAAGCCTTTTTTACCAATAGGCATAATGGTCAAATTTCCAGCTTTACGTACATCATCATATTTTTCAATGATTTTAGCCGCTTCTTTGACAATGTTTGAATTAAATGCACCACACAATCCTCTGTTGGATGTTACAGGCACAACCAGTACTTTCTCCACTGGTCTTTCTATTCCGAATGTAGAAGAGGCATCACCTTCGATATTAGATAAAATATTCTTCAACATCTTATCTAATTTGTTCGAATAAGGTCTTAATGCAACAATCGAATCCTGAGCTTTTCTCAACTTTGCAGCGGAAACCATTTTCATGGCTTTTGTAATCTGCTGAGTTGACTTTACAGACTTAATTCGATCTCTAACTTCTTTTAACTGTCCGGACATATTGTAAGTGTTGAGTGTTGAGTATTAAGTGTTGAGTTAACTAAACACTCATCACTTAGCATTAAACACTTCCTGACTTTGTCAGGATTATGAAAACTGTTTTGATATTTCTTCGCCTATTCTTGCAACAGTAGATTTTCCTTCGTCGGTCAATTTACCTGAACGCAATTCATCTAAAGTGCCTTGTGCTTGTGTCTCCATTGCTGTCATAAAAGCATCTTCAAATTCTCTAACTTTATTTGTTGGTACGTTTTTCAACAAGCCATTGGTTCCCAAGTAAATGATCGCAACTTGCTTCTCAACAGGTACTGGTGAATACTGTGCTTGCTTTAGAATCTCCACATTACGCTGACCCTTGTCCAATACAGCTTGTGTTGCTGCATCAAGATCGGAACCAAATTTTGCGAAAGCTTCTAACTCTCTATATTGTGCCTGATCAAGTTTCAAGGTACCTGCTACTTTCTTCATAGACTTAATCTGTGCAGAACCTCCCACTCTTGATACGGAGATACCCACATTAATCGCTGGACGTACACCTGCATTAAATAGATTTGATTCTAAGAAAATCTGACCATCTGTAATCGAAATTACATTGGTCGGGATATATGCAGAAACGTCACCTGCTTGTGTTTCAATGATTGGCAGAGCAGTTAATGATCCACCACCTTTCACCATTCCAGCAGCTTTCAGACTTTCTGGTAGATCATTCATGTCATTTGCAATCTCATCGTTGTTGATGATTTTTGCAGCACGCTCCAATAATCTTGAGTGAAGATAAAAGACGTCACCTGGATATGCCTCACGCCCTGGAGGTCTTCTTAATAATAAGGATACTTCTCTATAGGCAACTGCTTGCTTTGATAAATCATCATATACAATCAGAGCAGGTCTACCTGTATCTCTGAAAAATTCTCCAATTGCAGCTCCTGAAAATGGTGCGTAGAATTGAAGTGGTGCCGGATCTGATGCTGATGCAGAAACAATGACCGTGTAATCCAAAGCTCCATTTTCCTCTAATACCTTAGCAACTTGTGCTACTGTGGATGCTTTCTGACCAGAAGCCACATATATACAATAAACAGGTTCTCCTCTGTCGAAGAATTCTTTCTGATTCAGTATTGTATCAATTGCAATCGCAGTCTTACCTGTTTGTCTGTCTCCGATAATCAACTCCCGCTGACCCCTTCCAATCGGAATCATAGAATCAATCGCTTTGATCCCTGTCTGCAATGGTTCACTTACGGGCTGTCTGTAAATTACACCTGGTGCTTTACGCTCAATAGGCATATTAAATTTATCTCCTGTGATCGGGCCTCTACCATCAATAGGCATCCCAAGTGCATTGACAACTCTTCCTACCATACCTTCGCCTACTTCAATCGAAGCAATCTTTCCTGTACGTCTGACAGTAGACCCTTCTTTGATGCCATCACCTGAACCCAACAATACCACACCCACATTATCCTCTTCCAGGTTAAGTACAATCGCTTGGACGCCTGTCTCAAATTCCACAAGTTCTCCTGCTCTTGCTTTTGTCAATCCGTATACACGAGCAATACCATCACCAACTTCGAGTACCGTACCTACTTCTTCGAGTTCTGCTTCGGTGCTGAATCCTGATAATTGTTGTTTGAGTATCGCTGATATTTCATCCGGTTTTACATCAACCATTTGTATAGATTTTAATGTGTGTTATTGTTAAAATGCCTTCTCGTAATCGTTTTTCGAAAAAGCTTTTTTTAGTTTTTCTAATTTGCCTTTGACGCTATCGTCGTATAATTTGTCTCCAATCTCTAAAATGAAACCTCCCATGATCTCTTCGTCCACCTTATTTTCGATTTCCACTTTTTGATCAGTGACATTACTGTCTAATAATTTCTTTTCTATTGAATCAAGAATTGACTGATCGATATCATGAGCAGTTGTCAATTGGATTGTTGTGATGTGACTTCTACTTTTGTATTGTTTGATGAATTGAGTAGCTATTTCCGGGATGTATTTCTCTCTACCCTTCTTCATGATAATTTTGAAGAATTCACTTGATAACTTATGGAGCTTACCGCCAAATATAGCATTGAATATAGAGAGCTTTTTATCTCCTTTTATGATTGGGCTTTTCAACAGCAAATACAAGTCTCTGTTTTTTACAGCTTCTTGCATGCCTTTCATATCAGCCAATACTTCGTCTAGTTCACCTCTCTCGGTTGCGAGATCAATGATCGATTTAGCGTATCTGGATGCAATTCTGTTTACTGACATTAATTCAAATTGAAACCGTCAACTAATTTTGTTACATACTCTTCATGCTCAGGCTTACCTTTCAATTCTTTCTTGATTACTTTTTCTGCAATTTCTAAAGCCATTAGACCAGCACTGTTTTTCACTTCTGTAATCGCAGCACGTTTTTGGTTTTCGATATCGGTTTTTGCCGTCGTCACAATTTTTGTTGCTTCTTCTTTTGCCTGATCTTTGGCATCGGTGACGATTTTATTTTTCATGTCCTTCGCCTCTTTCAGAATTTTACTTCTTTCTTCACGAGCATCAGCAAGGATTCGTTCATTCTCCGCTTTCATATTCGCCATTTCTTCTTTGGCTTTCTTTGCTTCATCTAATGCACTTTGGATATCTTCTTCTCGAGACTGTAAGGCGTTTGCGATTGGTCTGAATGCTGCCCGACCAATCAAAAACCAAAAACCTAAAAAGAAAACAGTAGTCCACAGAATAAGACCTAAGTCTGGTTTAATCGGGTTGAAGTCTAATAAAAATATGAGCATTTTATACCTCTTTTGTTTTTAAAAAATGTGGGCACCAACAACCAACCGTTGTTGGTGACACCACGTAATTTTTTTGAATGTTATGCTACTAAGAAAGACATAACGATAGCAATCAATGCTGCACCCTCTACAAGTGCTGCCATCAAGATCATATTCGACCTGATGTCACCAACAGCTTCTGGCTGTCTTGCGATTGCTTCCATTGCTCTGGATCCGACTAATCCGATACCGATGCCAGCACCGATAACAGCTAATCCCATTCCTATAGCTACAATTGAACCATTCATAATGTAAAAATTTTAGTATAAAAATATTAATGATGGTGCTCCTCAGTAGCAGCACCGATATAACTCGCGGTTAAAATAGTAAATACAAATGCCTGTATAAAAGCAACTAACAATTCGATTGCCATCATAAATACTGACAATAATGCAGCAGGTATAACAGTACCATATCCACCTATTGTAGACAATCCGTTCTTACTAAACACAAAAATCAAACTCACAAAAATCACCAACACCATATGTCCAGCTGTGATGTTTGCAAACAAACGCAACATCAAGGTCAAGGGCTTGATAAACACACCCAACAATTCTACTGGCGTCAATATGGTCTTCACCCATGCTGGTACTCCTGGCATCCATAATATATGTTTCCAATAATCTTTATTGCCATTAAAGTTGGTGACTAGAAATGCAACGATTGCCAAAACGAAAGTGACTGACAAACTACCTGTAACATTTGAACCACCCAAAAATGGCACTTGTCCCCAAAGATTCAATCCAAGAATAAAAAAGAATAATGCCAATAACAGTGGCAAAAATTTCTTCCACTTTTTACCAAGAAAAGGCTTTGCAACTTCGTCTTGGATAAATACAAATATTGGTTCAATGAAGCCTTGCATTCCCGCTGGTGCCATTCCTTCTCTTCTTTTGTACGCTCTTGCAATTCTTAAAAACAACCAACTCAACAGAAATACAACAATTCCCATTGAAGTAACATTCTTGGTAATAGACAAATCATGAAATGATGTCAGTCCACCACCGAATAATCCGCCATCAAGCGTACTTCTGTCTTCACATTTGTATGTCTGTCCCTTATAACAGAGATAAGAAACAGTTTTTTCTTTTTCGTTTACTAGCTCTTTAACACCTACAACATCGTGATGGCCGATATCAACCAATTCATCTGTCGGAAAATTTGGTACACGTTGAATTAATCCATGATGCAACACATATTTCTTATATACTTTAGTCCCATTGCCATGAGAATCAGCATTAAATTTTCCAGAAGAAAAGAAATCGAAGCCTTGCTTAGGAACCCACATGATACATGGTAGTGGAATTTGGAGTGGTCCAATGTTATAGACGTTTTGGTCACTTACATGGTGAAAGGCTAAATCTCCAGGATTAAACTCTCCATGGTGTGCTGACATGCCACAAGCATTTGCATGATGTTCATCGTGACCATGTCCTTCATGATCGCTATGGTTGTGGCCTTGGTGATCATTGTGGTTATGTCCATCGTGGTCGCTGTGATTATGTCCTTGGTGATCACTATGGTTGTGCCCTTCATGTCCAGTTTCCTGGTGTTGATGGTCGTGGTCATGATCATGATCGTGGTCATGATTGTGGCCTTGAGCTGATAGTGAAATGCTAAGGAAAACTGCGAAGAGGATAGTGAAGTGCTTAGGTCTTAAATTGATCACTGGCGATTGCTTTTCAAAAATCGATGCAAAGGTAGGTTTTACAAAGGTATAAAGGAAGTTTCAGGTCTTGATTTTTGACAATATTGATGCAATAATTTAAAGTTTTAGTCATTTGTAAATGCCTGAAAATGAAAGTGCTTCAACAATTAATATTGCTGAAGCACTGTATTTTGTAATGATATTTCGAGTTGATCGGATTTACGATCTTATTCTAATGATTTTTTCGTTTGTACAAATTATTTGCAATGGGTCGAGACCTATTGGATTATACATTTCGACACCCCTTGGATTATAATAATGGTGCGATAACCAATGCAACCACAGCCATTAATTTTAATAAAATATTTAATGATGGACCCGATGTATCTTTAAATGGATCTCCAACTGTATCTCCAACTACTGTTGCTTTGTGAGGCTCAGAACCTTTGTAGTACATTTTGCCATTTATCTCTACACCTTCTTCAAACATCTTTTTGGCATTATCCCATGCACCACCAGCATTAGATTGGAAGATTGCCATTAAGACACCACAGACAGTTACACCTGCTAGCAAACCTCCAAGCATTTCTGCACCACCTGCAAAGCCTATTAATACAGGTGAGATAACAGCTATCAATCCCGGAAGAATCATTTCTCTGATCGACGCTTTAGTCGAAATCTCAACACACTTTTGATAATCAGCTTTACCGTCCGCTTGATCGAATGTCGCTCTGTCAGCATCACTCCAATCAGTCATCTCTTTACCATCATACTTCTTCATAAGTGCCAAAGCCTTTGTCAATTCTGGAATAGACTTAAACTGACGTCTTACTTCCGTAATCATATCCATTGCCGCTCGTCCTACTGCATTCATTGATAAAGCAGAAAACAAGAACGGAAGCATTCCTCCTAATAATAATCCAGCCAATACTTTCGGCTTGGCAATATCGATACTCGTGATACCAGCTGTAGACATAAAGGCAGCAAACAGTGCCAATGCAGTCAATGCTGCAGAACCAATTGCAAATCCTTTTCCAATCGCCGCAGTGGTATTTCCTACCGCATCTAATTTATCTGTTCGTTGTCTCACCTCTTTAGGTAATTCTGCCATCTCTGCAATTCCACCAGCGTTATCAGATATAGGACCATATGCATCAATAGCTAATTGGATTCCTGTATTAGATAACATTCCAACAGCAGCAATCGCGATCCCATATAAACCAGCAAAGTGATGTGCCGTAATAATCGCAGCTGCTAAAATAATTATCGGAATAGCAGTTGACTGCATCCCAACACCTAGACCTGCTATGATGTTAGTTGCCGAGCCAGTAACAGACTGGTCTACGATAGATTGGACTGGCTTAGTGCCAGTACCTGTATAATACTCTGTGATTTTGCCAATAGCTAATCCAGACGCTAATCCAGCAAGAATTGCAAAGAATACACCAGTTGAACCATACTCAATTCCACCTACTGACCATGAACTAGGAAGCATCCATTGAACAATGAAGTAAGTCAAAATTAACATCAAAATTGCAGCAGAATATTCACCCAAGTTCAATGCTTTATGAGGATCTCCACCTTCTTTTACTTTTACAAATAGTGAACCTATAATAGAAGTGATGATTCCCACGGCAGCGAGTACTAGTGGTAATAAGACAGCACCCTTTCCTCCAAAATTCTCTGCGAAAGAAGGTATCGTCATAAAGGTTGCACCAAGTACCATTGTCCCAATGATCGATCCTACATAAGATTCGAATAAATCGGCACCCATTCCTGCTACATCACCAACATTATCACCAACATTATCCGCAATAGTTGCAGGATTCAATGGGTGATCTTCAGGTATTCCAGCTTCTACTTTACCGACAAGGTCAGCTCCAACATCAGCAGCTTTGGTATATATTCCTCCTCCGACTCTTGCAAATAAAGCAATGGATGATGCTCCAAATGAAAATCCGATCATCACATTAATAACTCTTTCTACTTCAGCCTGAGTACTTGTCCCAAACATATTACCATATACAAGAAATAATATTCCGAGTCCAAGAACACCTAGACCTACAACACCCATGCCCATGACAGAGCCTCCAGAGAAGGCGACTTCTAAGGCTTTAGCTAGACTGGTTCTTGCTGCATTTGTGGTTCGCACATTTGCTTTAGTTGCGACCTTCATTCCGATGAAACCAGCCCCTGCACTAAATATGGCACCCATTATAAATGAAAGTGCTACAAGCATTGAAGAGGTCTCTTTGTTCGCTGTAAATGCTAAAAGAGCAGCTACTGCAATTACAAAAATTGATAGAACTTTATATTCTGCTTTCAAGAATGCCATTGCACCGTCGGCAATATTTTTAGCAATGCGGCCCATTTTTTCTGTTCCGACTTCTTGCTTACTTACCCATCCAGAACGGATGAACGTATAGGCCAGGGCAATTAAGCCTAATACTGGTATAATGTAACTAATGTTTTGCTCCATATTATAGAAAGTTATTAGTCTGTTTTGTTTACAATTTCTTTTTAAGGGTTGCAAAAGTAGGGTTTTTTGCAACGATAGGTAATAATTATTCAATCTTTCTGCTAAACATAAGATTAGGTATAGTCCAGTTTGGGTCAATAAAATTTACCTACCTGTATTTAATGAAGCGAATAATATTTTTAGATTAATCTAAATTAGCCTATATTTGTATCCATGGGACTCTCGCAAACTGAAGAAAATTACCTCAAAGCCATTTACAAACTTTCCGAACAAGATACGGGATCAGTAAGCACAAACGCCATAGCTAAAATGATGAACACATCTGCAGCAAGTGTTACAGATATGATCAAACGGCTATCTGAAAAGGAGTATCTCAAATATCGAAAATACTACGGTACTGAATTAACAACTCAAGGTAAATCTACTGCAACTCAGCTTGTCAGGAAACACAGGTTGTGGGAAACATTCCTTGTAGACAAGCTAAAATTTTCTTGGGAAGAAATACATGAAATCGCAGAACAACTAGAACACATCAATTCAGAAAAATTAGTTCTGCGACTTGACGAATTTTTAGGTTACCCCAAATTTGACCCACACGGTGATCCTATTCCAAATCATGAAGGTAAGTTTACATTGAGATCGCAAACTTTGTTGTCAGAAATGGAAGTCGGTGAAGAAGGAGAAGTCATAGGTGTCAAAACACATGATACGCCCTTTTTATTACACCTGAATGAAATTGGTATTCGCATTAATACACCACTGCAAGTCATGAGCAAACAAGCATACGATCAATCAACAACTGTCAAAATAAACGAAAACGTCATTCTGCTATCAGAAAAAGTAGCGGCCCAACTTTTATTAAAGAAAATTTCATAATGGTTAATAAGATATACCCTATCCTTTTTCTGTTATTCGTTGCTTACTCCACACAAAGCCAAGACAAACTTAATGTGGTGAGTTCATGCTCCATATTTAAAGACATGGCTTTCAATATAGCAGGTGACCATATCAATTTGGAATCTATTGTGCCTATTGGAGGAGACCCACATCTACATACACCTCGGCCAAGGGACGCCCGCATTGTTGCAAATGCAGATTTAATTTTGATCAATGGAATGACCTTTGAAGGATGGATTGAAGAATTAATAGAGAACTCTGGCACAAAAGGAAAAACTGTAATGATAACAGAAGGAGTCTCCCCTATTGGTAGTTCTGTTTATGAAAACTCTGTAGATCCTCATGCATGGATGAATGCTGAAAACGGGTTAATTTATATAAACAACATCAAGCAAGCCTTGATTGCAGCTGATCCAAAAAATAAAGAATCTTATCAATCGAATTTTGACACATACAGCAAACAGTTGACAGATGCCCACAACACGATGCTAGGTTATATCTCTAAAATTCCTGCAGGGCAAAGAACCTTAGTAACTTCCCATGATGCGTTTTCATATTTCGGAAAAGCTTATGGTCTTGATGTAGAACCAATCATTGGGGTCTCAACTGAGGCAGATGTACAAACTTCAGATATGATTCGTGTCTCTAAAGTGATTAATGAAAAGAATATTCCAGCTGTCTTTGTTGAAAGCACAATAAACCCAAAAATTTTACAGCAAATCGCCAAAGACAATGATGTTGTTGTCGGAGGAGAATTATATGCAGATTCTCTTGGAGAACCGTCAAGTGAAGGTGGCACCTATTTAGGCATGCTTTTACATAATGCAAAAACTATCAGCAATGCATTAGCTAAAACCAGAACTAAGGTAGAAAAAGAAAAGTCGTCGAATAACAACTCCAAATTTCTCAAAGCTGGTCTGATGATACTTGGAGGGTTGCTATTTTTATTCCTTGCAATATTATCATTCAAACGCAACAGCAATGCCTGATTCTATTTCTATACGAGTAGACGGACTGTCTGTTTCTTACAACAGAAAAAGAGTTCTGAGTAATATATATTTAAATGTAGAATCAGGTTTCGTTTATGGTGTTATAGGTCCAAATGGTGCAGGAAAATCTACTCTGTTCAAATCTATACTCGGACTACTTGAACCGAATGCTGGTGATATAGAAGTATTAGGGAAAGAAATTGAAGATGTGCGGCAGAAGGTAGCTTATGTTCCACAAAAAGATGACGTTGATTGGCAATTTCCCGCTACAGTTTTCGATATCGTTTCCATGGGAAGATATCCATTTAAATCTTTGTTTGATAGACTTAATCAAGAAGACAAAGCAATTGCAATGGAGTCAATGGAATTAGTGGGCATAACACATTTGAAAGATCGTCAAATTGGTGCACTATCTGGTGGACAGCAGCAACGTGTATTTATAGCAAGAGCTTTATGCCAGCAGGCAGAAATATTTTTATTGGACGAACCCTTTGTTGGGATAGATATCACAACAGAAGAAACAATAATTCGAATATTAAAAGACTTAGCATCACGTGGCAAAACACTTTTAGTTGTACATCACGATTTAGCTACTGTGGATGATTATTTTCATAAAGTCATTTTATTAAATCAGAGATTATTGGCATATGGCGATACAGACACCATATTTACGCAGGAAAATGTAGCAAAAACGTATGGAGCACAACTGACCTTGCTTCACAAAGCTGGAATGGTTGATAATAAATAAGTCCAAATAATGCCTTCAATAAATATATGATCCTATCTGAAATAAAGTGGATAATGTTTGACCTGGATAACACCCTGGTCGATTTCAGCATTGCCAGTAAAAAAGCACTTAGTCAAACTTGTACGAATAACAATATTGAATTTAATGACAACTTCTACGCTGTTTACAAAAAAATAAATGACAGGTATTGGCAAGAATTTGAAGCAGGAAAAACGACTGCTATGCAAATTCGTAAACTTCGATTTACAGATACATTTAATGAGTTGGGAATAACGGGACTAGATGGCTTTTCATTTAATGCCGAATATCTACAACAAATGGTTACATACACAACAGCTTATGAAGGTGTAATTGAATTGTTAGAAAAATGTAAGCCTCTATATACCCTGAGCATTGTAACCAACGGATTAAAAGAAGTACAACGTGCGAGACTGGAGTTGCTTGACATGACTTCATATTTTGAAAGCATTATTGTATCAGATGAAATTGGATATTCTAAACCAAGTAGTGAATATTTTGATATAGCCGTTAATTCAGTGGACAACAATATTGGCAAAAAAGAAATATTAGTTGTAGGTGATAATTTAAAGTCAGATATTCATGGGGCAAATAATTATGGATTGCAATCCTGCTGGGTAAGTCAAGGTAAAATTAATGATACTGGTGTTATCCCAGATCACACCATTCATGCGGTAAGCGATTTACTGCTAGAATTTCCAAGCTAAGTGTATGATTCGACGTACTATAAATGTTAAATTAACAAATGAAAAGCTGCCATTTAAGAATCGCAGCGATTGCGGACAAATCAATCCTGTTGTAATCAGTATTTTTAAAAATTCAATAAATGCTATGAAGTTTAATATCCTTGTTCTCCTCGTCTGTTTTAGTACCAACTTTCTTTTAAGCCAAACAGTTCGTTCAGGTAGTTTCACTGCGAATATGCCGAATGTGTATCCCATTAGCGGAGATGTTATCATGACTGATGATGGCTCCTCCATTACGGTTGACTTTCTATCGAACTTTGCCACTATACAGGGCATCACTTTAGAAGTCTTCTTGTCCAAAACAAACAGTCTTAATACCAGCACTGATGTTTTGATTAGTACAATTCCACTTGGTCCAGGAGTGCCTTTTCAAGGAGCAATATCTGGAGCTCATTCATATACTGTGCCTACCGGTGTGGATGTCAACGATTTTGATTTTGTCTTGGTACAGTGTACGAGTGCAAATATCTTGTGGGGATATGCTAATCTTGTCAATACAGAAGTAATCAGAAATGGCAATTTTGTAGCCAATATGCCTAGTGTCTATCCTATTAGTGGTGATGTAATTTTGACGAGTAACAACGGGGCGATGACCGTCGATTTTGCGAGCAATTTTGCCACCATTCAAGGCATTACATTGGAAGTGTTTTTATCGAAAACCAATAGTCTCAATACGGCAACGGATGTTTTAGTTAGTACAATTCCCTTAGGGCCAGGCATACCTTTTCAAGGCCCAATAACTGGAGCACACACATTTAATGTACCTGCAGGAATCGGCTTATACGAATACAGCTATGTCCTGGTACAATGCACAAGTGCTAATATACTTTGGGGCTATGCAAACATCTGCGACATGGAGCTAACATTGAACCAACAACCATTGCCAGCAGAAATTTATCTAGCGGAAGACATTAACAGCTCAGCAATACTTACAACCTCAGGTAGTTATTCATTTGAAGCAAGCAATGATGTTGGCTTATCAGAAGGATTCCAAGTTCCTTTGTCAACACTATTTATTGCTGATGCGGGTACTGGTGTTGGCTGTACTCCATAATCTTCGATCTATCTTATTGAAGTTGTTGGCAGTATGGATACAAGGTATTCAAGTCGCTGTATCATTTTCCATTACTGATCGGTTGTTTTTTAAATTTTGGAATTCATTCAAATCTTTCACTTTATATTATTTTCTTTGCGTTGCTTTTCAAAATGAAGAGAGTGTAGATTAGTTGGTTTAGAATGACTGAGTGATTGCGAAGCAAAACAAAAGACTAAATGTCTTTTGTTAACGAAGGAACCTGATTATCAAATCAGGGTGGGAAGGCGTAATGCGATTCAATTAAAGAATGTGGATCGCACCTATAACTTAATATAAATATGAGAGTGTAGCTCAGTTGGTTTAGAATGACTGAGTGATTGCGAAGCAAAACAAAAGACTAAATGTCTT
>CAYNMW010000114.1:0-85 GCA_964398295.1 uncultured Saprospiraceae bacterium | reverse complement strand
TGGATCGCACCTATAACTTAATATAAATATGAGAGTGTAGCTCAGTTGGTTTAGAGCATTACCTTGACAGGGTAGGGGTCGGGGG
>CAYNMW010000113.1:0-14626 GCA_964398295.1 uncultured Saprospiraceae bacterium | reverse complement strand
ATTATTTTGTGCATAAGGCAACTTTTTTCTATCTAATAGATAGTGTTACTTAGTCAAGAAAAGGTGACCTCTTATTTGATAGAAGTGTAAAGGCCTTTCCGCCCTTAATCCCTAAAGGGGCTCGGCGCTAAATACGTAAAACAGGTGTGTTGTGTAGAACAAATTGTATATTCTCAATATAAAGGCTCCCTTTGCCCTTAATCCCTAAAGGGGCTCAGCGCTAAATAAAGCAGTATCTGAAGCAATACATGAAAAAGATGTATATTTTAACTTAAATTCACCAACATGAAAAGCTTCATTTTTATTGCGGTCTCGTTTTTAGCACTTTTAATTACTGACCACACTGGTACTTACATCTATTCTGTTGACGCACCAGATGGCATGACATACAAAGGTGCATTGGTTATTGAAATGGACGGTGGTGATTATAAAGGAGAAATCCAATCTGAGGCAGGCAATGCAAAGTTACAGGATCTTGAAATTGACGGCGATGACATTAGCTTCAATCTAGATTTTTCTGGTTACACCCTACAATATGAAGGTACGTTTGAAGGAGATGAACTCATTGCCACCATTTCTATTGAAGGAATGGAATTACCTTTTAAGGCCACTAAAAAAGTAGAATAAATTACTGCTCTTCCCGATGAACTGAGTCGGGCGAAAACGCAGGTAAGCAAATCGATATATACTCACATTCTTCATCAAAAGGATTCGAGTATTGAATTCTAGTATTCTTTCTGATTAAAATAGACTGTCCTGCTTCCAGTGTAATGTCTTCATCTCCAATCTTAAAAAGTTTTTTTCCTCTAAAGACAAAAGTAATTTCATCAAATTCAGGTGTCTGATATGGCTCGGACCATCCTGATGGTGCTATCATATGTGCGACACTATAGTCACCGCCATGTACACTAGCATGTCCAAAATGTTCTTTAATTGTTTTACCATCATCAGTGGGGACGATGAATGGGGTTGTTTGTATGATGTAATTTTGTGACATGCGAAATATTTGATGCAGTTATATGTATAGATTTCCTTTTAACATTATTAGTGCTTCACTTTTTATACTCATTGTTTTTTCATCAAGTATTTCAACTTCCATAAATCCTTTTCTGGAAATTAACACTAAAGATTTTTTTGATAAAGATGACTTGATTCAGAAATAAACTGGACACTAAATATAAGTAGAAGTAGTGCCAACCAAATTAAAGACCATTCGCTTAAAGTAGGAATAGATTGAGCTAAGCATGACTCGAAACCTGGACAGCTAACAGAAGTAAATACGAATTCATCAATAGAAATATCAACAGCTTCACCTTCAGAACGAAAAAACGGTATGACTATATGTCCATTGCCATCATCGTCAACAAATTGAGTTCCCGGGTTAAATAGCTCACCTGCTTCATCTCTGAATCCTGAATTATTAAAATCCAGTGTTACACTTGTATTCTTGTTTAATCCAGAAATAATAAGTGTATCAGTAAATAGATCTGTACTTTGATCAAAACTAAGGCAATTGCATGGGTCAGATATATTAATAGAAGCACATGCGTCAATGAAAAACTCTTGGTTACCTAGAGTTACAATGGATTCAAAGAATGGATTTCGCTCAAAATCCAAATTCAGTACTCCTAATTCCGAAATAACAGTTTGAATATCGGGATAGATATCCTCAGAAAATCCTTCAAATGGATCGATACTGTTTAAAATTATAGCATTTTCTATTGATGCAACTTCAATGTGACAATCAATATCTTGAGAAATATCAAATTGCAATGATGTAAAAGACTCTTCAGTTTCACAATAATCATTATCGAGCAAGCTAATTTGATTATCACAAAGAATTAGTTCACAAATCGAACGGCATGGATTATTGGGGTGTGGTACTTCAATCATACCTTCCTGACAATCACATACATTTTCATCGATACAATCAATCTCATCTGATTCGTCGAATTGATAAATAATATGCCCAGAGCAAGTCAAATCAATTGAATTATCTGGTTGGGTTAAAGATCTATATTCTAGTAATTTAATACCATGATGTCTATGTGAAATTTGTACCAACTGACTTGAAGTAATTGAAAATAAATTTCCAAAATATGGATCAATAAAAGCTCCGCTTATTGGGTTAATATTACCTGCAATGTCGACCTGTACATCAAGTGAATTTTGTTCCAGACCTCTGACTACTTTAGGCACATTAACTGTGCATGTTTGTGTAATCGAATTACTTTGATTTAATCCGACTTGCATTAGATCGCTTCCATCGGCACTTACTCCAATGATGTACTCTTGATTCGCAATAGTTGGAACTAATACATTAGTCCTATCGCCTAAATATTCTGTTACAGTTGAAAAAGTTAAAGGCAAACTAAACGAACAGTTACCATCAAAATCAACGAATAAATCTACTTGAAAAAATTGAGAGCTTCCACTAACAGAGACTGTATCAATTCCACCAGAACCAATAAACTTAACAAAACTGTATAATTCATCATGGAGATTTCGAGTTATCAGTTCAACTGAATTTGTTGGATCAACAGTAACAATTTGTCCATTGGAAAGTAAGGGAGCATTTTCACAAGTATTTGACATGTTATCAAAACAAGTCAATGCAAGATCAAAATCGCCATTGTCCCAAACTGGACCTAGCCCTACTCTTACTAAGTATTCTTTATCTAACTCGCCAAAAAAACTTACGTCTGTATTTTCTGAACCATATTGACTTGTGATAGCTTGAGCATCGCAACATCCATTCTCGAATATTTGGATCTGTGCTGAATGCGAATTGAAAGCAAAGCTTGTAAAATCAAGCCTAACAGATTCATTATTACCTACAAGTTTAAACCATTGGACTCGTTCAATATTGTCAGGATTACATGGAAACTCCAGACTACAACTTGTCGAGTAATCCAAAGTACCATTAATCACATCTCCGCAAGAAAGTAGTTGAGCATTATGGCATAAATCATTTGAAGAAGTTGAAACACATGTCATAGATACAGTCGTAAATCCCAAATAACCTCCGGTTATTGAAAGAAAATACTCGGTTCCAATTTCAGTCGGGATTACAGATTCATAAGGAATACAAGTCAATTGACCACAACTACCTTCGTAAGACCAAATTTGAAAGATAACTTCCTCCCCTAGACTGTCGGTCATTTGAAAATCCTTCCATAACCCATCTCCTATTACACGAAACCAAACTGCCCTATCACCTGGAACTGTTCCACCGCAAGGAGTCTCTTGATCATCGTCACTTGCATGCGTTCTATCAAATTCAACGACATCTCCACATTCAAGAGTTATGGCTGTTTCGCAATTATCAAATTCTACTTGTGGATAACAATCGAAATGAATGTCAAAATCAAATTCTACATTTTCATCTTCAAAAAAGCAAAACCTCAGATAGTATTGATTTCCAACAGGAAGAAAAATTCTATTATCCTGAAAAAATCCCAGACATGATAAATTTCCAAAATCGTCAAAGAAAAATACGCCACAACTACTTTCTCGTCCTGCATTTTCATAAAACTCATCTTCATCTATATATAAGTATTCATTATTGCCTTGGATAGTAAACCACATTTCATCCGCAAAATTATGGTTGGTACATTGGGTCCCTAGATTAACAGTATTTTCTTCAATAAAGGAATAGCCAAAAAACTCATCTCCACAAGAAATGTCTAATGCAGTTTCCAATGTATTATTTGTCAAAGAATCAATACAAGAGATTTGGAATTCAAAATCAGTTTGATCAAATGTCTGTTGATTAATCAGAAAGAAATATTCAACGCCTTCATTTCCAAAAAAAACTTTTTTCCCTCTATAATCTCTGAGTAATTCTTGTTCGCAATTGAGTTTACTACAAGTGCCAGTATATGCCTCTACATTTTCTACACCACCCAATACATTTACTTCTACATAAGTTCCTGTTCCAATATAATTAAACCAAATACCTCCTACTTCAACATAAGTATTCGTACAAGACTCTTCATTATTTAATGCAAATTGTAGTGAATCTCTTATAGAAATACCACATGTTAATAAGGTAGCATCTACACATTGATCATTATCTGCTATCTGCACATCAACACTAGTAATAAATGTACAATCGTCTTCCGATTCTCTAAATCTATGTGAGACTTTAAAATAATAAGTGACACCTACTTCAAAGAAAATCCGTTCTGTGACAAGAGGGTTCGCCGAGCTACTCAAAAAAGAATTAAAAACGCTGGAATAGCAGACTAATTGATCACAGTCACCTTCAAATATACTTAGTATATGTCCTTCACTCCGGTCAAATGTAACATCTTTCAAAGTGCCTTCACCTTCATACACATACCAAACATCAGCCGTATTCGTTGGATTAACGCCGCATTCATCATCGGTATTTATGGCTGTAAGAAATGTGCAAATATTTTGCTCCGAAGTAATATTTAATGGCAGTGCATTAGAACATACATCATTGATTCTAGCTTCTTCACAATCTAATTTCAAATAAAAGGAATCAACGAATGAAAAATCGCTTACGCCTATAAAATATTGAATCCCATTTTCCAAATAAATGGCATCATCAAACACAATGTCATTTAAAACAAGCTCATTTCCAGTATCTTCAAAAATATAAATGTTTAGTAAATTTTGAGGGTTGCTTAAAAACGCACTCTCAAAGGAATAAAATTCGTCAGTCCCAGTAAGCGTAAACCAAACATATGGCCTTCTATTACCTGTAATCTCCTCGTTTTCGGTGGCAAATACGAGTGTAGAGATTAACGAATCTGCACACATAATAGGAATTGCATTTTCTATTGAATTGTTCTCCGCAGCCTCATACGTCTCTTGGAATACTTTCAATTCTTCTACTGGTGAAGAATTTTGACTAATCCTAAGTAAATACTCCTGCGATTCTATTGTTTCAAAAATAAAAGCACCAGGATATTGAGTGATAGTTTGACATTCTGGATTTTGACATGTGCCTGCAATTATGTCAATATTAAAACTACCGTCATTTGAGTCAAACAGATGGATATCACCAGTCCCAGTAAATGTATACCAGACTCCATTCCTGTCTATACCAAATCCGCACATATTGGCCTCGTTGAGCGCATCGAAATTATTAACACATAGTGTGTCACCTACATTAAACTGCAATGCATCTTCACATAAATCATTGACTGGTGGAATTGCTACCCGGATTTTAAAAGATTCATCATTGCCAGCTAAGCCTAACATTCTAATATAATACTGTTCGCCATTAACAGATTGAAATCCTGGCAGGTCGCCAATTCCTTCAAATTCTACACAACTTAAATCATTACAGTTACCAGTGTAAATATTGAAACGAATTGAACAAAAATCACAAAAATCCTCAACCACTAATAATTCTCCACTACCTTGAAATGTAAACCAGATGTCAGCATTGAAGTCATCCTCAAAACAATCTGAATTAACTTCGATATAAGAAGCATTATCAAAATTAGCTACAACTATATTGTCCAAATTAATAGGTACTGCTTGTCCACAACTATTATTTAAAGCAGGTGCTTGGCATGAAATTTTTAGTTCAGATTGGAGTTGCGGATTGATACTGGCACAAGAGATAAAATATGTTTGGCCTTGTGTTGAAAGAAATGATAGTTCCTCAGAGAATTGACCGCAATTAAAGAAAGAGGGACTAACAACATTGTCAGGGCAAATCAAATTCGAGCAATCGTTTTCGAAAATTAACATCCTAGTTGAAAAATTGCAATACGAAATTGTCATCACATCTCCTGTTCCAACTATTTTATACCAAACATCATCATCTCTTATTGTGTAATCGCAATCACCTGGAGAATAAAAAGAAAAGGAATAATCGCCATCACCATTATCTAAGTTCACAAACAAATTATCGCCACAAAATACTTCAATCGCATCTTCACACTCTGGATTTGTTACCTGCGCAGCTGAGGCAATTGAAAAAAATATACAATTTATGTAAATCAGTTGTTTCATTGGTCCCTTTAAAATTACTTTGTAATTTAACTACAAAAATAACAACAAACGAGCCAATTCGCCTTAGTTTATTAAATCAATGTAAATTTTATTCCTCCCTCAAAAACATATTTTAGAGTTTTCCCTTCTATCAACTGCTCCTTCTGAGTGGCACTCTCCCCATGAATGGCAGGCAAAAAATGCTACCTGTCATCATGCTCAACACCCAATGCCGAAAGGCAAACACTCAACTCCTCCCTACTTGCAGGCGGTTCAACATTAAATACAGTCTGTGGGACTCTTAAGATTTCATCACCTGCTCCTGCTGATTGATACTCTCGTCATGAATGGCGCGCAAAAATTTATCAATAAATTCAACACTCAAGCCTTCTGCAGTTCCTTTCTCTTTTGCTGAAGATGTAATTTCTTCCCATCGTTTAGCTTGATAGATGGCAATATCATTTTTCTTTTTGTACTCCCCGATTTTTCTTGCAACTCCCATTCTCGAAACTAAGAGATTCAAAATATCTGTATCAATTTCAGTTATTTCCTGCCTCAGAAAACCGAGGCTATTTTGAATATCCGGATCTGATTCTTTGGCTAGACGGAGTTTCATTGCAGTAATCATTTCGCCTAATACTGTTGGCGTAATCTGCTGCTTTGCATCTGTCCAAGCATTGTCTGGGTCGCGGTGCGTTTCTATCATCAAACCATCGTAACTCAAATCAACTGCCTTTTGGGAGACATCGTGCAATAGATCTCGTCTACCACAAATATGACTTGGATCACAAATCATTGGAAGCTCAGGTCTTTCTTTCATGAAGTCGAGAGCGATCTGCCATTGAGGTCTATTCCGGTAGACTTTCTCGCCTGTGTTGGAGAAGCCTCTGTGGATAACGCCTACATTTTTTATACCGACCTTTTCGAAACGATCGACGGCACCTAACCATAATTTTAAATCTGGGTTAATGGGATTTTTGACTAGTACGGGTACATCTGTCCCCCTCAATGCTTCTGCAATTTCTTGGACAGAAAATGGATTGACTGAAGTTCTTGCTCCAATCCAAATAACGTCGACACCAAACGCTAGACACATCTCCGCATGACCAGCTCTTGCTGCTTCTACGGTGATAGGCAAGCCAGTTTCTTCTTTGACACGTTTCATCCAAGGTAATCCTGCAACACCTACGCCTTCAAAATTACCGGCAGATGTTCTCGGTTTCCAAATACCGCCCCGCAACATGTCTACTTTGCCAGTAGCGGCAATACCCTTACATGTTTCTACGAGTTGTTCTTCAGTTTCAACGCTACAAGGGCCTGCAATGACTACAGGTATCTCTGTTTTTCTCAACCAATTTGTTCTGTGTGATGTCGTTTGTGATTCCATGACTTTATTCGTATTTCAGTTTTTGTATATTTCTAACTTAGTTTTACAACATTTAATTTTAAACCATTGAGGACACGTTTTATCTCATTGGCTTTTTCCATCATCTCCATTGTGGCAACTTTATCTCCAGAATCTATAGCAGCTTTGAACTGCTGTAAATGAGTAATGTATTGTTCTAATGCATCAGATAAATGACTTGCATTTTTATTAAAAATAGAAGCCCAGGTCTCAGGATTACTTTTAGCCAAACGCACCGTGGATTCGAATCCTGTGCTTGCCAGATTAAATATCTGCTTTTGGTCTTGTTCTATATCGAGTACTGTAAGGCTTAGTGTAAAAGCACTCACATGTGACAAGTGTGACACATATGCCATATGCTTATCATGTGCATCCGGGTCCATGAACAATGATTGCATACCTAACTCATTACAGATTGTCAATACCTTTTCTAAGGCATCGTCATCGCATTTGTGTTCTTCACAAATGATGTTTTTCTTGTTCCTAAATAAATCTATAATTGCTGCGCCGGGACCAGAAAACTCCGTTCCTGCTAATGGATGGGCAGCAACAAATCGTCCTCGTTTGGGATGACTCGCAACTGCATTACAAATACCACTTTTAGTCGAGCCAACATCAAAGACCGTTTGGGTCCAGTTTATTTTATCCAATAGTTTTTGGCAAACACCTTCAATAGCGTCTACTGGTATAGCGACCAAAAACAACTCAGCCTTCTCAACTGCAACATCAAGATCAACAACCTCATCTACCAAACCGAAGTCAATTGCTTTTTCCTGATGAATAGGATTGGAATCAACACCATACACATGATGCTTACGTGTTCGGCATTCTTTGGCTATCGAACCCCCAATCAAACCTAGTCCAATTACACAAATCTTCATCCTTCTGTTTTTGTCGTTTGATTTAAAAAGGAAGAAATTCTCTCTAGAGCATTATCCAAAGTAGCTTGATCACTACATAATGAAATGCGGATATATCGATTGCCATTACTACCAAAAATAAATCCGGGAGTAATAAAAACATTAGCTTCCTGCAAGACTCTTTCTATCCACTGTTCGACATCCATCACATCTTCAGGGACGAGACCCCACACAAATAAACCGGCTGAATCTTTAGCATATGTACATCCCAATAAATCCATTATTTCCCAGACCTTATTTCTTCTTTGTCTGTATTCTTCATTTAATTCGGCAAACCAGCTTTCGCCCAGGCTAAGTGCATTGACAGCAGCAAATTGGATTGGCCTATACATTCCAGAATCCATGTTGCTTTTAAATTTCATGACAGCATTGATATAATCTTCTGCCCCTACCATCACACCGACTCTCCAGCCCGCCATATTGAAGCACTTACTTAGAGAGTTTAATTCTATTGCCACTTCCATGGCTCCATCAATCTGCATGATGCTTGAAGGAGAATCATTTAAGATAAATCCGTAAGGGTTATCATGGCAGATTAGAATTTCTTTTTGTTTTGCAAAATCAATGAGCTCTTTAAAAAAGCCAAGATTCGCTTTAAAGCCTGTTGGCATATTAGGGTAATTTACCCACATGATTTTTACGTTCGATAAATCTTCTTTAGCTAAAGCATCCAGATCAGGAAGCCAGTTTGATTCTTGTGTTAAATCAAAATTTCTTACTTCACCTCCAGCAAGCTTGGTCGCCATTTGATAAGCTGGATAACCAGGATTAGGTACCAAGACTTCATCTCCATCATTGAGGAAACTCATCGAAATGTGCATGATGCCTTCCTTAGATCCTATAAGTGGGAGGACCTCCGAATCAAAAGCCAAGTCTACATCAAACCAACGTTTGTACCAGGCAGCAAATGCCTTTCTCAATTCTGGAATGCCTTTATAGCTTTGGTATTTGTTGGCAATTTTTCCAGCTGATTTATCTTTTAGTTCTTCAATGATTTCTGGCGGAGGTTTCATATCTGGACTACCAATACCGAGGTTAATCACATCCCTACCCTGTAGATTCATAGCGGCAATCTGTGCTAGCTTCGTGGCAAAGTAATATGTCTTTACTTTACCTACTCTATGAGATGGCTTGATGATCATACACACTTGCTTTGTTATACACACCTAATTCCGTCAATTCTGATGAGACTGATTTCAGCTCTTCCATAATCGTTTCATATTCGTTGACATCATTAAACTCTAAGTCCAAATAAAAATAGTACTCACTAATTTTGCCTAAGACTGGATACGATTGCAGTTTACTGATGTTCGCATTTTGCTCTGCAATGATTTGCATTGCTTTCAACAGAGAGCCCGGTTTGTCAGCAACTCGAAAGTAGATGGACGCCTTGTTAAAAATACCTTGAGGAATCGGTTGCCCACCATTCTGCAGAATAAAGAATCTGGTGTAGTTGATCTTCGATGTTTCAATTCCCTCAGCCAGAATATTCAAACCATAAATTTTAGCTGCGGCTTTGCTAGCAAGAGCACCTCTTGTTGTCTTTCCTTGATCAGATACACGTTTAGCAGCTAAAGCAGTATCCTCACTTTCAACCAATTTGACATGTGGATGTTGGCTAAAAAATTGTAGACTCTGTTTGATCGCCATAGGATGCGAACTCACTTGTTTTAAATCCTCGATACCCACACCTGGAATTGCCATCAGATTAACGACGATCCTCAAATACACTTCACCGATAACTCTAAAGTCATGCTCTCGAAGAATCCGATAATTTTGCAGGATACTTCCAGCGATAGAATTTTCAATTGCCATGATTGCTAAATGCTCATCACCTTCTTCCGACAGTTTAGTGGCCAAATGCTCAAACGAATCAGTAGGCACAGTATTTAAGTCCTCTCTTCGAAAATACTTTTGTGCTGCCTCCTGGTGATAACAGCCGTTATATCCTTGAATGATTATTTTATTTGCATACTTCATAGTCAAAAAAAAAGAGCCCTCATTTTGTAGATAAGGACTCTTTTATATCTTTTTTGTTTTACCAACAAATAGGTCCCATCACTTTTGGCTAAAAAAGTAATAGAAGTAAAATCTGCTGCTAAAAGAATATGTTTTCATAATAACTAGTAATAACAAAGCTAAATTTTATAATCGAGTTTTCAAACAGAATTCAATCTTTAATGCATCGAATATACAATCCACCAGATAAATTATTGCTTTGAGTTCGAAGATTTGCTTCATCATACGCCATTCTTCTGGCTAGTGCATTTACTCCTGATGCAGTCAGATCAGTGGACCAATACACAACTGTTTGACCGTTAAACATCCCGTTTACTTCAAAGCCAGGATTCCCATCCCATTGATATGTATTGCTTGCTCCAGTATTAGGTGGGGCCCACAAACCTGGTGGACTAATCGTTTTTAAATGTCCTCCTGCAACATTAAAGTTGCTTCCTGATGATGGTGGATCGATACAGCTTATTAGATCTTTCCATTCCTGATCTGTGGGAACATGGTAACCAACAGGACAAACATTTGGACCACCATTTAAAGCCGAACTAGCGACATAGTAATTATAGAGATTCCCAAATTGAGCCTCATTAGCCTCATTATATCCAGAGTGGGCACCAACATCAACAATGGTCCCATTTTGAACACTTTGCCAAGTTGGAAAATCACTAATCCATTGTATTGGTGTTCCATCATTGTAGCAGGTAGCTTTAAGATTGGATGACAGCCATGTCTGATTACAGATTTGAATCGTATCATAGGTATTGCCATCACAGTCTACAACATTGTCATCGCCACAGCATGTCAATGATTTCCAGACTGAACCATCGAATCCAAGAAAGTCGTTCCCATCCCATTTTATTGTTCCTGCAACAGGATTAGGATCTTCATTGTCATCAATAACAATGGCACCCTCAACAACTAATTTTTCGGATTGACTAAAAAGGGTAATTGAAATGGAAGTTGTCAGAAGTAATAAGAGTAAACGTGTCATAATTTAAAATTTTCTTATAAAATAATCACTGCTTAACTTCTTTTTGTAAGGGTTTACCAGCATTAAGTTTTGTTATCAATTCGCAAAATATCATCCATCATATATCTTTTTTTATCATTTTTAACGTTATTCTTTCGTAGCCCTTTTTACTTAATTGCTGAAAAACTCGAGTTGTTGAGAGTATACCTAATCATCGTATTCCTTACCATTCATACAATTGTCATTGGACAATCTGAAAGAACTATGCTCAACATCATAAATGAAATTAGAGCAGAGGGATGTACGTGTAGCGGCACTAAAATGAAACCAGTACATGCCTTAAAATGGAATGAATCATTAGAGCTTTCAGCAACTAATTATGCTACTTATTTAAGGGAATCGAAAAGATTCTCTCACTATTCTGAAAACGGACAAGACATTGGCAACAGGGTTGATGCTGTAGGATACAACTGGCAGCATGTGGGAGAAAACATTGCAGAAGGACAACACAATTTCACCGAAGTGATGGAAGATTGGATGGAAAGTAAAACCCATTGTGAATTGATCATGAATGCCAACATGACAGAAATTGGTCTTGGTAGATCAGGCGTTTATTGGGTGCAGCATTTTGGGGCGCGGAGGGATTAAAGTTCAAGTTCAAGTGTCAAGTTCAAGTTTTCAGCCTTTGGCTGATTGGGGTCATGGATGAGTGGTTCTAAAACTAATGAGGGCTTTAGAATTCTAGTTTAATTCTTTTGCGCATTCCTTTTGTGTCTTTGGTCCATTTGCAGCGCTCATCTTCCTCTCAGCCGAATGCTGATCACTCATAGGGCACATCAGACCTGACACCTGACTCCTCCTTAAAACCTAACACTTAACACTTATAAACTATTGCTCTGATTAACTCTTGGTGATTCAAGATCATATGAAGACCCATCAGCCAAGGAAACCTTAACCCCACGAACACTAGTATCACTACCAAGTCCAAATGTCAATGTTGATGTCTGATCACTTGCCAGACCTTCCCCAATCACATACGTATCAGTTAAGGTACTTCCATCATTTTTTGTAACCGTAACAATTGCACCTAAATATTTCGCATTCTCAGGTAGTCTCAGCGCAATGTAATTGGCATCGCCACCTTTGTTGATGTGGGCTTTTATGGGACCGCTTATATTCGTGAAAATCAGATCAGGATATCCATCTTGATTGAAGTCACTGGTCAATGGTGTGATACCATAATTTTTATTGATGACTTTTGCCTGATCTTCTACAGCAGCAAAGGTACCGTCTGGCCGTTGGATCAAAAATCTACCTGGCAACTTAAATAGCTTATGAGGTGGGAAGGCAACATAGTTTTCCGAAACCACTAAGTCTTGTCTGCCGTCTAGATTGAAGTCTTCAAAAATAGCCCCCCAGGAGAATTCGAAGTCGGCGACTTTGGTTTCTTTGGCAGCATTAGTGAAATTGAAATTGCCGTTGTTTTTAAACAACAACCAATCAGCTATAAATACATCTTCTTTGTCCAGGTCTCCTCTTGCCATAAATGGGGGGACGGAGGAACCAGTATTGGAGAAGAAGAAATCTATATTGCCATCATTGTCATAATCACCAACAGCAATCCCCATTGGGTAGCCATATTTACCAGTCATTGGATTTGTCTTTTTCGTAAATGACTGTCCACCTTCGTTCTTATAGGTGCGCACCTCTCCGGTGTCATGTGCCACAACCAAATCTAAATATGAATCTTTATCGACATCCACAAAGATTGCACAGAATGTATTGTGGACATAGCTCAATCCAGCGGACTCTGTCACATCAGTAAAAGTGGCATCACCATTATTCATCATCAACAAGCTACTACCGCCGTAATCAAAATCTTTGAATATCGTCTGTCCTTCCATCAACTCCTTTTTGATGTATCCGCTAACAAACATATCCGCATCTCCATCTTGATCAATATCACCAAGTGTGATTGATGCTGCTACCGTTTTGTCATTTAAGGGTATATCTATTTTATTCGCGCCAAAACCATTGCCTGTATTCCGATACCATAGTACACCATAGTCACCAGATAACAACAGATCTGTTCGTCCATCAGAATCTAAATCAAAAGATATTGCGCCGAGTGTTTTTGTATTTGATGGTTTTGCTGGTAGCGAAATGTCCATCTTCGTAAAATCGCCATTTGTATATTTAAAAATGGCATCTTCATCATCGATACCACCACCAATAAATACTTCATCGACACCATCTCCATCAACATCGATCAATGCAGATCCGACCAATGGTAAAGACCGTTTGCCATCATAGCTATTTTTAAATGGAAATGACGCTTTGCTGAATGTCGGAATTTCTTCTTTAGGTACAGAATAATCGCAACTATGAAATTTCTTACCGAAGTCATCATCTGGCAACTCTTCTGTTGCGCATGTTCCAGAAAACTTACCCCAAGTAGTAGAGGTATACGGATCTTTCGTATCAGATCTAAACAAAAATAATGCAGCAATCACTAGTAATACGATAATTGCGAGTAAAATTAGACCAATCTTTTTCATGTATGAATAGTATTCGTTTTTAATTTGAGCAAGATTACCCCAAAAAATATAAAGTGGGTGACGTTCATGGCAATTGGTGCTATATGATTACCAACTGCGGGCAGCCAAACTAAACTCGAAATTACTACAATTAACAATACGATGGGGTTAAAAATTGCAATCCATTTCGGCAACCCGACATTGTTTTTCAGCACCAAAGCGATGTACACCACAGAAACCACAGCCACTAACACCCGCAATGCCCACACCAACACCTGATAATGATCCTCGTAAGACTGCAAATAAAAGTCATAGTCTGCTGTCCCTTCACTCCGCTGCAACACTTCCGCTCCAAAATACCGAGAAGACACCCATACCCCACCAATAGAAAAAGACAACACCCCTGCAATCAATAAGAGTCTTGACAAAAAGGGACTTGTCGAAAAAAATATTTTTTTGAGTCCGTAATACCCCGCAAAATAAAGTGGTGCGCCAAACACGACTAAGAAGTGTCCAATGGATGCTCTAGCTAAAGGTACTTCTCTTAACATGGAAATTTCTCCTCCTGGGCCTGTTGGTAGATAGTGTAAGAGATATTCGCCAAGGCCGACTACGATTGATGCTAGTATGCCTATGAGTAGGAATTGTTTGTTGGTTATGTTCATGTTGGCTGATGACTGGCTTGGGGTGAAATTACGAAAGTTTTTGGTTGAGGGTTGAGTTAAGGAGCTATTTGTGTAGTACTATAATAACATGTGTTTTTTTGATGTTTTCTCAAGGCCTTAAAAAACCTTTGATTTTTTGA